>JAKPYU010000083.1 GCA_029568995.1 Candidatus Omnitrophota bacterium | reverse complement strand
AGCCCTCCCCGCGAGCGGGGAGGGAGAAGAAATGCCTCCCCCTGTTCACGGGGGGATTGAGGGGGGGTACATCAGAACGGATTCATTCCGGTGTTTCCCGATCTTCCATCAAAATATACTGATTCCCCGGATTGCGGGTTTCGCCGCCGCTGGTTACGATGATCGCGGAGGGGTCATTGACGGGGCACTTGGTCTCGCAGATTCCGCATCCGATACATAGCTGGGGGTCTACGATGGGCTGTTTGAGAACCTTTGGTTCTCCGTACCGGTCGGGGATGGTGACTTCCTGAAGCCAGATTGCTTTTGTGGGGGTGGGGCAGTGTTCCTCGCAGACGATACACTCATTGTTTGACACCCAAGGCATGCATCGCGATCGGTCCACGTGAGCGATGCCGATCTTAATCGGATGTCGCTCGTCAATCGTGAGGTTCCGAATGGCCCCCGTCGGACACACCTGCCCGCACAAGGTGCAGTTATATTCGCAATACCCGATTTCAGGGATGATGACCGGAGTCCAGAGGCCCGCAAGACTGCCCTGCAACGTGGCGGGATGAATGGCGTTTGTCGGGCAGACTTTCATACATTCGCCGCACCGGATGCACTTAGTCTCAAATTCCTCTTCCGGCAGCGATCCGGGGGGACGAATCAGCGCGGGATTGTAGGTTTTGCCCTGCACAACGGGGGAGACTTTGAGCAGCGCGGTCGCCGCCGCGCCGGTTCCCATCGCGGTCAGCACGGCACGTCTTCCGAGTGCTGTCTTGGATTTACTCTTCGGATTCTCGTTCATTTTCTTTCGTTCGTTTCGATTTCCTGGGCGGCAGGGGGTGGATGACCTCCACGGACCTGCCGAACCACGACCATCGAAAACCGATTGCCCCGTTCGGGCATTGCTCTCGGCAGTTGAAACACTGCAAGCACTCGTCCTTCTTCCATTCCCCGGCAAGATGGGGATCGCAGGCTCCGTGGCAGTACGCGACACACAGCTTGCAGTGGTCGCATTTCTCGGTGTCGTTGTGCAGCTCCACCCGCGAGGTTTTCGAGCACAGGCCCAATAACGCACCCAGCGGGCAGATATACCGGCACCAGAACCGGAACCGCATCAGCGCGAAAATCGCAACCAGTGCAAACAGAAGCCCGATCAGCACACCGCCATCGTAAGGTTTCGGATTCCGTGTCAACACGTAATCGCGTAGAAACGAGTAGATTGGTTCCGAAACCACGGTCACACGCACCGGCCCGATTCCGGGATCGTTTTCATACAGCCAGGTGAACAGCTCATCCGCACCCCAGTTAAATGCCGGGTAGACGCTTGTCGCGAATGTCCGGTACAGGAAGGGTAGGGGATCGAAAATCCCGGCAAGATGCAGCCCGCACAGCGAGGATACCAGCAGCCCGATCAGGAGCAGGTATTTCGCCTTTTGCCAGCGATTCCAGGTCCCCGTTTGAATCCAATGCGCGAGGCGGGCTTTTCGGCACGCGCTGATGAAATTGAACAGTGTCCCCAGCGGGCAAATCCACCCGCAAAAAAGCCGACCCAGCAGCAGGGTGAGCGCGACCACGATCAATGCCAGGAACATCTTTGGGAGAACGGACCCGGATGCCAGCCAGGTTGACAGCAACACCAGCGGGTCGATGTCGAAGAAGAATGTCGCCCACGGCTCGGTATCGTTTTCACCGTGCAATGTCGTCCGAAGGAAGATCAGCACAAAGAGGGCGAAAAACAGAAACTGAACCAGGCGGCGGAAATAGATCAAAACCATGGCATATCTTCAGAAACATCCGAAAGTTGGTGAGTGATTATGATAACAGACGGACCATGGATCAGGAAATGCTCAGTCGCACCGGTTTCAGACTCTCATAATCCTTCGTGCCGACGCCCAGTTTCTCCGATTCCGTCACAATGGAGAGATCTTCCGGTTTCAGATCGAACAGGGTTGCCCCGAACGCATCAATTGCGACGGGGTCCACACCGGCCACGATGGTGTCTTTTCGCTCCACGTCTTTCGGATCGCCGCCGGTCGGACCGTTGCGTTTCAGAATCCGAATGGCATCCAGCACGACAAGGTCCGTCTTCAGGAATGACGCGATATCCGCCATTGCCGGTCCCAGGTTCTGATGAAGCTGGTTGCGTGGATCGTCCATCATCCCCATCAGGTTCTTAATGGACAGAGTCAGAAGGGCATGGTTGTGGGTCTTTGCGATGGGGACATTGATCCGTTTGTCACATTCGACAAATTCCGTATAAATGGGCCAGGTGGGCAAGGTCTTACCGCCGACGTTCATTTCCTTGAACTTGCGTTTGTCCAGGAAAAACACCTCTGCACCTTCCGCCGTGGCGGCTTTCTGGATACCGCTTCGCACGAAGGTTCGTTGTTCGTCCATGCAGGTGAAATCCGATATGCGGACCTTCGCTGCGCCTGCCTCGTAGCACAGTTTCACCAGGGTTGCCACTACGTCCGGGTTTGTATTCGCGGCCTGTTCCGGGCGGCGATCCCAGCCGATATTGGGTTTGATAAACACCACGTCACCCTTGGAGATGAATCGGCTCATTCCACCCAGCGCATTGACCGCTTCGGTGGTGAGGCGACGTGCCTCCTCGATGATGGCCTCTTTATCCTCCTGGGGAGTCTGCCAGGTTGCGATGGAGAGTTTGGGAAGGGTTGACGGATCGACATCGGCAGTACTCTCTTCGGTTTGCACGACAGAGGGGCCTTGGTTATCCCCACATGCCGCCAGCAGGCCCAACGCGGCGGTTTCAAGAAATAAGCGACGATTCATGGCAACAGACATCGAATATCCTCCGGGGGATTGTTTTTTGCTGAAAGAATGAAAGGTTATTTAAAGTATATCGACCGTCAATCTTGACGCAATGGAGCCGGATAAATGGCCTTCTTGCCCGCCATTTCCACAGCGTCCACTATGTCCACACCGAACAACAGCCCTATTATTGCAGCAGAGGCCCCAGCAATGGCTCTGATCCCGGAAGAGAAAGCCGCCGCCCTGATTCTGCTGCTGGATGCCGAAACCAGGCAGAAGGTCCTTTCTTCATTTTCGGCGCAGGAGCGGAGCCGCGTCGATGATGCACTGACTCGAATTTGCAATCTGCCGCATGATGAACTGCGCCGAGCGATCTCAGAGCTCTGCGCCGATCCTGTATTAAAGATCCCGATTACCGAGCGCGATCTTGACGAATGGTTCTCAAGGGTGGAGGAAGAGCGAAAACAGACGCTGCTGAATCGGTCCACGCTGACTCGGATCTTGATGTATCTCGATCCGAGAACGCTGTTTTATAGGAAGTGACGTTGTGGACAGCGCGGACAAGGTGGACAAGGTGGACTGAATGGGTGGCACGGGCGTCTCGCCCGTGTCTGGAGTTTGGACGTTTTTGCACGGGCGTCTCGCCCGTGTTTCTTACATCCCCAGCTCCTGCCGATACCATTCCACGGTCCGGCGTAATCCTTCTTCGACCGATACCTTCGGTTCAAATCCCAGGATTTTTCTCGCTTTGGAGATATCGGCACTGGAATGCAGAATGTCTCCTTTTCGCGGCGGAAGGAATTCCGGTTCGATGGAGGTTCCCAGGATCTTGTTCAGCAGATGTACCACCTCCAGCACGGACACCCGCCCGCCGCAGGAAGCATTGATTACCTCTCCCGGCGCATCCGGCGCACTCATTGCCAAAATGTTGGCTTCCACCACATTGTCGATGTAAGTGTAGTCCCGGGTGGCGGACCCATCCCCGAAAATCCGGGGACGTTCCCCGCGCAGCATCAGGGGAGCGAAAATCGCCATCACCCCGGTGTACGGTGAATTGGGATTCTGACGCGGACCGAACACATTGAAATACCGCAGGCACACGGCCTCCAGGCCATAGACCTTGTGGAATACCTGGCAGTAATATTCGCCCATCAGTTTTGCCGCCCCGTAGGGTGATATCGGCCTGGGGGCAAGGGCCTCGTGCTTTTTAGAAACCTCGACGTCGCCGTAAGCCGAGGAAGATGCAGCGTAAATGACACGGCGCACCCCCGCGTTCCTCGCCGCCAGAAGAACTGTTAGGGTTCCGGTGGCGTTCACATCGTGGCTCTCCAGCGGCTTCTCCACGGAACGCGGCACCGAGGGCAGCGCACCCTCGTGGAACACATACTCCACGCCCTGCATGGCATGGAGTATCTCTTCATAGCTACGAATATCGACTTCATGGAGATCCACTCGGTCCCGAATCCGGTCGAGGTTCTCCCGTCTGCCTGTGGCGAAATTGTCCACGATCGCCACCTCATGCCCCAGCTCCAGCAGTCTCGTGGCGAGATTCGAGCCGATGAATCCCGCCCCGCCCGTTATCATGATTTTTGCCATGTGCTACCTCAGTTTCCTTTTTGCCCCCCTCATCCTCTCCTCGAGTGCGTAGGACCAGACGGGCACACGGCCGTGTGCCCCTACGGTCGCCGATCAGTGATCGGTAGTCGGTAATCCGCAATCCGCAATCCGCAATCCGCAATCCGCAATCCGCAATCCGCAATCCGCAATC
>JAKPYU010000082.1 GCA_029568995.1 Candidatus Omnitrophota bacterium | reverse complement strand
CAAGCACCTGCGGAAACTCGACGAGGCATTGAAGGAACATGAACGAAAACTGGGCTGCGGTGGTCGGATTGACGCCGTTCAACAGGTGGGATAACTTGATGGAAGTCGCCACTGAATTTCAACAACGGACGGGACGACGCCTCATTCATTGCAATGGGTTCTGCTTCGTCAGGTCGGAGGAGAAGTTCCATGGAAAAGAACGACCAAAGTTGTATCGAAGGATGCCATACAGGACAATATTCGCCGCGATCTGGCCAGTCTGGGGTTTACAGAGTCCGAAGTGCTGTCTGATATGCGCGTTGAGGTTAGAACGTTGCGAGGAACAGCCAAGTATCTGGATGGAACGATTGACGACCACGCCATGGCGTACATCGCGTATATCAAGCGATACATTGATGGAGTGGAGGTGCTGGGATCGCGAATTGTGATGGCGTACAATCTGGATGGATCGCTTCATCGGATTTCTCTGCACTGGCCGGAATACAATTCGGTTGCAGCACCAATGATGAACAGCGTTACAATGAATGGTCTGCTTTCGGAGGTTGAGCTGAAGCTTCAGGGGCATTCACTCCGGAAACACATTGACGAGATGGACGTACGGGTCGCCTACAGCATTGTCGATGGGCAATTAACAAAAACGGTTGTCTTGTCCGCTCAGCTCAATGGGCCTTCACCCGACAGCGGCTTCATTTCAGTGCTGCACATTCCGCTGTTGTAACCTTTGGAGTAGAAAGGATCTGATCATGAAAAATTCATTGGCTTTCATCATTCATGCGGTGTTTGCGCTGGGCATGCTGTCCTGTTCCGACGAAGGGGACAACGCCGTGGGAGGGGATGGAGAAATCACCGCGGATCTCACGCAATACGAGGACGATGTCGCGGACTGGCTCGATGCGCCATTCAGCGGCACCATCCTTGACAGCGGCGGTGACATTCCCTGTCGTTTCGCGGGCGAGTCGTTCACATTTGATCTGACGATGTCTTCTATTGAAGATTGCTACATTAATGACTGGGATCCCAATCTCCAACCCACGGAATGCACAGACGCGATGATTGGAGAAATGCCTCTGGGAGGCACGCTGACGATTTCAAGTAGTTCTTATCCTGTTTCCGGGTATGTCAAGGTCGGTTTCCTTATCAGTGATAGTGTTGAAGCGGAAATTATCATGCATGTAACCATTGATCCGGAAGAGACGCCGGATGACGGACTGGATGGCAATTTCTATGAGTCCGGGCCCATTGGAAGAGCATTCACTATCTTCTGGGAATTCAACCACGGAGACACAGACACCGCTGTATGGGAAAGCTGCCGGATGGATATTGCGGAATGACGCCGGTCCCGGGCGCCTCCTCTGCTCGGGAAGCTGAGACAGTCAGCTGAAACGCACGCTGCTTTTCTGGAAACCTGTCGTCAATCCGGAGTCACTGCAACAGACACTTGTTGTCCCGTTGTGAGAAAACAGAGCGAAAGGAAAATGACCATGATTTTTAAAATAGTTTTGCCGATGGTGATTCTGTTCATCGGATGCTGTCTTGTCAGTTGTGACGAAAAGGAATCGTCGGGCAGCGAATGTCTGGGCGAAGACGATTCGCTGTGCGGGGTGACCAATGACCCCGAAGATCTGCGTCCTGCGGAGCAGGGGATCATCGATCTTCTGTCGACTCCATTTGAAGGGGTGGTCGCGGACGACGAGCAGAATCCGCAGATGGATCCGTGTCGATATACAGGGGAATCCTTTGTTCTGACGTTTCATTCGTTTTCAGACCTGGATTGCGGTGACGACGACTGCGCGGATGCGCTGGTCGCCACCATGTTGTTCAGTGCGACCCTGGAAGTGGGCGGCGATGTCTATGAATTCAGCGATTTCGAGGTGACCATCCGCAACGTGGATAATTGGGAGACAACCTTTTACCAACGAGGGACTTCTTCCAGCCCGGAGCAGGTCTGTACACCTGTGCACCACTACCAGA
>JAKPYU010000057.1 GCA_029568995.1 Candidatus Omnitrophota bacterium | reverse complement strand
GGACCTGTTTCTTTTCCTGATATGGAAGGGAGCAATTCTCGGAAATTCGGAAGGGAATTCAGTTTTCGGGCAAGACAATCTTCCGCTCGCCTGGAAGATCCCTTCCCGGGATTGCTCCACCCAGTACAGAAACCCCGATATGACAGACATCGCATTCCCTGACATATTCGTCTCTCGTGCGCTCGCCACGAGCGAAATAGCATGACAGTCCTGCAAATAAAACGAATCGCCGCAGATTCGTTCGGAACAACAGTCGGGTGACATCATTTTTCCACCCTACATAAAGAACGTATCACAATTTCAATTCAGTGTCAGATGTCTTCTTCAATGAGAGGGGACATTGAGATCGTCAGGCGGAGCAGACTGGTGTGATTTTATCCTGAGCTGGCGGGCAACAAGGTGACGAGGAGAGGAGAATCGAATATCAGCGCAAGCGTAGATAGTCTTCCGAGGAGAATCCGGCCTCTTTTAATATCCGGAGCGCCAATCCCCGCCCAATATCGCATCCGGCATGCACAGGAATTGTCACGAATATATTTTTTTCAGGATGAATTAGAGTGAGATGACTTCCGGACTGCCGGTCTTCGATAAATCCTTGTGCCTTCAGGAAACGGATTAGCTCACGGGCGCTGATTTGTGGCATTCGACTCATTCGGGAACTCCGACCGTCAATTCAGCCACATGGATAAGGCTTCCTTTTTGCGGAATCTCTTGCCCGTGGGCGAGCAGCGCATCAACGTGCTGCTCAATTGCCTGACGAATGTTCTGTTTGGCCTCTTCAAGGGTCTTTCCGTTGCTGAAACATCCGGGCAGGGTGGGACTGTAGGCGAGGTATCCGGGATCTTCCGGTTCCTTCTCAATCAGTATCTCAAATGTGTAGTATTTCATTTGGGTTCAATCCTGTTCTGTTCTTATCCCCCCAGCGGTAATTCTACCGTTCTTCCCGTTTCGGCGGAGCGGTAGGCGGCCAGCGCGACCTCCAGTGCACGCAGGCCATCCTCGCCGGTTACCGAAGGCGGGGTTCCCTCCTGCGCCACACGCGCAAAACTGCGGATCACACCCTGGAACATGTCATCCCCCCACGGAAGCCATTCGGCTTTCCCGCTTTCTTTGCCATACAGGCAGAGGCGCTGACGCAGCCCGTCCACAGTCAGCGATCCCTGGTCGCCGACAATCTCCATCGCCACATCGCCCCAGGTGGGATACGCGGGAATCGGTCGCGACCAGCTGGCATCAATCGACGCGAACGGACCATCCTGGAATTGCAGAAGCAATAACCCGGCATCGTCAATTCCCAGATCGGGGTAGAACAGCGTGCCGATTTCCGCATATACATTTTTCACTTCCCGGCCCAGCATCCATCGCCACAGATCGACCAGGTGGACTGTGTGATCCATCACCGCGCCGCCGCCCGCCAGGGCTTTGTCCGTAAACCAGCCGCCCGGCATCTGCCCTCGGTTGGTTCCTTTGAGGCCGAGGATATTCCCCAATGCGCCCTCTTTGACAATCTGCATGGCGCGGTAAATCGGCGGACAGAACCGACACGCGAAGGCAATCATCAGCTGCACACCGGCATTCCGGCAGCCGTCGATCATGGCCTGACCGTCTTCCATGGTGGTCGCAATGGGTTTCTCACACAGGACATGTTTCCCCGCACGGGCCGCCGCTTCGGTGTATCGGCGATGTTTCGCATTTTCCGCCGTCACAATCACGCCTTGAATGTCCTGTTCCAGGAGTGCGTTCACGTTGTCGAATGGGGCGGTTTCGAATTCCTGTGCTTTCTGTTTTGCGCGGTTGGAATCTTCATCAAAAATCCCTGCCAATTCCACATTCGGTAGAGACCGGATTGCAGCGGCATACAGGTCCGCATGGAGATGCGCGAAGGATAGGATTCCGAGTTTTGTCATGATGCTCTCCCGTAATCGTGCGGAACCGGCAGTTCGACGGTTGCCCCGGTTCGGGCGGAGTCGATCACTGCAAGGGCAAGTTGCAGGGATGCGAGCGCCTGTTCCGGGGGCACGGGATTCTCCTCGGTTCCCTCAATGGCACAGAGAAATCCCCGCAGGAGTTTCATATAGGCGGTATCGAGTATCGTGCTCTCGGTGACATATTTCCGCCCGCCGCTGTTCCAGTCGATCAGCGAGACTCGCAAAGGAATCGAGTCATCGAAGTTGTCATAGGTCAGCAGACCGTTGTCGCCTGCAATCTCGACATCTACCGCGTACTGGCCGTAGTGACACCAGGAGGATTCCACATGGGCTATCGCGCCGGAGGCGAGACGAATCACAGCAAGGGCATAGTCCAGTTTGCGTACATCGCGATCCCGGCACATTCCCCTGGCGGTTACTCGTGTGGCCGGTCCGCAGGTCCACAAGAGAAAATCCAGGTCATGAATCATGGCATCCAGAATCACCCCGCCGCTTGCCTCAAATTCCGAGTACCAATTCCGGGGATGGGGACCTCGGCGGGAGAGGCGAACAACCCCCGGATTTCCCACGGAACCGTTCAAGACGCGGTCCCGCAACGCGCGGAATTCATAGAAACCACGGATGGAGTGGTTGGCTGTCAGGATAAGGTTTTTCTCGCGGGCGAGGCGGACCAGTTCCTGCCCCTGGGGGAATTGACGAGCCAGGGGGATTTCGCAAAACACATGTTTGCCCGCTTCCAGCGCGGTCCTGATCCACGTGTAATGCAGCGGAGTCGGCGTGGCGATCATGACCGCCTGGATTTCCGACGATTCGATCACCTCCGATGAATTCCGGGTTGTTCGGACCCGGAAGGTGGACTCGATTTCCTGCAGTTTCGACCCGGATGGGTCGGCGACGAGGGTCAGCCGGGCTTCCGGAAGCCGCGCGAGCGATTCCGCATGAACCCGTCCCATCATTCCTGCACCGATCATGCCGACTTGAATCATGGACTGTTCCTTATAAGTGTTCTGTATGCCCTGCTCGTTTTGTCATCGCGAGCGGCACTCCGGCGGAGCCGGTGATTGGGAAAAGAAAGCACGGCCGTACACACCATAGGTCAGAGAGTGAAATGCGCACAACCCCCTCTGTGTCTCCCCCAAACTTTGGGGGAGAAGTCCCTCCCCCAAGTCTGGGGGAGGTTAGGTGAGGGTTGCCGGATCTCGCAAGACTCCTCGGCGTGCTTTGCCGAGCGGTCAGACCATCTCGGCGATTTTCACGCATCGGTTCTCCTCGGCGGAACGGATCTCCGCAAAGACCACACGGGCAGAATCATAACTCGTTTCAAAAGTCGCCGTCTCCGGCTTCTTGCCCTGGGCGATGCATTCAAAGAAGTATTGGTCTTCGAGAAAATACGCACCGAGATCGCTGATATTGATCCCCTCGCCTTTCAGTTTCGGCATGGGGGGCAGCTCGGGTTCGAATAATTTGCCGCTCCTCGGATGAAAACGGAGTGTTTTTTCGCGCGCCATATCGTAGTCCAGAATGCCTTCCTCGAAGTTGGCGCGATAGTTCATGTTGAACGGGAATTCCTCCACGAAGTACCAGGCCCCTTCCGAATAAACCTGTGGGCTGTTCGGATAGACGTACCGCGAGACAATCTGCCACCACCCGCCTTTCGGATCGCATGTTCCGAATGACTGGACCGCCTCCGGCATTCCGGCGGCATACACGACAAAATCGGTGTCATGTGTGTGCAGATCCAATGCGGCAGATCCGCTCAGTTCCCCATCGCCGAACCAGTTTCCCTTGTCCCAACTCGGGCAGCCGACGGTTCGATGAAACCGAGCCGTGACAAGCCGTCCCCAGCGGCCATCCGTCACGGCCTCCTTGAGGAACCGATATTCCGGCCAGAATCGGATGCACTGACCCACCATGCAGACACGGTCCGTGCGGGCCATGGCCTCTTTCAGCGCCCTGCCCTGTTCCAGGGTTCTCGCTAATGGTTTTTCCACGAACGCATGTTTTTTGTGATCCAGGGCAGCCAGGGCGATTTCCGCGTGGCTGGGGGTGGGAGTGGTGATGAACACCGCGTCGATCTCCGGCCTGCTCAGCAGCGCCTCCAGAGAGGGGCAGGCTTCCACGTTCCACTCCGAGGCTTTCGCCTTGCATTTCTCCCAATCAACATCCCATACGGCGGTCAGTTTTGCCGCCTCGGAGATGGCACAACACGAACGGTGCATGTTTCCCATGCCACCGCAACCGACGATACCAATTTGAATTGACATATTTCGACTCCACAAATAGGATGTTTCAGCAAATCCTACCATATACCCAAGGAAGAATGATACTGCGCTGAATCTCGGGAGGCTTGGCGGGCAGATGAGGGAAGACAATCCACACCGATCTTTGGCCACCCTTCGATTTCATTGGGGAGTCTCGTAACATCATCCGACCCTTCAAAGAGGGTCAATTCTTTTACAGGAGTTTACACAATGCAACGAAACCTCAGCATGAGGTCAAGCCTCATCCTGGTTCTTGTGCTGCTGACCACGACCTCGATTGGTTTTGCAAAGGGGGTCACCTACCGAAACAACGGAAGTATGATGCAGCTGCAGGAAGTGCCGAATCAATATGTGGTCGGTGTCCGTGGGAATGCGGAGAAAGCAACGCAATTGGCGGCGGAGATGCGTTCATCGCGCGCACTCGGAATCCAGATTCAGGGGATTGTCGAAACAAAGGCGATTGGAGGCGGCCTGATTGTTGTGAAAACCGATCCCTCCGTGAGTGGAACGAAATCAGTCTCCGCCGTGAACAAGCCGTCACAAAAAGGCGTGGCCTATGTCTACCCGGTTTACAAAGATCCCTCCACCGGATTGCTGATCTATCCGCAGCCGGAAGTGGTTGTCAAAGTCGCCGAGGGAGTCGATATTTTCCGACTGGCCCAGCGTCACGATCTCACCGTTGTCAGGCCGCTCCTTTATACGGACGATCAATTTGTTCTGCGACTGGATTCAACCCGAAGCCCGTTTGCGGTCTCCAACCGGTTGTGGAGTGACCCGGATGTGATCTGGGCGAATCCGAACTTTGCCCATCAAATCAAGCTGAATTTCCAGCCCAACGATGAACTCTATCCGAGCCAATGGCATTTGAATAACACCGGCCAGTATGGCGGCATGACGGGGGCGGATATCGCGGCGGAAGCCGCATGGGATCTCCAAATGCCCAGTGAGGATGTTGTCATTGGAATTGTGGATAGCGGCATGGATCTGGGACATCCGGATTTGAACATTTACACGAATCCTGTCGAACAGGCGGGGCAGTCCGGTGTGGATGATGATGGAAACGGGCTGATCGACGACATCCACGGCTGGGATTTCGCCAACAATGACAACGATCCGAATCCAACCAACGCCAATGAGATCCATGCAACCGCTGTTGCGGGCTGCGCTGCCGCGCGGGGCAATAATCAAATCGGCGTGGTCGGAGTCTCGTTCGGTACACCGGTCCTTCCGGTTCGCCTGACGTTCGATAGGCCGGAAAGTGTCCCGGAAGAAGAGTGGGAGACTACGCGCAACACGATTATTGCTGATTCGATTCGTTATGCCGCCAAACATGCCGATGTGGTGAACAATTCCTGGGGAGGGTCGACATTGAGCGATATTGTCAGAGAAGCCCTGGATTTCGCCACTTCCGACCAGGGCAAGCGGGGGGACAAGCGAGTTCCCGTCCTGTTCTCGAGCGGCAATGCCGCCACCTCGTTTTCCTGGTTTGAAGGCACGGAGAATATTCCTGCGGGGAGTCATACAGTTGAATTTGTCTATGAGAAGGACGATTCCGGCAGCGCTGGAGACGACACGGTCTGGATCGAATCGATACAATTGTCCGGCCATGAGAGTTACTGCGATATGGTTTATTCCGCTTCCAGCGGCACATTCCTGGAGGGCATGCAAGGCGGTGGAGACGTTCCGTTCGATGTACAGGAATCCGAGATGACCACCCTGGGATTTGTATTCCAAAGCGGCGAAATCGGAGATAACCAGACCAGCTCCCTGATTTGGGAATTCGAAACTTCGGAACTCACCCATCTTCTCATCCACTTTCGAATCCGATCCGAAAAAGGCAAAGACGTCTTGCACGTTCTCCTGGATGGACAGGAATACCCTGGAAGGATTGACGGGGGTATGCCCGAACCGGAAGAGCCGGCGCAGGTTCCACTGGAGCCTCCGTTCAGCGGACTCGCTCCGAGCGATCAGAGTACTTATCTGGTATTCCAATCGACCGATCCCCTTGAGGCCGGCGCGCACACGATTTCATTCATCTATCAAAAGGATGAGTCCGGCAGTGAGGGTGACGATGCCGCACGGATCTACGACGGCTATTTTGTCGATCCGGAAACGAACGAGTACATTGGCGATCTTTTCCTTTCACTTTATGAGGAGGCATTCCCGGAAGGTGTTGAAGGAGGCGGAGATCAGCCGTTTGAAATCGTCCCGTCGAATGTGCCGAATTATGAACTGATGTACCAGAGTGGAACGATCGAAGACAACCAGAGTAGTCAACTGGTCTGGAATGTCGATCTTCCCCAGTCCGGCCACCTGGCTGTGGAGTTCCAGGTCAGCACGGAAGCCGACTACGACCTTTTCTGGATTGAGGTCGACGGAGAACAAATCTCCGGACAGGCCTCTACTTCCGGTGAGGACGATCCCGGCGGGGATTCGACCGGAATCAGCGGCAATTGGCCGAGCGCAGACAATGTCGCCCCCATCGATGGAGAGTCTCTCCACCCCAATGTCATCAACATCGGGGCCAGTACTCTCCGTGATACCCGCACCTGCTACAGTCAATGGGGGCCGGAATTGCATTTTCTTGCGCCCGGTGAGAAGAATATTGTGACGACGGATGTCACAGTCCCCGAATGGGGCTATAGCCCCGACAGCGCATACGCACTGGATTTCAGCGGAACTTCGGCGGCCTGCCCGATTGCGTCGGGGATTGTCGCCCTGGTCCTGGCCGCGAATCCCGATCTCACCGTGGAGGAGATTTTCGAAGTACTCAAGGAAACCGCCGACAAGATCGGTCCCTTAGAGTATGATGAGAACGGGTTCAACGAAGAATACGGATACGGTCGTTTGAATGCCGCTGCGGCCGTGCAGTATGCCCTGGACTTGAGAGAGGTCCCGGTAAAATCGTGGGACCTGTACTAAATCGGTATGGGAGAGATGTCGGTGCAGTCCGAACTCACGCAAGCAGCGGAGTTAGTGAGGCGCTATGCCGTGCAGCTGGCGCGGCTTGGCGTGCGAGATTTTTACATTCCACGGGATGCGTTAGTCGTGAGGAAACGAGGCAAAGCAAAAGAGTTTGAGGAGATGGCCGCAGCGCTCAAAGACTGCACACGCTGCGGCCTGTCCGCACGACGCACCCAGGTGGTATTCGGGACCGGGAATCCGGAGACGGATCTGGTGTTTGTCGGTGAAGCGCCCGGATACGATGAAGATGTCCAGGGCGAGCCGTTTGTGGGTCGCGCCGGACAACTACTCACCAAGATGATCGCGGCAATGGGCCTTTCCCGCAAGCAGGTCTATATCTGCAATGTGATCAAGTGCCGACCTCCCGAAAATCGCGACCCGCTGCCGGAGGAAATTGCCTGCTGCGAGCCGTTCCTGCTCAAACAGCTGGAGATCATCCGCCCGAAAGTCATTGTTGCGCTGGGACGGTTCGCGGTTCAGAGCCTTCTTCGCGATATGACTCCCATTACCCGTCAGCGGGGACGGTGGAGGGATTACCACGGGATTCGTCTCATGCCGACTTTTCATCCCTCGTATCTGCTGAGAAACCCGGCGGCGAAGCGGGAGGTCTGGGAGGATTTGCAGGAAGTGATGCGTGAACTGGGATTACCGTTGCCGGATAAGAAGACATAGTGCTGTGTCTACCGAACCGAAATTCCCAGGTTATGCGGAGATCGCCTTTCCAATTCCTCTTCGAAAGAATTTCACCTATTCAATTCCCGATATCCTGGCAGGTCGAATCTTACCCGGTTGTCGAGTGTATGCCCCGCTGGGTAAGCGGAACGCACTCGGCTACGTGGTTTGTCTGAAAGACAGGCCGCCGGAAGATGTGGCCGAGATCAAATCTATTTGCCAATTGGTAGAAGAACAGCCTCTGTTCGATCAGGAGTTGATGAAACTGCTTCTCTGGGTGGCGGATTACTATTTATGTTCGCTGGGAGAGGCGATGGCCGCGGCCTATCCGTTCTCCCCGAAGATGAAGCCCAGGCAGATCCATGCGATTGAGTGCTCCCCTCAACTCCGCCTGGCAAAAGAAATCCCGCTCGAAATTCGAAGTGAAAAACAACGCAAGGTCCTTGAATCGCTTCTCTCACACAAGACCCCGGTCTCGCTGCAGGAATTCATTAGTCAATTGGAGATTTCCGCCTCGGTTGTGAAGTCGCTGGAGAGAAAGGGATTGGTAATTGTTCGTCGAATCGAAGAGGCGAGGGAACCACAATTTGAAGTCTTGTCAGAGTCACCCCAAGATTTCAACCTGACTGGTGAACAAGAAACAGTCCTCTCGGAAATCCTGATCGCACTGTCGCAAGGGAAACGGGAGACCTTTCTGCTTCACGGCGTAACCGGCAGCGGGAAGACGGAAGTCTATCTTCGGGCAATCGCCGCCGCCCTGGAGCGGGGGAAATCGGCGCTTGTACTCATTCCGGAGATTGCACTGACTCCGCAGACGATGGGCCGGTTTCGAGCGCGCCTCGGAGATCAGGTCGGGATTCTTCACAGCGGCCTGGGCCAGGGGGAGCGATTCGATGAATGGCAGCGTGCGCGTCGTGGGGAACGCCGGGTCATTGTCGGTACACGTTCGGCGGTATTTGCGCCGGTACAGAATCTCGGCCTGGTGATCGTTGATGAAGAGCATGAATCGTCTTACAAGCAGCACGATCCGTCCCCCCGATACAGCGGGCGGGATGTAGCTGTGTATCGGGCCTGGATGTCGGGAGGGGTGGCGATCCTCGGCTCGGCTACTCCATCGGTCGAGTCGTTCTACAACGCGCGGTGCGGCAAGTATCATGTTTTAACCATGCCCCGGCGCGTTGCCGAGAGACCGTTACCGACGGTTCATGTCATCGACATGCGGGGACGAATGCAAAGCGAGCAGATCCTTTCGAGCGAGCTGCAATGCGCATTACAGGAACGTCGCGAACGGAACGAACAGACGATCTTATTTCTGAATCGTCGTGGATTCGCTACCTCCATGGCTTGTCGGAATTGTGGGTACGTGGTTTCCTGCTCGCGTTGCAGTGTGGCACTCGTGTATCACAAGTCGATGGGGCAACTGTTGTGCCATCATTGCGACTATCGGCAGAGTCCGCCGAATCGCTGCCCCTCGTGCCATGAGAATTTCATTCAGCAGCAGGGATTCGGAACGGAGCGGGTAGTCCAGGCCGTAGCGGAATGCCTTCCGGGCGTGAGAGTTGCGCGGCTGGATCAGGATGTCACCCGTGGGAAAAGCCGACATGAATCCGTGCTGACCCCGTTTCGAGTGGGGAAAGTAGACATTCTTGTCGGGACGCAGATGGTTGCGAAAGGACTCGATTTCCCCGGCGTGACGCTGGTAGGGGTGATTAACGCGGACTATGCGTTGTCCCTGCCGGATTTTCGTGCAGGTGAGAGGACATTTTGTTTATTGACGCAGGTAGCCGGGCGGTCCGGGCGTGGGGATGTACCGGGGGAGGTGTTTGTGCAGACCTGTTGTCCGGACAACTACGCGGTTGCATTGGCGCTCAAACAGGATTACCTGGCTTTTTATGAGAAGGAAATCCGCTTTCGGCGTGTGCTGACCATGCCGCCGATTACCCGGTTGGTCTTGTGGCGGATCGAAGCGCGCGTGGAGAGCCAGGCTCGCGGAGTGGCCTGGGATCTTTACCGCATGGTGGAGGCACTGGTTCGCAAGGCAAAGGGAGTTTCTCTCTTCCCGCCGGTTGAAGCGCCGTTGTATCGTTTGCGAGATCATTACCGCTGGCAGGTTGCGATGAAAGCAACCGACTACCGCGCCTTTCGTCCGATTCTCGAAAGTGATGACATCCAAAAACTACTCGCCACGCGGCGGGAGGGATTGCG
>JAKPYU010000020.1 GCA_029568995.1 Candidatus Omnitrophota bacterium | reverse complement strand
CGTTTCAATACAGGGAAGCACCAGCGATGTGAGCCGGACGATCTTCACGGCCTTTGGCGTGGCGAATGCCTTCACGCTTGATGATGTTTGGGGTTTTGTGCTGCGCAATATGACCATTCGCAATGCCAGTACCGCCGGGGTTTATATGAACAGGGCATGGCATTCGGGGGCCGAATGGGTTATTTGCGAGAACAGCGGAAGAGACGGCTTCCGAGTCCGAGAGAGTGTTTCAACTTTTTTGAATCATTGCATAGCCCGCGCCAGCATCCGGCATGGCGTCTGGAATGAGAGTTCGCCGGGAACCGAGTGGATCAACGGGATTGTTTGGAGCAATGTAAACGGAATCAACATTGAAGGCGGGAGCATCAAGGTTGAAAATTCGGTTTTGAGCGCGCTCAATTCGCAGCAGCAGGCCTACCGTTATGTGACCGGCACCTTGACGTCAGACTATAACAATATTTATCGCAAGAACGGCGGATTTGCAGGCATTGTCGTGGCGGAGGGCATTTACACCACGAAGTACGATTCGGCATCCTCGTGGACCGCCACATTCGGATATGATGGAAGTTCCCTTTCCAGTGAGCCTGGTTTCTGGAATGCGGACGGGGGGGACTATCACCTCCGGAGCCCGTCCGGCCGTTATCAGCCGGGCTCGGGCTTTGTCACGAATCCGCTGGAGGGCGCATCCCTTCTGATTGACGCCGGAAATCCATCCACTCCGGTGGGTGACGAACCAGAACCTAACGCCGGAAGAATCAACGTCGGGCTTTATGGCGGCACTGGACAGGCCTCCATGACCTACACAAGCGCGGTGCTGAGCGTTTCGTCGTTTGATGACGGAGGATATGTCACGGGAACCGTTTCTCTGGTCTGGCTGGCTCGCGGGGCGGCAACGAATCATACCGTTCAAATCGATTTTTCGGCCAATGGCGGGGTAGCATGGACTACGCTGGTCACCGGAATTGACGCCACGCTGGGCACATGGACGTGGGATACCACCGCGCAAATGTCCACTCCGCTTGGTGTGTGGCGTGTTACCAGTATCGAGGAACCGCTGGTTTCCGATCAAAACGCCGTATTCTTTGCTGTCCGGAATGCGCCGTTCCATTTCTACGTGAACGACAACTCAACAACGGGCGATGTGTATACCCTTGTAAAAGGTTCGGATGCGTATTCAGGGCTGACGGTCTCCGATCCCATGGCCAGCCTGAAAACGGTGATCGATACATACGACCTTGAGGCCGGGGACACGATTTGGGTGGATACGGGGACATATCCTCTGTCCGGAGACATTACCATAGGAACTCTGGACAGCGGGACGACCAATATCCCGGTGATGATCAGGGGCAGCACAAATGCAGTTTACGGCGGCAGCGTTCTGGTCCGGCAGGTTCCCGGCGGTGGAACGGCGGGAATCCGCTTCAACGGGGCACTAGGGGTTGTGATAAAAGACCTTGGCGTGAAGCGCGCTGAAAACGGAGTGGTTTTTGAAAACGCCACCCGTGCCTGCCGGGCTGAGGGAGTGACTTCGTTTGACAATGGATCCGCCGGCTTCTCGGTTTCACTCTCGAAGGATATTCTGATGCAGGGCTGCCTTGCCATTAACAATTCGACCTACGGCGTTCGCGCTTCTGGCGGTGTAATCCCGACCGCATATTTGTGGGACAACGGCGTGATCTGGCAAAGTGGAACTGCGGTTTATATGACGGGCAGCACTGCAAACCAGTTCAGAAACAGCCTTCTGCAGGGCAGTGGTGCGGGTGCGCGAGTATATGACATCGGGTTGGGATCTTCCCTGATTTCTGACTACAACAATTTTGCGATCACAAACAACGCGATTCTTGTGGAGAAAAGACGATCTACCGGCGGCAGCGAGATCCATAATTTTGTTTCGTCCTGGACTTTTGCCTCGGGACAGGACCGCCACAGCCTGAGCCATGTTCCGCTCTTCGCGGATACGGGCAGCTGGGATTTCCATCTGAAGAGCGCCCAGGGCCGTTATGAGCCGGGAACAGGCTATGTGACCAATGATGCCCCGGGAATTTATTCACCCATGCTCGATACCGGGGATCCCTCATCTGTCTTCACCAACGAAACGGCACCGAGGGGCCTGCGGATAAACATGGGACTGTACGGGAACACCGGGCAGTCCAGCCTGAGCCGGACCAATGCGTGGCTGTTGGCAATAACCCTCAACGGGGCCGGCGCGATTTCCGGTACGCAGGATATTTACTGGGCCTATGGCAATATTGATACCAGCGAGACGGTCAGGCTGGAATATTCGCTGAACGGAGGAATTGAATACTTCACTCTTGCCACCAACATCCCTGTATCGCAGGAGTCTCGTTCATGGGATGTCTCCGCATACAACACGGCCCGCGGTTTATGGAAGGTGGTCCTCGAAAGCGATCCGGCAGTCTATGATGCGGTGGACAACGAGTTCAGCATCCGGAATCAGACCCGAATTTACTATGTCAACGATACCAATACTGCGGGTGATGTCTATGTTGATGCCGGCGCGATCGGAAGTCCGACCAATACCGGCCTGACGGCGGAT
>JAKPYU010000008.1 GCA_029568995.1 Candidatus Omnitrophota bacterium | reverse complement strand
TTTTGCCGAGTATCATGGAAAGCAGCAATGGAAATGCCCCATCCGCACAATTCGCACCCTCCAATGGAAATACAACCTTTCCATCAGTGGCGAGGAGGAACTGTACAACCTGGAGTCCGATCCGGGGGAACTGCACAACTTTGCAAAATCCGCCGAACATGCCGAAATCAGGGGAAAACTATCCAAACAACTTCACGCCTGGCGCAAGAAAACGGGCGATCCGTAGGGGCGCACGGCTGTGCGCCCTTGGAGTGCGGGAGCGCAGCTCCCGCCTTGGCCTGTATACCTTCCCACCTCTCGCGTGTTATCATTCACTCACCGGTAGAACCGCTTTTTATCGGGCCGAATACCTCACGCAGTGATGGGGGGAATAATTGGGAAAGGGTTCGCAGCCCGGCTGGTACTGCCATAGGACCCGCTGCCGTATCGAGAGAAATATCCATGACCACTATCGGGATTCCGGCGAATGCGAAACATCTTGCCGCCCTTGTCAAGCGGGGCGAAGGTCCGGGGCTGGAGTTCAAACGCTCGACAGGCGAGATGAAGGAGGGGATGCAGACGCTTTGCGCGTTCCTGAACGGTTCCGGCGGTATGGTGCTTTTTGGAGTCCGGCCCGACGGCATAATCGAGGGGCAGGATGTTTCCGACAAGACGACCCGTGAGATCGCGCAGGCCATGGACCGTTTCGAGCCTCCTGTCCATGTATCTGTTCATCACGTCGCCACGAGCAGGGGTAGGGAGGTTCTTGCCCTCGCGGTTGACGGCACATCGGACTCGGTTCCGTTCACGTTCGAGGGACGCCCCTACGAACGGATTGGAAGCACGACCCGCAAGATGTCGCAGAAGAGGTATGAGACTCTTCTCCTGGAACGCGCGCACGCCCGAAGGCGGTGGGAGAACCAGCCAGCGGTCGGGGTGCGACTCAAGGACCTGGACCGTGAGGAGATTCTCCGGACACGTGAACTTGCCATCCAGCAGGGTCGCATCTCTGCCGGGACAAGCCGCAAGGTCGAAGACGTTCTCGACCGACTGGGGCTTCGCCAAGACGGGGTGCTGACACAAGCGGCTCAAGTGCTTTATGGCACACGCTTCCTGCCGGACTATCCGCAATGCATGCTCAAGATGGGACGTTTCCGGGGAACTGAGGTCACCGGCGAAATCGTGGACAACCGCCAGGAACATTTGAACGCCTTCGCCATGGTGCGAGAGGGGCTTGCGTTTCTCGAACGGACCATGCCGCTAGGCGCGCGATTTCCCGAAGGTACGATTTTTCGGCAGGACCGATTCCCCATCCCGCTGGAGGCGCTTCGGGAGATCCTGCTCAATGCTGTCATGCATCGCGATTACTCCGATCCGGGGGGCTATGTGGCCATTGCTGTCTTCGACGACCGGGTGGAGATTCGGAGTTTTGGCCGCCTGCCCGCCGGTCTTACGCCAGCGATGCTTTCCCGCACACACCTTTCCAAGCCTCGGAACCTGCTTGTCGCGCAGACATTCCATCGAACCGGCGCGGTTGAGATCTGGGGGCGCGGGACGAACCGTGTGGTCGCCGCCTGCAAGGCCCACGGCATCCCCGCACCTGCTTTCGAGGAAACGCAGGGATTTCTGGTTGTCACGTTCCGGGCAGAAATGATTACCGCGTATGCGGCTGGAACTCCGAGAGGTTGGGTAGGGCAGGTTTCAAAACAGCCAGAGTCACAGCTAGAGTCACAGCTAGAGTCACAGCTAGAGTCACAGCCAGAGTCACTTGGTCAACGAGTGCTGGTATTACTCAAGCCGCAAGCGTTGGGCAAGGCCGAGATTTCTAAGATCCTGGGACAGAAGAGAGTCTCAGGGCAGCTGAACAAAGTAATCCATGAACTTATGGACCGAGATCTGATTGAGTACACCCTTCCTGAGAAGCCTGACAGCCGGTTGCAGAAGTACCGGCTGACCCAGAAGGCTTTGAAAGAAACCAATAGGCAAGATGTGGAATAATCTCATGCCATACCTGGCACAGTACTGGAATAGTCGAGGAGGCGCATCGATATGCCCCCTTGCAGCGCAGCTGCCGCCTTGTCGTTCCGCCGGAATAGTTGGCCCCAACGGGGCGTGGTAATATAGCCCGGTGCAACGTTTCAGGGGATAATTTGCCCGGTGTTCCCGAAATCCAATCCCAACAATGAGGAGGTCCCTCATGACACTGGAAACCCGAAGAACTTTTATGAAGAAAGCCGGATTCTCCGCGATTGCGGCGGCAGGACTGGTAAACCTGAATCCCCGCGCGCTCGGAGCCAACGAGCGTGTCCTGTTGGCCCTGGTCGGCGCGCAGAATCGCGGGATGCAAGTCGCCGAGGATGCCATCGAACAGGGCGCGATCATCAAAACACTCTGCGATATCGACCTGAAAATCATCCGGGAGAAATCGGAGAAGATCGCGGCTCTCCAGAAACAAGCCGTGCAGGGAACACAGAAATTCGAAGACGTTCTCAACGATAAGGAAATCGACGCGGTGATCCTGGCAACCCCGGATCACTGGCACGCGATTCATACCATCCAGGCCTGCCAGGTCGGGAAAGACGTGTATGTCGAGAAGCCGCTCTGCCATACGATCTATGAGGGGCAGCAGATGGTTGCGGCGGCCCGGAAATACAAGCGGGTGGTGCAGGTCGGAACCCAGCGCCGAAGTATGCCCTTCCTGCAATCGGCGGTGGAATATGTGGCGTCCGGCAAGCTGGGGAGAATCTGCCTGATGAAAGCCTGGATGTGCCAGGTTCGCGGCGATCTCGGCAATCCGCCTGATGAACCCGTGCCGGATGGGGTCGATTACGATACGTGGCTGGGTCCTGCGCCGAAACGCCCGTTCAATAAACTGCGGTTTCATTACAACTGGCGATTCTTCTGGGATTACTGCAACAGCGAGCAGGGCAACCAGGGAATCCACATGCTCGATCTTTGTATGTGGGCCATGCAGAAAATCCGGAACAAGGTCAGAGTCCTTCCCACCAGCGTTTCCGGGCACGGCGGAATCTACTGGCTGAAAGATGCCAAGGAAGTTCCCGATACACAGGTTGTCACCTACGATTTCGGCGATTGGATGCTGACATGGGAGTTGCACAGTTTCCAGCATCACGCGCCCCTGGAAGGAGTCGGCACCGGAATCGCCTTTCACGGATCGGATGGTTCGCTTTTGCTCACGCGAGATGGGTGGAAGGTGATGTTCAAAGATGGGAAAGAAGGCCCCAGCGAGCGATCGTCAAAAGACTCTCATATAAGACCTTTCCTGGACTGTATGAAAACGCGCGGTCTCCCCAACTGCGATGTGGAGGTGGGACGGATCAGCACCCTGATTTGCCACCTGGGGAATATTCAGTATCACGTGGGCCGTGATCTAAGGTTCGATCCGGAGACGGAGACCTTCGGAGACGACAAAGAGGCGAACACCTATCTCACAAAGGAGTATCGGGAGCCGTTTGTGCTGCCGGAAGTGTGATGAGTGGACAGATAGTTGGACCTGCCGAGGGGACTTCAGGCCATTACGTGTTCGCGTGCGTGAGTAATGTCGTGAGAGGAAACCGGACGGAGTTGTGACATCTCTACTGTCGCGACGGCGGCGGTATGACCGTCCAGCATGACAAACTCCACTTCACAGGCTGTCCTGTCCGAATAGATGTGAACCACCGTGCCCACATCTCCCGGAACCAATTGGCATTCGGGTATTGGACTCGTCAGAACCACTCGTTCGTGTTCGGCAATCATCGTGATTCTTCCTCCGGCGAAATGGGATAGGCCGTGACGAAGCGCGGTATTTCCTTGCCCAGATCGACAATCCAGACTGTTCGGATATGGGCCGAATCTCCGGATGGTGTCCGTATCACTCCATCCAATATATATTTATGCCCATAACGTGAAGGCAAATAAAGGGATACGGTTTCACTTCTTGCCAGTCTCAGGATCTCCTGGGCCAGAACCGGCCATTGTTCTTGCCTAAATCCAAACCTATAAAAGAACTCTGCCTTACCGGCACCATCCGGATGAGATTCATTCAATAAATAATCTTCGATCTTTCGCCGCTCCACCACGGCTCGGTCAGCATTCGGCAATTCCATCCGCCAGATCACAGAATATTCATCTCCATCACAGGATCGTATCGGATGCTCCTGCAGGATTATCCGAATCTTTCATTCAGGCGCTCGCCCGTTTCCACCTTACACCATCCTTGGTGTCTTCGAGCACAATGCCCTCTGCGGCGAGTTGATCCCGGATCGCGTCGGCCCTGGCCCAGTTTCTGTTCTTGCGGGCTTCCTGGCGGTCCGCGATGAGAGATTCAATTTCCGCGTCCAGGGATTTCTGTTCTTCCTCCAACACCGCCAGGACGCAGTCGGTGCGCATCAGGATAGCCAGGAAATGCCGCGCATCGGCTTTGGTTGCAGTACCCTGGTCAAGAAACCGATTGGCATCCCGAACGAAATCGAAGATTTCCGCCAGCGCCTGGGGGGTGTTCAGGTCATCATCCATGCAATCCTCAAATCCGCGTAAGCCCCGTTCCGCAATCGCTCGCGCTTCTTCGGACAGGGGACCTTCCGGGGCTTTCTCCTGGGTCTCGATCAGCCGCCCTCGGAAATCCATCAGCCGTCGCCATGCCTGATGTGCCGCGTGAAGCCCGTCCTCCGTCAAATTTAGTTGTATGCGGTAATAACCCGAAAGTAAAAAATAGCGGATCGCGAGAGCGGAATGCCCTTGTTTCAGCAGGTCGCGAAGCGTGAAGAAATTCCCCTTGGACTTGGACATCTTCTCGCCTTCGACCATCAGATGCCGCGAGTGAAGCCAGTATTTCACGAACGGTTTCCCCGTGGCGGCTTCGCTCTGGGCGATTTCGTTCTCATGGTGAGGAAAGATATTGTCCTCGCCGCCGCAATGAACATCAAACGTATCCCCCAGGTATTTCCGCGACATGGCAGAGCATTCGATATGCCAGCCGGGGCGACCCTCGCCGTATTCCGTCTGCCAGGAATGCTCTCCTTCCTTTTTGGCTTTCCAGAGAACAAAGTCGCGGGCGTCCTCTTTTTCATACTCATCCTGGTCTACTCGCGCCCCGACTTTTACCGAATCCGGTGTGATCCCCGAAAGCGCACCGTACCGGGGAAAGGTAGAGATCCGGTAATAGATTGAACCATCGCTTTCGTAGGTGTGGCCCTTCTCGCGGAGCACCTTGATAATCTCCAGCATTTCGGGGATGTGCTCGGTGGCCTTGGGATAGACCTCCGCGTGTTGAATGCGCAATCTATCGAGATCCTCAAAGAACGCCTCAATATAAGGTCGAGTATGTTCGAAAATGGAAATACCCTTTGACTGTGCGGCCCGGATGATCTTGTCTTCCACATCGGTCAGATTCATTACCTGGAATACATGGTATCCCCGGTAAGCCAGATACCGACGAAGAATATCCTCGAACATATACGTTCGGAAATTGCCGATATGAGCGAAGTCATACACGGTCGGGCCGCAAGTATACATCCCCACATGCGGTGGATTGAGCGGCTGGAATTCTTCCTTCTTTCCGCTCATCGTATTGGTGAATTGCAGTACCATTCAAAGAACTCCTTAC
Source organism: Candidatus Omnitrophota bacterium (assembly GCA_029568995.1). GTDB lineage: Bacteria > Hinthialibacterota > Hinthialibacteria > Hinthialibacterales > JAKPRU01 > JAKPRU01. Next base: position 312 of record JAKPYU010000008.1, on the reverse strand, counting down.
CAGTGTAAATGAATAGTCTTGACCTATATCGTCATTGCGAGCGAAGCGTGGCAATCTCGCCGTTGGATCGAACGTAAGCCTGAGATCGCCATGTCGCCACCCTTCGCAGACTCCGGGCGGCTCCTCCTAAGAAAGCTCGCCTGCAACCGTCACACCGAGGAGTCTTGTGCTATCCGGTCAACCCCCACCTGACCTCCCCCGATCTTCGGGGGAGGAACCTCTCCCCCAAAGTTTGGGGGAGACACAGAGGGGGTTGTGCGTATCTTCACTCCTTCGCTCATCGCGCGAAACACGATGCTTTCTTGATCCCAA
>JAKPYU010000004.1 GCA_029568995.1 Candidatus Omnitrophota bacterium | reverse complement strand
AAGTCTATCAACTGTCGGCTTCCATAAACCAGGTAATTCCAGAGAATCCTCGGAGACCTCGTATTGCACAGCGTGCGAAAGATGAATCGCGGGCGCAGATAGAACGACCGCAGAAACTCTTTCCGAAGTCCGGCCAGTTCCTGTTTGTCCAGATAAAGCGTCGGAATGGAGGGATGATTGTATCCCTCATGCGGAAGTTCCCCATCCCGCAGGAGCCTCTCCTGCACGGCAATGGAATAGAACTCCGTTCCATGGAACGGGTACGCGAAAAAGACCTCCAGGAAGTCCGGGTCCAGGCATTTCGCGAAGGCGACAGACTCTTCATAAGTCGCGCGTGTCTCCCAGGGCAGCCCGATTACAAAGTAAACGCTGGACTTGATACCGGACTCGCGGCACAGGCGAAGCGCCTGCTCGGCTGCCTCCAGGTCGGTCGCCTTGCGCATCCTCTTGAGGAGTTCCCGGCTCCCGCTTTCCACACCAAACGCAATCAGCCAGCATCCCGCCTGTTTCATCACGCTCAGCATTTCGGCATCAATCGTGTCGACGCGGCTGTTACAGGACCAGGAAATACTTAAACCTGAATCTTGAATTGACTTACATAAGTCTAGTACCCACTGACGGTTAGAGGTAAACAGATCGGAGCGGAACAGGAAATCCCGAATGCCGTGACGTTCGACACATTCCCGCACCTCCGCCAGCACATTCTGCGGCGACCGAACCCGCGCTTTTTTGCCGGATACCTCGCCTGCCAGGCAGAAGATACACGGGTACGGGCAGCCTCGACTGGTGACAATGGTGGCTTGCGCTGCGCTGGTATCGGGACGGTAATAAAGAGCGTTGTCGATTAAGTGACGGGCCGGAAATGAAATGCGATCCAGGTCCTCCACAAACGGACGATCTGCGTTCCGCACAGGCTCTCCCTCTTTGCGATAGGAGATTCCCGCGATGTCTTGCAGGGGAAGTCCTTGTGCCAGTTCGATGATGGTTTCTTCATATTCCCCGCGCATGATGATGTCCAACGCGGGGTAGCGGCTCAGGGCATCCAGGTCCAGGCTATGGAAATGCGGCCCCTTGGTGACGGTGCAGATTGACGGGTCGATCTCCTTCGCGATGACGGCGGCTTTCAGATCCTCCTTCAGTGTGGGGGTCGTGACTGAGAGGATCAGCGCATTCGGACGGAATTGCTCCAACTCCCGTCGAAGTGCATCCCAGGATTCACCCAATGCCGGGTAATCCCGAATGCGGCATTCGACACCCGCGCTCTCCAGGGAACCGGCCAGATACAGCAGATCCATGGGGGGACGCAGGGCGATGGTGTGCATCTCCTCCAGGGGAGTCTGGCACCGCTCTTCACGGATATATTTGCCGGTCGGCGGCACAATCAGAAGCGCTTTATTCCACACTCTTCCAATTCCTTAATCTACAATTCGGTATCCCTCAAATCGGGACAGGCCGTCGTACCATCCCGCGCTTCCGTTTGGAGAACGGACAATCTGCTCTCCCACGAGAAGCCCCATCTGAATGGCCTGATCCATATTGTTGTGCCGGAAAAGCCCCTGCCTTCCGGCGGTGATCAGGTTTGGGATCTCTTTCAACGCCGAGACGATCGCATTGAAATGACTCCGATACCCCGTCCTGTAAACCGGATATCCCTCACGAAGCCGCACTGCCATCCCCGCTGTCGCCGCACAATCCGTCAGGCCAATCCGACGCAAATGCTCATCCGCAACGGAACGCAGTTCGGATTCCTCCGCATGATAAACCGTATCCCCCGGCTCGCACGGAAACTCCAGGCAGATCACGGTCTTGCCGGAAGGGACGTTGTCCGGGTGGAAGTTCTTCGGCAGGTTCAGGCGTGTGAACGGGATCTCCGGTTCCGGGAAGTAGAGCCAGGTATCCCGAATCGCAAGGTCTTTCTCATACAGGAGAAACAACAGAACGAGTCCGCGAAATTGCAGCACATCGGCTGAGAAACAAGGTGACGTTCCCGTTCTGAATAGCGACCTTGCCAGATCCGGCAGAGGGATTGTGGAGATGACGGCATCCGCTTGCCATGACTCGCCCCGCTGGTTCCTCACACCGGCACATTTCCCGTTCTCAACAACGGGGAAGACTTCACCGGCATTGAGGATCAGCTCGCTCTCTTTGAGACACGCTGCAAGATTTTGTGAGATTCGACCGATGCCGCCTGTCGGGTAGAGGAAGGTCGAGACGAAGCTGCTTCCTTTGCCCCGTACCGCCTCCAGCAGAGACTGCCAGATCGTATCGCCGCGAAGACGGACAATGGCGGTTTCCGCCTCCAGGTCCGATGGATC
>JAKPYU010000807.1 GCA_029568995.1 Candidatus Omnitrophota bacterium | reverse complement strand
ACCATGGAGGTCGTGGAGAAGGTCACCTGTGCCTGGCCGGAGCCGTTTGTCTGCACGGAACCCGACGGGCTGAGACTCCCGGCAGCGCCTTTGTTGTCGTTCCCCGCCGAACTGGCGTCAATCGTCGTATTGTCCGCCGGGTCGTCCGGATCGATGATCTCAAAAGCCACCGGGATTCCCGATACCGCCGGGCTGATCGTCGCCGTGATGGTTCGACTGCGGGGAGAATACAAGTCCGTGCCGCCGCCGGAGATGACCACGGTGCTGACGGTGGCGTATTCCACTTCCAGCTTCGGTCGCTCGGAAACGGTGGCATACTCCTTGGTGCAGAACTTGATCTTGTCCCCCGGATCGGATTGATATCGCAGGAGATACCCCTTGCTGGAGATATCGCTCGTGGAGGAGGGATAGCGGGCTTTGAATGCATCCGTGACGTTGAACTCAATCCATACGTCATCTTCGCTCGGAATCGTCAGCACAGGGCTTTGGTTGTCCGTCGTGTAATCGCCACCGTCATTTGTCCAAGGGTCATACCAATTCACAGTTGACTCATCCCATGCCGTTGTCACATTGTATGCCCGCGCCTGGGCATCGCCCGCATTTGTATTCAGATCTACATAAATCTTCAGCTTGGCGCTGGTAACCACCTTGTCCGTTCCGAAACTCGATACATCGAATCCAAGGACCGGTCGGTCGTCATAGAACCACGAAAGGGTGGTAGCAGATCCCCAGTTAGTTGAGGTTCCCTCTTGCAGAAAAGCGTCCCTGGAAGGTGGGTCGAAGGTCGTGGACGGATCGAGCAATACATCCCCATTGGGCGCATCCGCCAAGTCCTGAAGATAAACCGACATTTCCGCAACGCCGGGACCATTTCGAGAGAGACGCCAGAGTTGCGCCGTGCGGATGTCTTTCGTGCCGGTATCCATTACTGCCTGGTGCTCGTCCAGGATGAAGGCTTGAGCGGGACGAATGGCATGAACCTCTTTGCCGTTCCTGACAAAACGCAAAGGCTGGTCAATTTCCAGGGAAGGATTGTACGGATCGCAGATCGCTTGCCCCTGCCGTGCCTCTGAGAAAATGAGCGCTTCGACAATCTCAAAGCGAGCCGTCACAAGCGCATCCTCGCCCACTTCGGCGACGCTCATTTGAGATTGAATTCGGTCGATGAGAGGCTCTTTCATGATGACGTCCACTTTCAGAATATCATGAATATATCGAAC
>JAKPYU010000769.1 GCA_029568995.1 Candidatus Omnitrophota bacterium | reverse complement strand
ATCGGCTTGGGGCACTCGACGGGCGCGAGCCATTCCACCGCGTTTCCAATGACCTGCAAAACCTGGGGATTGTGGTAAATCGGATAGGTCTCGTGGCCAGGGCGGAAATAAAACACCTTGCCGCGCGAGCGATAATACACGCACCCGCTTCGGAACACTTCTCCGCCTTCAAACCAGCTCACAAACACCAGCACATCCGGCGGCGGTACATCGAACCGTTCGCCGTACATCTCGGTGTGCTCCAGCTCGATATACTCGCCCAGTCCTTTGACGATGGGATGGCTCGGCTCGATCACCCACAGGCGCTCTTTTTCGGCTGCCTCGCGCCATTTCAGTTCGCAGGTCGTTCCCATCAACTTGCGGAAGATCTTTGAGAAATGCGCCGAGTGCAGCGCCATCAGCCCCATGCCGTCCAGCACGCGCTTGTGGACCCTATCGACAATTTCATCTTTCACATGGTCATGCGCCGCGTGTCCCCACCAGATCAGCACATCCGTATCGTCCAGGACCGCCTCGGTCAGGCCATGGTCCGGCTCATCGAGTGTCGCCGTGCGGACTTTCATCCCACGCCGGTCTTGCAGGTAATCGGCAATCGCGCCGTGGATTCCTTTTGGATAAATGGCCGCAATCTCCGGGACCTCTTTCTCATGCCGGTATTCGTTCCACACCGTAACTCGAATCGGATCGGTCATTTCATCATGCCCTTTCTATCGTCTCAACCGAATGTCTTTTTAGCGAACGCGACATTGGCCTGGGTATCGGGAAGGAATTGCTTATCCCGCCCGCTGGTCTCCAGGACATACCATTTGCTGTATCCGATTTCCTTGAACGCCTTCGCACAAGCCGCCATATTCACCTGGGCATCCGGGGTTCCAAAGATCCGGGTTTTGTTGTCCTTCAGGTGGACCTCGCAGATTCGGTCCCTGCCGAGCAGGTGGATCTCCGCAGGGACATCGTAGCCCGCGCCGGTTGAATTGCCGACATCGTAGTAAACCTGAAGCATCGGCGAGCCGCCCGCGCGGTCGATGATATCGAGATTCTGTGCCGCAGACAGCATGTTCTCAATGCCGAGAATTACCCCGGCATCCTCGGCGCGGGGAACGATCTGCCGAAGGAAATCGACGACGCGTCGGACCTTCATCGTATCCAATTCCCATTCTCTCCAGGCGGGATCTTTGCCGATGTTCCGATATTCCTCATTGGTTCCGTAGTTCCCGCCGGGATAGGAAAGACGCAAGTCGGCCTCGCCGAAGAAAGCGAGCAGGGTACACGAACTTCCCAGCGCCTTCGCGGCCTCAATCGCGTCCAGGACATACATCGCGGATTGCGGTTCCGTGGCCAGCGGGATCGCGTTCAGAATGCCGCCGGCGGCCACCGAGCAGAACTCGATGCCGTACTCCTTGCCCAGCGCCAGGTAGCGTTCACGGACTTCCGGCTTACGCAGTGGAATGTTGTTGGCGCTGAGGCCCACACTGACCTGGATTCCCTCCAAATGAGCTTCTTTCGCTTTCGGAATGAGTTCGGGATTACATGATCCCCCCAGGTTCCAGTCGCACATTCCCACTTTGACACCGGCGGGACTCTCGGCAGCGTAGGTTTGTTGAATTGCCGTGAGGGAACCGGATGCGAGCAGTCCGGCTCCGATTCCTTTCAGTGCGGTGCGCCGATTGATTTGCATGGTTCATGCTCCTTGAAGTTGATGCAGACGTTCCGGGGGCGGTATTCCGGTCAATGGTCAGTATGATCCAAGAGCATACAGGAGTCCCGAAAAGAGGTGAACGGGGGAGGGAAAGGTTGTGTGATTCAACGGAATATGGCCTGGATTCCGGCTTTCGCCGGAATGACGGCAGGAGGCGATGACGAGAGATAGGAGCGGGGGCATCTTGCCCCCGACGGCGTTTCCCCCTCTCCCTCCGGGAGAGGGTTGGGGTGAGGGAGTCTCTCCTCTGTCAATCCTCATGCTTCTCCGAAATGGAAATTTTCCCCTGGTCTCGAACCATATCGCGCATGCCGTGACGAACCGCAAGACGGATTAGAAAGTAGAGAGCCAGGGGGCTTGTCCACACCAACACCAATAGGAGTACTGGAAAGATGTTCCAAAATACGTCCATCATTTTCTCCCTTCACTCTTTCCCGAACATGACCCAATCGTATCACAAGTAACGGCACGATGCAACTACGAATTTCAGCCTATTGCTTCGCGAATATGCTCCCGGTAGAGCCAGGCAATCGCCTCATCGGTTACATCCGGGATGAAACGGTACTGGAATCGGTAATCGAGATTGCCGTTATTGAGATCCTCACGGGCATTCCGTATACCGGGAGTTGCCACGGACAAGGTCTCGTCCGAACGCACATCCAGCTCGGCATGAAAGCAGCTGAGAAATCCGAGGCAACCCGAT
>JAKPYU010000766.1 GCA_029568995.1 Candidatus Omnitrophota bacterium | reverse complement strand
TCATTCCATAACGATAGAAACGGAATTTCCATTCTAATCGACCTGATATGAAGGAACAAAGGCAATGCTGATCGAGTTTGCCGTTACCAATTATCGCTCGTTCCGGGACCGCCAAGTGTTAAGCCTTGTGGCGAGCAACCGGGACAAAACGCTTCCGGACAACCTGATCGAACTGGACTTACCCGGCCTGAAAAACACCAAACTGGTGAAGAGTGTTGCCATTTATGGGGCAAACGCTTCGGGCAAGAGCAACCTCATCAAGGCAATGGCATTCATGCTTGACTTTGTTGTGGAATCCGCCAGCGAACTAAAACCTGGCGCGGATACCGGGGTCGAACCCTTCCTCTTGGAGTCCCAGAAAGAACAGGAGCCAAGCGAGTTCGAGGCGATCTTTGTTCACGAGGGAGTTCGATATCAATACGGTTTTGCGCTGGACAAGAAGAGAGTCCATGAGGAATGGTTAATTGCCTATCCGCAGGGGCAGCCGCAACGCTGGTTTCAACGCAAATTCGACAAAGAAAAGGGCGAATACAAATGGGATCGCGGATCGAAGTACAAAGGAGATTGGGAAAACCTGAAAGAGAAGACGCGCGAGAGTGCTTTGTTTCTCTCCGTTGCGGCGCAGTTTAACCATGAGCAGCTGAGTATGGTCTATCAATGGTTTGGTGTTTTTCTTCGGTTTATGGATTTTTCTGGCTACGATTTGCCATTCGGCAATACGATTGCCATGATGCTGGGGAACAAGTCAGTTCATGATCTTGTTGGTGCCATGATGAGGACGGCCGACCTTGGTATTGCCGAGGTTGATATTCGGGTCAAACCGGATGAAAGGCCTTTTCCAGATGTAATGCCCGGAGACGATAGAAATGAGATGCCACGCTCCTTGGGTGGTAAAAAGGGAGTGGACATTCGTATGAAACATTTCATGAACGGGAAGGAAAACGGGATCTATTTTTCTCTTGATGAGGAGTCGGCGGGTACATTGAAGTACTTTTCCCTGTTGGGGCCATGGCTTATGACACTGAAACTTGGATGCACAATTTGCATTGATGAATTTGCTGCCAAAATACATCCATCGCTTGTTCGCAACCTAATAAGGTATATGCAATCGCCAAAGGTGAATCTCGAAAATGCGCAACTGATCTTGACCACACACGACACAACGCTGCTGGATACTGACCTGTTCCGGCGGGATCAGATTTGGTTTACGGAAAAGAATGACGAAGGGGCGACGGTTCTTTATCCGCTGACGGATTACAAACCGCGTCCCGACGAAGCGCTTCAGAAGGGGTATCTGGCGGGGCGGTATGGGGCGATTCCATTCCTGGGGGATTTTCCATTCAAATGAGCAAAAGGGATCGGGCACGATCAGGACGTTCACTTGGGCGGGAGGTGAAGACACCGAAGAAGACCGGTGATGTCTTTCTGATTGTGTGCGAAGGGGAGAAAACGGAACGGAATTACTTTGAGGGGCTTAGGAAGAGAGGGCGTATTCATCCCTTGAATGTGGAAGTGTTCGGCCCCGATCTTGGCAATTCTCCTATTTCCATTGTCAAATATGCAAAAGAGCTCCGTGATGAGCGCAAGAATGAGGTGAAACGTGGAAAAGGAGTTGTGTACGATCAAGTCTGGTGCGTCTTTGATCGTGATAAGCATGAGCGATTGAATGAGGCAATAGACACGGCGAACGGCAACAAGATTCGTGTTGCCTTATCCGTCCCCTGTTTTGAGTTCTGGTATCTGCTGCATTTCACATACACGACAAGGCCATTTCAAGACTGCGAGGAAGTTGAGAAATGTTTGAGGGAGCACATCAAGGATTATGATAAGGCCAAAGACTATTTGGATTTACTACTTCCCAAACTTGAAACGGCACTGGATAATGCGAAAAGAGTTCGAGAGCGCAATGAGCCATCCGAAACCAAATGTCCCGCGACGAATGTGGATCTTTTGGTAAAGGAATTGCTGAAACCTGATTGATTGGGGGGATATGGACCGTTTTATGAGATTTCTCCCTTCGGTCGAAATGACAGGGCGATGTTGTTATGACGGGATAATGTTATTCCGAACGAAGTGAGGAATCTCGGCGAGCCAGGAGATCGCCACATCCCGGCCCTTCGCAGACTCAGGAGCCGGGATTCGCGATGACGGGACAGACGGAATGCTCTGTTTTGACGGATCATTTGAACTGCGGCAAGAGCCAATAGTCTTTATTCTTTTCCCACCAGGCCAGATAGGATTCTTTTTTGGCGACCTTCTCAGTTGCTTTTTGGAATTCTTCATCGGGTCTGCCGTTTGTCCAATAGTCGATAGCATCCATTACCTCGTTTTTGCCGCTACGTAGATAATCGAAAGCAAAGGGCAAAGCCGGGATGCCAAGAGAGAGGAACTCACGGTATGCCTTAAGTTCCGCATTTCCACGAATGTTTTTCGCATAGATATTTCCATTCTCATCCGCCAGGTCTTTCCATTTGGTCGGTTTGCCTGCAATTTGTTCACTCCACCGTTGATACAGTTCTGTGAATCGGGATTCTGTCTGTTTGTATTCCGAGTCCCACCAACTGGGGAGATCCTCGTATTTCCTGAAGTGCATTTTGGTGATTTCGCGATAGGCGATAGCCATACACGGATCAACCAGGCCCCGCTCGATTCTCATTTTTCCGGCGATGTAGGGCAAGGCCGGAGGTCCCATGGCGACGATCTTCTGAAAGGGTTCATTGAGTGTGTAGTCGTGCGGATTGGAACTCAGCGTGAGACTCATAGGTGCATTCTTAAGAAAGGTGACCCATTCTTGAAATGCCTGCTCGAATTGTTCGGCGCTGACCGTGTATGCCGGACATGCGGGAGTCCTTCGGTCCACCACCTTCTTCATTCCCTCTTCCCACCAGGCGCGCAGTGCCTCGCAGCGAAAGCTCTTTTGGGCATTTTCGGCAGTAGCCTTTTGCATATCGAGCATGGCGGAAATCAGTTCGTCCTGGAACATGCTCGCCTCGACGATGATATTCCCGTCTGGGGCGATGATGCGGCTTTGCCCGTGCGACATCATGGCAGGCGAGTTTGCCTGAACGATATAGACGTTGTTCTCGACAGCGCGGGCCTGGATCTGGGCGCGGTACGGCCCGATTTTGCTTTCGGCCTTGACATTGGATTCGCTGGAAACGTAAAAGACTAATCGCGCCCCCGCCAGAACCGGCAGGCGCGCCAGCTCGGGGTAACGTTCATCATGGCAGATGATAATGGAGGAGGGAATCCCGTCGATGGCGAATATGGACAGGGTGTTGCCAGGCTCCGCCCAGTCATCCCCGCCAACCAGCTGGATTTTGGCGTACCGCTCGATCTCTTTTCCTTCAGGATTAAACACCACTACCGTGTTGAATAATGTACCGTCCTTGAAGTAAGGCGTTCCGACTACCGCGTAGACATTGAACTGTCTACAGGCGTCCGCGATTTTCTGTTCGGCCTGTGCCAGTTGATCCGGTGTGGCTTTCGTAATTGCCTCTTTGTCATAGCCGGTAATGGCACATTCCTGGAAGACCGCCACGCGGATGCCGCATTCGGAGCATTGCTTAAGGTAGTCAATGATCTTTGCCGTGTTTTGCTCGATTTCAGGGGCGGGCAAGAATTGGATTGCGGCTACAGTGAGGGACGCCGAACGAATCTCCGGCGGGGCGATGGTATTCACCACGTGCGTGTGGGCGAAGAGAAGAAAAGCGAGCGAGATCATTTGACGTTCCTCCAAGCGAATATCTATCCGGCAAAAACGACATCCTGTTTTTCGCGGTCCCAGCGGACGGGACGGTTTTCTCTATACGCGACGGTAGCCATGACAATGATGGCGGCCTCGATGAATGCCTGGTCCTCATCGCATTTTGGCTTTTGTCGAGAGCGAACGGACCGGATGAAGTCCTCCATGTGGTACGGTTGTTCCGGAGTTTTCGCCGGATCGAATTTCAGGAACGGCTCATCGGACGGGATTTCCCCGGCCTCGATTTTCGCACCGTATTTCGCACCCCGTTCCGCATAGACATCGAATGTATCCACCGACTGCGCGATGGTATCGAACTGCAAGACCGCCTCTTTTCCGTAGAACACGGGGGGCTGAATCCGCGCACAGGTGTTCATGCTGCAATCGAACGTGACGGTGCAGGCCTGTTGTTCGAACGTGAAGACTGTGTTCCAGGTATCGGGAACCTCTCTACCGTCTGTGAGAAGCGCATTCAGGCCGGTTGTCATACAGGTATCGGGGATGCCGTAGCCGAGCATGGCCTGAACGAAGTCGATTTCATGGGACAGGAGGTCGCCGGCAACGCCGGTTCCGTAATCCCAATAGCAGCGCCAGTGCCAGAATCGTTCCATGCTGAACGGCCGTTTGGGGGCCGTACCGAGCCATCGGTCCCAATCGAGATCGCGTTGGACCTGTGCCGGATCGGGGCGTTCATATTGATCGTAATCGCCATACCAGCGCCAGATATTCCGACCCAGGGGGCGATTCTCAAAGCGTCCTGTGCGAACCAGGGTGATCGGTCCAAGCGCACCCTCGCGGATCAGCTCACGGGCCTGAACGCCCGCGGTGCGCTCGCGACCCTGGTGGCCCAGCTGCATCATCACGCCGCTGCTCTTAATTGCCGCGTGCATCGCTTTCGCCTCATCAATGGTCCGGGTCCAGCCCTTTTCGATATAGATGTCTTTCCCGGCCTGTGCCGCATCAATCAGCATTTGCGAATGCCAGTGATCCGGGGTGGCGATGGTGACTGCATCGACACCGGGATCGGCCAGCAGCTCGTGATAGTCCAGGTAAGTCTTTGCATCGGGATTCCCGCCGAATTCCAGTCCCTTATTGACATGAGGCTTATAGACATCGCACAGCGCGACGACTTTAACGCCCTCGACCTTAGCGGCCTGACGGCACAGCGTGCCGCCTCTCACTCCGAGGCCGATACAGCCGACACCGATGGTTTCATTGGGGGATTTTGCGCTCAGAATGGCAGGCGCGGTTGAGACGACGGCGGCGAGGGCAGCGGCTCCTTTCCCCGATGTTTCCAGGAATTCTCGACGGGTGATGGATGATGGATTTTTCATGGGTTCCTCCGACTGTGGGGGAGAATCTGCAGTATGCTCCGGATATTCACTATCCGGTTTCGAGCAGGCATACTATACAAAAAGAATCGAATCCCGTAAGGAGTGGAAAATGACTTGGATCGCTGATGAAATCACAAGGCGCAGAATGCTGCAAATTTCAACGATGGCAGGAGCCGGACTTTTTCTCGCGAGGGGCGGGGATTGTGCAACGGGGCCGAAACGCACATTTCATCTGTGCCTTTCGCCGCAAATCATCGCCGAGGAACCGGAGCGGGTGAAGGTGGTCCAGGATGCCGGGGTGACGGATATCTGGATGGGGGCCTTTTTCTATGGGCATTGGCACAGCGATCCCGCCACACTCAAGGCATGTCGGGACCGGCTTGAGAAGGTGGGACTCCGAGCGCATGTTGTGAATGTGCCGTTGGGGCATCCGGGCGATTCGCTCGGCGAACAATCGGGGACATTTCCGCTGACTCCGCCGGAACGGTGGAGGATTGCGGTGAAACCCGACGGGTCGAAATACGCGGGAACCTCATTGCATCCGCCTGCAACGGAAGAGAATGCGAAGGCTCTACGAGAGATACAGGGTGTCGGGATTTCGGATGTTTTTCTGGATGATGATTTCCGCCTGGCGATCTCTCCCGGAACCATCGGGGGTTGTTTCTGCGATTGGCACCGCGAGCGATTCCTGAAACGGGGCGGGTATGCTGCCGGGAAATGGGATGAACTTCTTGGGGATGTCGGTCGCCGTGTCTTGACTCCGTTATTGCGGGACTGGGTTGAATTCACATGCGATCAACTGACCGAGTCGTTCCGGGAGCAGCAGAACGCCGCGCCGAATCTGCGTCTCGGCAACATGGTGATGTACCTGGGCGCGGAGAAAGCGGGAATCCGCCTGGCGGATTATCGGGATGTGCCGCTGCGGGTGGGGGAATTGATGTTCGATGACAATTCTTTTGGGAAACTCAATAACAAGACAAACGAGCTGTTCAGTTCGCTGTTCCATCGCCGATTCGTCACTCCCGAACTCGCGTACAGCGAGACCACAGCGTTCCCGGCTGACCGTCTTTCCGCGAAGAACATGGCGGCAAAGCTGGTCGTATCCACGTTGAGCGATGTGCGGAATACGATGTTTATGTCGGGGATGACGCCGTTTCCGTTGACGCACTGGGAGGTTCTGGCCCCGGCGATGAAGAAGCAGGCTGCGGAGCATGAGCGTATTGCCGGTCACACGCCACGGGGACCGTTCAAACACTATTGGGGGGAGTGGAGCCGGTATGTGAGTAAGGATCAACCGTACAGCCTTTTCCTGGCGACCGGGGTCCCGTTTGAGGTGACGGAAGAACCTGCGAAAGACGGATGGACTTTCCTGCCCGATTCCGATGCGCAGGCGACGGCGGCGGGCGATTTGCGGTCGGGCGGGACGCGGTTTGTCATTCGACCGGAAAGCGGTGTCGCGATTGAGGGGGCGATTCCGATTGCGCAGGACTTGCCGTCTTTGTTCGCATTCAGAAAAGAGATTCTGCCGCAATTGGCGGAGGTTCCTTATGTGGAGGATGAGAAGCCCGTGGTTTGCGCCTGGTATCCGACCGCCCGTGCTGTGCTGCTCTGGAATCTTTCGGAAACAAAGGAGACCGTTACGGTGAAATTCGGTTCAGACCGCCGTGAGGCGGAGATCGAGGGCCTGGATTCTGCGTTACTGACGGATATCGGATGAAATTGACAGCCCTTTTGTGCTACACTCTCACTCAATGATTCTTTTCCGGAGGAAGCAATGCCGATGCGCGCCCGCTTATGCCATAGCAACCGTATCCCTCTTTTTGGCGTTTTGATTTTGCTTTTTACAATGACAGTTGCTGGAGGATTGCCCATGGCTGCTTTTCCCCCGCCGACAATCAAGATGCCGGATATGGCGGTCTACCTGCCGCAGCATGATTTTATCTATGAGCGTGCGCCGGAACGCTGGCTCGACGGAATTCCGCTGGCGAACGGAGAAATCGGCGCGATGATCTGGGGAACCGGCAACCCCTGGAAAATCACCCTGGACAGTTACGCCGCCTGGGAAACGCGGGAGGTCCCTGTTGACCCGGAGAAATACAATTACAAATGGGTGCGAAAAGCGGTAGCGGAGAATTGGGAGAAGGAAGTCTGGGACACGATGTTTCCCAGCAGTTTCCAGCACAGGACGGACGGCAAACTCCAGACCGATGTGACCCGTCTTCCCATGCCGCGAATGGAGCTGACCTTTCGTTCGGACGGTGAACCGAGAGTCTTCGAGTCGTTTAATGCTCGCCTGCGGCTACACGAAGGAATTGTAGAAGGGGAGTTGAAGATTCTGGGGAAATCTATTCCATGGCGGGCATGGACACAGAACGGGAAGCCGCTGCTGGTGATGCAGTTTGACGGTCTATCCAAAGACCGCGCCCCCGCGATTCGAGCCACGCTGGATCATCTGAATGATGGGGCGAAGAAGACGCTGTCCGACTGGGGTTATCTCCCAACGGTCATTCGCGAAATAGACGAGGAAAAGGTGCTCTATCAACTTTTCCCAACGGGCGGTTCGTATTCGGTTGCCTGGTGTCCCGAATTCAGCCCAAAAGGATTGACGCTCTGGATTTCGTTAGTTGTCAGCGATACGGATGACTCCGACAAGCAGGCGGCTCGCGTTGTGCGGGAAAGTCGAGAACAGGGTATTCAAGAATTGCGCAAGGAGCATGAGGCCTGGTGGGCGGATTATTGGAAAGTCTCGGCACTTTCAGTACCGGATGCGCGCCTGGAGAATCTGTACTATATTGAAATGTACAAATTGGCGTGCAGCACCCGCCCGAACGGCTGGCCGATTACATTGCAGGGATTGTGGACATTGGATGGCGGAATGCCGCCGTGGTCCGGGGACTATCACCTGGACATGAATGTCGAGGAGAGTACGTGGCCGATTTATACCGCAAATCGCCTGGAACTGGGGCAGCCGTTGTACGATTTCTTTCTTGAATGTCTCCCGCGTTTTCAGAAGAACTGCCAGGAATTCTTCGGATTTGATGGAGCCTGGTCGGGATGTGCGCTGGGACCGGGCGGAGTACGTGTGCACGGTTACCCGCCGACGGAATTCTGGCCGGGGAACGGCGCATGGCTGGCGCATCAGTACTGGATGCATTGGCGGTACTCCATGGATCCGGATTTCCTGCGGGATAAGGCTGTGCCGTTTATGAAGCCTTTCTTGCGGACGTACATGAACCTGCTGGAAAAAGGCGAAGACGGGAAGTTGCACATTCCGCTCTCCAGTTCACCGGAGTTCCATGAAGGCAGTATCCGCGCGTGGACCTCGGACCCGAATTGCGATCTCTACCTGATTCGATTTCTAGCCAAGTCGTTGCTGGAGGCAAATGAGATTCTGAATCTGAACGACCCAGAAGCGGCACGATGGCAGGAGACGCTGGATGGTCTTGTGGATTACCAGGCAGATGAGAAAGGACTTAAGATTTCCCGCGACTATGACTTGGATTTTTCGCACCGGCATCATTCCTACATGATGGGCATTTATCCTCTGGATCTGCTCAGCATGGAAGACGGCAAAGAGACCCGTGACCTGATCCGCCGGTCGATAGAACACTGGCGACGCACGGGCTATATGATGTGGACCGGCTGGGCGTTCCCGTGGGCCTCGTGCATCGCCTCACGTGCGGGGTATCCGAATATGAGCTGGGCCATGCTGGATATGTATGTCAATGGATTCATTACGCCATCCACTCTACATGTGAACGGTGATTATCGCCAATTCGGCTACTCGCAGTTTACTTATGAGCCGATGACATTGGAGGCAGGATTTGCCTACGCGGCGGCGTTAATGGAAATGCTCTTGCAGAGCCAACGCGGGATCATTCGCGTGTTTCCGGCTATGCCGGATGCCTGGCGGGATGCTTCCTTTGTGGGGCTGCGGGCTGAAGAGGGATTCCTGGTTTCTGCCGCAATGAGGGATGGCAAGGTTTTGTCGGTGCAGATAACCGGCGAAGCCGGTCGCCCGTGTCGGGTGAAGAATCCGTTTGATGGACCGGCAAATCTGGTATCGGGTTACAAGAAAGGCAAGCGCGAGATATCGGGCGATATACTGAGTTTTGACACGGAAAAGGGCGGAGTATACGACCTTATTCCCTTGACAGATGTATCCGGTGTCGAATTCATTGAATTTGAGAGAATGGAGAAGGAAGCCAACTGGTTTGGGCTGAAGGTCCACCCAAGGTGGTAATCCGTAATTCCCGGAAGAGGGATTCATGATGGTACGTAAAGAATGGCTATTGCTTGTGTTCTTGAGTATCGGAACGGTTGTCCTGTCTGCGCCGACGGAGATTGGCGACCGCGCCCAGCTGTTTATCGATCCGGTTCTTGTCCGGGAAACAAGTAACGTGTGCTTTACGCAACATCCGGGAGTTAAACATCCGGAAAGTCCTCTTATCAAAGCGGACCAGCCATGGGAGGGATGGCGAATCGAACTGTTCGGAACCGTGTTGTATGACGAGGAAGAGCGGCAGTTCAAGATGTGGTATGTCAACGATCAACAGGGCTTTTTCCAGAAACGTTACAATACCTGCTACGCGACGAGCAAAGACGGGATACATTGGGAGAAGCCGACCGTGGGGACGCTGCAATCCTTGAACGGGCAGCCTCATGCCGTTGTGGGGATGTATGAAACCTGTAACGTATTCAAGGATTATGAAGAACCGGACCCGAATCGACGCTATAAGATGATTGCCTATGTCTCGGAAGGGCCGACGGGATATCGGACGCTGGTTTCCCCGGATGGATTGCATTGGAATGTGGAAAGCCAGGAACCGATTGCACCGAACAGCGACGTAATCGGGGCGTTCTGGGATCACTATCGAAAAGGCTATGTGGCCTATCCGAAAATCGGGGAGGTCTCACCGCTTGGGCATAAGCGTCGTGTATTTGATGTGATTTTCAGCGATGATTTTCGGACCTGGACGGAACCGCAGCCTGCATTTCGCCCGGATTTGCGGGATGATGAGGGATCGTATGCCAGGCTTGTGAAGCTGCAATCTTTATTGGACCGTCCGGTTGATCCGAATCTGATGCGGACGGAATTTTATGGTATGGGATTTTACCGCCAGGAGAGTTGTATCATCGGTTTTCCCTGGATTTTCACAATCAACAATAATGCACGTTGGGGGAATCAGGACGGTGTACAGGAGATTCAGCTTGCGGTTTCACGCGACGGCATTTCCTGGGAGCGACCGTTTCGGTTGCCGATTATCGAGATGGGCGAGTTGGGCGAATGGGACTGTTCCTATCACATGACGGCCTCGCGCGCAATACGGGTCCGGGATGAGATCCGGCTGTATTACAGCGGAGCGAACTACACGCATGGGACTCCTGCCGTCTATCGGGACAAGGATGATAACGGGAACGATACGGGAAGAGGCACGAAATACACGAGCCGTATCGGCCTTGTGACATGGAAGTTGGATCGGTTTGTTTCGGCGGATGGGCCGCAAGAAGGCGGAACGTTGACAACGATTCCGTTTGTATTTTCGGGGGATCGGCTTGTGATCAATGCACTGACACGAAAAGAAGGTGCAATTGTTGTAGAATTACTGGACGCTGCCGGAAATCGGCTGGAGGGGTATTCGCGCTCGGATGTATTTTTCGGCGATGAACTGCGTCATGTCGTGACGTTCGGCGGGAAGACGGATCTTTCTCGACTGGTCGACAAGGCCATCAGCCTGAGATTTCATTTGCGGAATGCGGAATTGTATTCATTCGCGTTTCGGAAATCGTCGGGGTAGTGTTGTGTAACCGAATAGTCTTTACCATATCGTCATTGCGAGCGAAGCGTGGCAATCTCGCCGTTGGATCGAACGTAAGCCTGAGATCGCCACGTCGCGGCCCTTCGCAGACTCCGGGCCGCTCCTCCTAAGAAAGCTCGCCTGCAACCGTCATGGCAAGGAGTCTTGTGCTATCCGGTCAACCCCCACCTGACCTCCCCCGATCTTCGGGGGAGGAATCTGTGCGAGTCTTACAGTCCTTCGCCTATGCCATGATATGCCATACTTTCTTCACCCAAATCACCGGCCCC
>JAKPYU010000757.1 GCA_029568995.1 Candidatus Omnitrophota bacterium | reverse complement strand
AATGCAAGATGGTTTTCTTGTTTTTGGGGTATGGCGGATTGACTTTGCTGCAAAGGTCTGGTAGTATTGGCATAGAAATTGATAATTGCCGTAACTCTTTGTTTTTAATGGAATTACGGACGGTCAATTTTCCGACCTATCCTGTGCGCGGGGCGATAATGGAAAAACGGTTTTCTTGATGGTTGGTTTCCCCGCATTCTGGCGGTGGAACTCCAACGGCGAGTTTTATTACATGGAATCACCGAGCTGATGGAACAACGACTGCAACTCCACCAGAAAATGCAACAGCGGCTGATTATGACGCCGCAGATGCAGCAGTCCATTCAACTCTTGCAGCTGTCCTCCCTGGAACTGACGGACCTGGTGCAGCAGGAAATGGTGGAGAATCCTCTTCTTGAAGAGCACACCCCCGGCGAATCCATGGATTCGAATATCGAAGAACCTGTTCAGGCCGAACAGGAAGGGGATGATCCTGTCGCATCGCTGGCGGAAAACGGCACGATCGAGCTGGACTCCGACTGGGAGGACTACTTCTCGGACTCCAGCGATATGGGATACCTGCCGAGCCAGACGGAATATATCAGTGAAGACACCCAGCCGCAGATTGCCCGGCCCCAAACCCTGAAAGATCACCTGATCTGGCAGCTCGGCGTTTCTACCGACACCCCGGAGCAATACCGCATTGGGGAATACCTGATCGACCAGCTGGATGAAAACGGATTCCTGCCGGAGACCATCACTCGTACTCTCGGCGGCAACAACGGAGACACGGTAGAAGAAGAAGTGCCGATCGTGGACTACGTTGCGGAGATGCTGGATGTCCCGCCGCAACAGGTCAGGGAGGTTCTTGTGATTCTTCAGGGCTTCGATCCTGCCGGGATCGCTGCCCGAAACGTGATCGAATGCCTGAAAATCCAATGCCGGTATCACGGGATTGACCAGCCGGAAGTCATCGCAATCATTGAACATCACTTGCCGGACCTGGAGCGAAGGCGGCTCAAGGAAATCGGCTCGGCCCTCAACCTGACCGAGGAAGAGGTTCAGGAGATCGCCGATCTTATCGCCACCTTGGACCCATGGCCCGGACGGCAGTTTGCGCCCCAGGATAACGAATACATTTCCCCGGATGTGTTTGTGGAACTGGTGGATGGCGAGTACCAGGTTCGTGTCAATGACGATGGCTCTCCCCCGCTTCGGATCAGTCGCCGATATCGCCAGATGCTGGAGAACCGCGAAGACATCACGGCGGAGGAGTATGAGTTCATTCGGAAGAAGTTCCAGTCCGCGGTCTGGCTGATCCGCAATATCGAGCAGCGGAAACGGACGTTGTACCGAGTCACCAAGGCCATCGTGGAACGGCAGCACGACTTTTTCGAGGAAGGGATCACCGCGCTCAAGCCCCTGAAACTGCGCGATATCGCCGATGAACTGGGGATTCACGAGGCGACGGTTTGTCGCGTCGTAAACAAGAAATACGTTCAGACCCCGCGCGGCCTGTTTGAATTGAAGTTCTTTTTCTCGACCGGCCTTCAGTCTGACGGTATGGATGACATGTCGGCCAAGGCGGTCATGGAGATCCTTCAGGAACTGATCGAGAAGGAAGATCCGAAGAGACCGTTTTCCGACCAGAAACTAACCGATATTCTCCACAAGGAACACAAGCTGAACATCGCCCGTCGGACCGTGGCGAAATATCGCGAGAAACTGGGAATTCTTTCGACCAGCAAACGGCGCCGCGTGTAGGACCCGCCCCGCAGAATCACCAATCATGTGGACTTAGTGGAAGGTGCGGACAGAAGTATACTCGTCCCCATGCAACGGGACCTGTCCATTGTCATCGTTCATTACCGGACGCCGGATCTTCTGCGCCGTCTGCTGCAATCGCTTCAGGAGGCAGGATTACTGGGGCAGACTGTCGTCGTGGACAACGGCTCCCCGGATTTCGATCCCCGCACCTTTCGAGAGGAATTCCCCGCTCAGTTTGTCTGCCTGCCGGTGAATCGCGGATACTCTTTTGCGGTGAATCGCGGAGTCGAAAGAGCCAGTGGAGATCCGATTCTGCTGTTGAATGCGGATGTGTCGATTACCGGCGGCGAAATCGAGCGCCTTCTTCGGATCTGGCGGGGATTGCCCCATCCGGGTGCACTGGGACCCTTGCATCGAAACTCGCAGGGAGTGCCACAACAGACCTTCGGCAAGCATCCGACTTTATGGAACGAATGGCGGCGCAAATGCCTGGAAAAGAATCTCCGGCGCGGGAATGC
>JAKPYU010000806.1 GCA_029568995.1 Candidatus Omnitrophota bacterium | reverse complement strand
CCCGCAAGGTGCGACGCGAGGTTGCATGCCCCCGCCGATACGCCGATATACAGGTCGAAGGGATCAAAGCCGATTTCTCCGAAGGCGTGAAGCACCCCGGCGGAAAACACTCCCCTCATTCCGCCGCCCTCCACGACCAGGGCTGATTTATTTTTTTTACCTTTCATGCTTCCCTGACGGCATCCTTATCCTCAACAATTCCTGCCAGCCGCTTTGCCGTCTCCTGTTTCTTCCTGATATCGGCCAGCCTCGCGATCATGATCCGCTGCGCCTGGGGAGAACCGGCACCGTGCATCGATTCCGTAAGATACCCCACCGCCGCAGTACCCATGGTAATGTTTTCAATCAAACGCAATATTCGGATACGGTGCTCTGTAGGCACACCGTTCCGCGCGGCAAAGTATTTCCTTACCCATTTTCCAACGTCCGGCGAATCAAGGTCAGCTTCGGATGGACAGGTCACCATCAGTCCTCCGGCGATGTCCTGGGCGAGCCGGGCAATCTCGTAGGGAAACCTGGTGACATTCTGCTTGTGAACATTGGCGAGGAGCGTATCGACATAGTAGGTGCCGCTCGGTTCGCGGTGTCCCTCGGCGGCGCAGGCAATGCAGCCGCAATAGAGGGTCTCGTTGAGATGGTTCATCTCGACAATTTTGTCCTTCACATGTGAGGCCCGCTCCGCGCCGTTATATTCTGCCGCGGTCTGCACCGCGCCGATGAGCACGTCCCCCACTCCCACCTTGCAGGCATAGCTCTGGCGGTGATATGACGCGAATTGCTCCACAAGGTGACCGGAAAAATCATGTTCCTTATACATAAACACCCGTTTCCAGGGAACAAACACCCTGTCGAAAACAATGAGCGCTTCGTGTCCGCCGAAGGCCATGTTTCCCCGGTCCATGGTTCCCGGTTCCAGTTTCCGTGTATCACATGACTGCCGCCCCATTATATAGGTAATACCTTCCGTATCGCTCGGCACCGCAAACGAAATCGCGTAGTCATGGTCCTCCTCCCGCATGGTGATGGTGGGCATCACTATAATTTCATGGGAGTTGACCGCACCGGTCTGGTGTGCCTTCGCGCCACTCACCACAATTCCGTCTGCCCTTTCCTCTATAACATGGAGAAACATGTCGGGGTCGGACTGCCTGTGCGGGGGAAGCGACCTGTCGCCCTTCGGGTCGGTCATCGCACCGTCGCACACAAGGTCCTCCTCCTGCACATATGCAAGGTACTTCAAAAAGCGTTCGTTATACTGCGTACCGTATTTTTTATCGATATCAAAGGTCGTCATGGACAGGGCGTTCAATGCGTCCATCCCCACGCAGCGCTGGAAACAGCACCCCGTGATGGACCCGAGGAGCCTCCCCATCTTGCTCTTCTTCACCAGGTCATCAACGCTCTGGTGGATATGGGTAAACCGGTTAATTTTCTTTCCGGTGAGATGCGACGTGGCGGTCATCAAGTCCTCATACTGCGGGTCCATCGCGAGGGAGTAGGTCATTGCGACCGCGCTCATAGAGGGCCGGATGATGGGATCCTCCACCACGTTATGGACCCGTTTCCCGAACATGTACACCACAAGGTTGAGCTTGCGGAGACTTTCAATATATTCCTTTGATGTTTTCATCGCCATATTCTTTCCTCCATTTAATTTTCTTCCCGGAGAGTAGCTACTCTTCCAGGACCCCGGTGAATATCTCCCCGAAAGATTCCGCGACAGCATTTTCTCCGGACATGATATAATCCAGGATGCCGTTAAATTTTTTGAATTCTGTTCCCAGGTAGAACCTGCCGGAGAGTACTTTCCCATAGTAGTAGGCCAGCTCCGGATTGTCTTTCACCTTCGTTTCAAGTTCAGCACCCTCCAGGCTGCCGGCAAGTTCCTTCAGCTTCGGCATGGCTGCTGACAGCGACCACAGGTGCATCCATCCGTGAGCGAGCATCCGGAATGCCTGCTGCAAGGGCGTGGCAGCGGCAAAGACCGCTTCCATTTTTCCGGAATTCTTCACTGTCACAAGGAAGGAAACTGCTTCATCCATCCGCTCAAGCCCTTCAATTAAAGCCTGTATCAGCTTCGTATCCACGACTCCGTTGGCCAGTTCAATTGTGTCCATTATCTTTTTCCTGAAGAGACGATACAGCACCATGTCCGGATTCATGAGGAGTTTTCTCATCGTGAGGTCGATAGACTGTATACCATTGGTGCCTTCATAAATCGCGAGTATCTTAGAGTCACGCGCGAGCTGCTCAACAGGGTAATCCGAGCAGTACCCGTACCCGCCGTACACCTGTATCGCCTCCCCCGTAATGAGCCATCCGAGGTCGGTATTGCCCGCTTTACAGATGGGTATAAGGAAATCAAGGAGGTCAAGGGCCTCCCGCGCCTCATCTCCCTCAGCCCCGTGGCCGATATCCGACAGGCTCGCGGCATAGAGGGTAATCATGCGCATCGCTTCGACATTCGACTTCATCCACAGAAGCATCCGCTTCACATCGGGGTGCCTGATAATCGGAACGCCGGCGCCCTCCTTTTTCGTGACATCCGCCCCCTGTATCCTGTTCTTCGCATAGGTCACTGCGTGCATGTACGCAGAGCTCGAGACACCAAGGGCCTCAACCGCCACGTCGGTACGGGCCTCGTTCATCATGTGAAACATGACCTTCATTCCCTTCCGCTCCTCTCCCATGAGATATCCCACGCATTTACCGTTATCACCGAAATTAAGAGTACAGGTCGCGGAACCCTTGATGCCCATTTTGTGTTCAATGCCGGAACACACCACATCATTGCGTTCACCGATGGTTCCGTCGGGATTGGCAAGGAATTTCGGCACCAGAAAAATGGATATTCCTCTTGTTCCGGGAGGGTCCCCTTCGATCCGGGCAAGGACCGGATGGACCATATTCTCATAGATATCATTGTCTCCGGAGGAGATGAATATTTTCTGTCCCGTAATACGGTACGTTCCGTCAGGCTGTTTCACCGCTTTCGTTTTCAGGGCGCCCACGTCACTGCCGGCATCGGATTCCGTGAGGCACATGGTGCCGCCCCATCTCCCCGACACCATATTGCCGAGGTACAGCTTCTTCAGCTCTTCCGACGCGCCGTAGTTGATAAGATTTGCCGCGCCCACTGAGAGGGTCACATGCATGGTGAAGGCAAGGCTCGCCGCGAAGAAATATTCAAGAATGCAGCGGTACAGCACCTCCGGCATTCCGGAACCGCCCCATTCAGGATCAACCGCAAGCCCCGCAAAACACGCTTCATTGAAAACAGCCATCGCCTCCCGGAACTCCGGCGGGGACGTTACCGTTTGAGTCTCCGGGTCATACTTCGCGCCGCCGCTTTTATCCGCCGTCATGTTGACCGGGTACACTTTCTCAACGGCAATTTTCTCCGCGAGTTCAA
>JAKPYU010000713.1 GCA_029568995.1 Candidatus Omnitrophota bacterium | reverse complement strand
AACGGATTCAGAAGTATCTATCAGAAACGGGATTGACGGAAGAAACCGTGGAATTGCTTCGCCGGGCCGGTGTGAGCAAGGTGTTCCTGGAGGCGCGTCGCGGCGGAGTATCGACATCGAAGGATCTCCTCAGAAGTCTTCGCGATGCGTTCCAGGCCAGGGGATTTGAGACCGCCGGTGGGATCATGACGATCCAGATGAACGGGGAGTTCGGCACACCCGCAGGCGGCCCGGAATGCCGTTCGGGCTTGCTTTGTTTCTCCTCCCTGATGACGCGAACCGTACTTGAAACGGAGATCCGCAAACTGGCCCGCCTGTTCGATGAGATCATTGTGGATGATGCGTTTCTGACCCCGTGCCGATGTGCCTTGTGTCGAAAAGAGCGGCAAGATATGGATTGGACGGAGTTCCGCCGTGATCTCATGCTGCGAGTCAGCCGGGATCACATTCTTACTCCCGCTCGCCAGGAAAATCCCCAGTGCCGCGTAATCATCAAGTTCCCGCAGTATTACGACCGATATGAACTGTTCGGCTACGACCCGAAAGGCCAGACGGAAGCCTTTGATACGATCTGGGCCGGAACGGAGACACGAGACCCATACACGTTGGCATTCGGGCATGTTCCCCAATACGAGGGATATTTCCATTATCGCTGGCTGCGGGATATCGGCAGGGAGAAGTTGGAAGGTGCATGGTTCGATTTTCTGGAGTGCACGCCGGGGCTGTTCACGGACCAGGTATTGACCACCGCCCTGGCCGGGCCGAATGAGATTACGCTGTTCTGTTTCGGACCGGAAATCTTCACCGCAAATAATCCGCTACTGAATGTGCTGGAAAAGACCGTGCCGGAATTGGATGCGCTTGCCGTCTCGCCGGAAGACCGGGAGGGTGTGGATTTCTATCTGCCGGTGAACCAAATCGGGGATGGCGACCTGTTTATTGGAGATTATCTCGGAATGTGGGGGATTCCTCTCTCTCCATGCAGTCGTTTTCCTGAGAGCAGCCGGGCATTGATTCTTCCGAGCCGCGCGACGGGAGACCCGGATATAGCAGGGCAAACGGCCCGCATACTGGAGAATGGCGGAACCGTTCTGATGACTTCCGCTTTCCTTTCGGCGTTGCCGGTGGGTTCTCCGCTGTTTGAAATGGCCGGACTGGAGCCGGAAGGAGTCTTTCCAGTTCGGAGTACGGTCAGGCGTATTGAGACAGAAGAGGCATCCGAGACCGTGGAGCCGTTCGATCTGCCATGCGACATGACGGTTCGAGACGCAGAGATCCTGATTCATGCGGTGATTCGAATGCCGGTATTCGGCGAGATTCGCGAGCCGGTGGAACTTCGAGTTCCGCTTCTGACCCGTTTTGAGTATGGCAAAGGCTCGGTACTGGTCTTGAACCTGGGGTCGTGTTTTCATTCGGATTACCGGATCGAGGAATCTCTCAACTTTCCGCTTGTGCCGCCGGTGATGAATCCTCCGCAGATCGTGATGGACACAGTGCGCCGGTATCTGCTGGAGGCATTGGGGATGCAGCTGGATGCGCCGTACGGTGTGGCGATGGTTCCCCAAAAGGATCGGGTTGTGCTCGTGAACTACCGAGACGACGAGACTGCCGTATCCTTGAACGGCGAGCCTGCAAGGCTTTCTCCACACTCCTGGAAGGAATTTCGGAAGCCGGTCTTCTGATTGTCAAAAACCTCTCAAACCGCGCTCCGCTTGAGTCTCCACAGGGGGCATGATAGGTTGATGGAACAGAAATTGACGGTGCGAGAGATCCCATCATGAGAGCGATCATTCCGGTAGCCGGGCAAGGAACACGTCTTCGACCCCACACACACACGGTGCCGAAGGTGCTGTTACAGGTTGCCGGAAAGCCGATCATCGGGCATATCCTGGATCAATTGCAGCCGATTGGGATTGATGAATTGGTCCTGGTGGTGGGGTATCGCGGGGAAATGGTTCAGGAATATGTGCGCTCGCACTATTCGTACAAAACAACTTACGTGGAACAGAAAGATCTGCTGGGGCTGGGACACGCGATTTACCTGGCAACGCAGAAGGCGGGAACGGGTCCCGCGTTGATTATTCTGGGCGATACGATTTTCAGCGCCGATCTGCGCCCGGTGCAGAACTCGAAATGCGCACTGCTTGGCGTGAAGCCGGTGGAAGATCCCCGGCGATTTGGAATCGCGGAGATCGCAAATGGACGGGTAGTACGATTGGTGGAAAAACCGGACCGTCCCTCCTCGAACCTGGCGATAGTGGGAATTTACTACCTGCCGGATATTCGACCGCTCGCGGAGTGCCTCCAAACCATCGTGGAGGAGAAGCGGACCACCAAGGGTGAATTTCAGTTGACCGATGCGCTTGAGCTGTTACTCCAGAGAGGAACGGAAATGCGTCCGCTGCCGGTGGAAGGCTGGCTGGACTGCGGAAAACGCGAAACCCTGCTGGACACGAATCGCCAATTGCTGATCTCGAAAGGCTATCACCGATCCCTGGAAGACAGCATCATCATCGACCCGGTGTATATCGCGGATTCGGCGATTATCGACCATTCGATTGTCGGCCCATTTGTATCGGTGGCGGAGAATTCGACCATTGAGCGGTCCATCCTTCGGGATACCATTGTGAACCAAGCCGCCACTGTCCGAAACGCCTGCCTGGAGCAGTCCATTGTCGGAGAGAACGCCATTGTGCTTGGCCGAATGAGTCATTTAAACGTCGGCGATTCCTCCGAAATCGATTTTACCTGATTACAGAAATCCATTTGAATCCAAGGAGTAATGTCGTATGGCAAAGAAGTACCCCCCGCATGATGTCAAGGATTTGAGCCTGGCCCCCGCAGGAAAGAAGAAGATCGAATGGGCAGAGCGAAGTATGCCTGTCCTGAGGTTGATCCGCGAACGGTTTGCGAAAGAGAAACCGCTTCAGGGCCTGCGTATGGCGGCCTGCCTGCACGTAACCACCGAGACCGCCAACCTGATGAGGACGCTCAAGGCGGGGGGCGCACAGGTTGTGCTCTGCGCCTCCAATCCTTTGTCCACGCAGGATGATACCGCCGCTTCTATTGTGGTGGACTACGGAATCCCCACGTTCGCCATCAAGGGTGAAGACAGCAAGACCTATTACCGGCACATCGACGCGGTACTGGACAGCAAGCCGCGTGTCACCATGGATGACGGGGCGGACCTGGTCAATGTCCTGCACGGAGCGCGCAAGAGCCTCCTGCCGAACATTATCGGCGGCATGGAAGAAACCACCACCGGCGTGATTCGCCTGCGGGCCATGGCGGCAGACGGGGTGCTGAGCTATCCCATCATCGCGGTAAACGACGCGATGACCAAGCACTTTTTCGACAACCGGTACGGAACCGGCCAGTCCACGATGGATGCGATTCTGCGGGCAACGAATATGCTGATTGCCGGATCGCGTGTCGTGGTCTGCGGATACGGGTATTGCGGGCGCGGGACAGCATCGCGCGCGGAAGGCATGGGCGCGCGTGTCATCGTCACCGAGGTCGATCCGGTGCGTGCGCTCGAAGCCGCGTTGGACGGCTATGATGTCATGCCCATCGCGCAGGCCGCGAAGATCGGCGATATTTTCATTACGGTGACCGGAGACACCTCCGTGATTCGCGCCGAGCATTTCGCGAATATGAAAGATGGCGCGATTGTCTGCAATTCCGGGCACTTCAATGTCGAGCTGGACCTGCAGGGGCTTGCGAAAATCTCCAAGACCAAACGGGATCTACGACCCTTTGTCGAGGAATATGTTCTCAAGAACGGCAAGTCGATTATGGTTCTGGCGGAAGGACGGCTGGTGAATCTGTCCGCGGCGGAAGGGCATCCCGCAAGCGTGATGGATATGTCCTTTGCGAACCAGGCCCTGTGCGCCGAATTCATGCTGAAGAACGCCAAGAAGCTGGAACCCACCGTGTACGGCGTCCCGGAAAAGATCGACAAGGAGATCGCACGCTTGAAACTGAAATCCATGGGAATCAAGTGCGACACGCTGACCGAAGAACAGAAGATCTATCTCTCCAGCTACGATATGGGGACGTAATTATTGGAGATTTCTCCCTTCGGTCGAAATGACAGGGCGGTATAGATGTCCTGTTTACTTGTCATTCCGAACGGATGTGAGGAATCTCGGTAGGATCAGGTTGACTTACGATATACGGACAAAAGGCCGGTTCCTGAGCTTGTCGAAGGACCGGCCTTTCTGCATTTCTTCAGGGGTTCACCTCCTCTACATCCTTGGAGAGGGGGACGTGGGGTGAGGACACAGCACCGCCAAATCTCGGTAGATTAAACACTTCCCGGTATGCGTTTACCACCGCAAGGTAATTCTGTAGCGGAACGCTCTCCGTGATCGCGTTGCTCGCGCACAGAATATGGCCTCCATTACCCATCCCGGCTTCGAGGCAAGCCATCGTGTGCTGTCGGACATCTTCCGGTGACCCGAAGCTGAGGATATTCCCGCAATCCAGGTTTCCGTACAGCGTCACACGGCCACGGCAGATCTCTTTCAGGCGTCGCAGATCCATCCCGGCGTGCCAGTCGATTTCCAGGTAACCGTCCACTTCGCATCCGAAGAGAAAGTCATCCATTACAGGCCATAGATTTCCATCGCTTGCATTGACCGAGTAGCGTTTACTTTCATGAATGCGCCGCGATATTTTTTGTACGTGTGGGACAATGAACGTTCGATACGCTTCCGGGGAAATCAGGGGGCGGGTCCCGGAAAAATCGCCGCCGACACCGATCTGGTCGATATCGAGAGCGATATACTTCTCGATCCGCATCAGGGTATCACGTGTAGCGATGTTAAAATGCTCTTTCGCCACATCCGGGGCAAGCAACATTGTCTGCATCAGTTCCGTATCGGTCCACACCCCATGCGAGTATGCGGGAGCCAGGATCGGAAGATCCACGCCCCGTTCCTGCATGTATTCTTTCAGGTAGACATATACCAGGAGCGTTTCATCCGGCGTTGACTCAGCCTGCGCATCCCGCTCATTCCGTTGGCGAAGACGCTCAACCGGATCATCCGATTGACTAACGGTTTCTTGCGCGTTGTCCCGTGGTCGAGTTTGTAGCGGATTCGGAATGGAATAGAGCATATCGTGACCGAGAAGGACAGCCAGTTCCAGTTGATCGAAAGCGCACCGGCGAACGGCGGCCTCCCAGCCCTTTTCGGCTACCAGGTCATCCCAATTTCGGGGGTCTGCGGCATATCGTCTGCCCAGCAGCGCATCCGCCACGGGCGACAGCAGGACATACTCGAAAATCGGAGTGCGATCCGGCTCCTTGTGATTCAGAGCGGCCTCAATTCTTTCGCGGGAAGTCATCATGAAGTGAATGTTCTCTTGCTGAAAGATTTATGCAAAGCACGTCTACCTGATTCCCACAGGCTGGAAGCCTGTGCCACCCTATTCCCCCTCTCCATACTTGGAGTGGGGCGGGGGTGAGAACCTTTTCAATACGGCGCAGCAATGAACCGCGCGATTGCGCCATGGCTGACCAGTCCATTGCTGGCCGCATAGAACGGCATCCCGGTCTCATAGCGCAGTGTCGGACCGTGGCCGGAGAAAATCCCGATGCTGGCGACCGCCTGGGCAAACAGCGCCGGGTTATTCGGCATTCCGGCCATGAATACCTTGGCCTGGAACTCCGAGAGGATCGGGTCGAAATGAAAACAATATTGCCCGTGCGAGACCTCTTCCGGCTGCCGTCCGTCCTGGAACCGATCCCGGAGCGCCTGGGAAAGATATGCAACGGGCGTGGTAAACGGGATCTGCTGGGCACATCCATTTGCACTATGCCCGATGGCAATCCTGGCTTTGGCGGGAGGAAGCCCCGAATCGAGCAGGTAGGTCTTGAACGCCATATCAATGGATCGCAGAGAGCTCTCCGAATGGGCGATTTTCGAGCGCATTCGGGCGTTCATGAAATTCGGAACGGCAATGGCTGCCAGAATGCCGATGATCGCAACCACGATCAACAGTTCAATCAACGTAAATCCGGTTTCGTCTTTTTTCATCATTGAAGAAGCCCTGCCTCAATTCCTTGTCCTTGAGATCTGCTTGCCTTATCATCCTTCCGACCCCAGGTTCTCACGAAAAGGAGGCAGACGCGATGAACACGTCCGCAAGATACCTATCGACATTCTACCTCATTCTATCGGTCTTTTGTATCGGAGTTCTTCTCTGCCCGGATGGGTGGTGCGAAGAGAAGCCCATTGTCAAATTCGCCCGGTTCCAGGTGGGAGATGCGATTTCCTACGGAATTGTGGAGAACGATTCAATTCGCCAAATTTCCGGCGATCTGTTCGGCGAGTGGAAGGTAACCAAGAAGACTTACCCGATGTCCGAGGTCACGCTGCTTGTGCCATGCGTGCCGAAGAAGATTCTTGCTCTCGCGGGGAATTTCGAAAGCCACCTGGGAACGGTTCCCAAGCCCGAACATCCGGAAGCGTTCTTCAAGGCTCCGACTGCTTTGATCCCACACGAGGGAACCATCCGCATTCCGCCGGATGCAGGCCGCGTGGACGCCGAGGCGGAGATGGTGCTGGTGATCGGGAAGCGGGCGAAGAATGTCGCGCCGGAGGAAGTGCCGTATCACGTTCTGGGAGTGACCTGCGGCAATGATGTCAGCGCACGCGACTGGCAGAAAAACGACCGGCAGTGGTGGCGGGCCAAGGGAACCGACACGTTCGGGCCATGCGGACCGTTTATCGTCTCGGGACTCGATTACGACAACCTGCTCTTGCAGATCCGTGTCAACGGCAAGGTGCAACAGGAACAGCGCACCAACGAATTGATCCACAATGTCTCCACGATTGTCAGCTGGCTCAGCCGTTTTGTCACCCTGGAACCGGGCGACCTGATTTTCACCGGCACACCGGGAACCACACCCCAAATCCGGCCCGGCGATGTTGTGGAAGTTGAATTGGAGGGGGTGGGGGTGTTGAGGAATACGGTGACGGCGGGGATGTGAGGCAGGAATTGACCGAATCCGACAACAAACAGAACGGGGTTCGTTCACGACTGTCGCTGCTGCTGCGCGCGTTCCAGCACAGGAATTATCGGTTCTTCTTCGGCGGCCAGATCATATCGCTTACCGGCACATGGATGCAGACGGTGGCCCAAGCCTGGCTTGTCTATCGGCTGACCGGCTCGTCGGTGGCGCTGGGATTGGTCGGTTTCTCGTCGCAGATTCCGGTTCTCCTGTTCGCGACCATCGGGGGGACTGTCGCCGACCGGTATTCCCGTCACCGTATTCTTGTGGCGACCCAGACTATATCCATGATCCTGGCGTTTGTTCTGGCCGGTCTGACACTCACCGGACTTGTGCAGATCTGGCATGTATATGTCCTGGCCGCCCTGCTGGGGACTGTGAACGCCTTCGACATCCCAACGCGGCAGGCATTCGTTGTAGACATGGTGGGAAGAGAGGACCTGATTAACGCCATCGCGCTCAATTCCTCCATGTTCAACAGCGCGCGGATTATCGGCCCTGCCGTTGCGGGTGTGCTGGTGGCAAGCATTGGCGAAGGATGGTGTTTCTTCGTGAACGCGGTCAGTTATACCGGCGTGATTACCGGCCTGCTGATGATGGAAATACAAGTCCAGGAACGTGTACCGTTGCCCGGCTCTGCCCTTTCCAGCGTGGTAGAGGGATTCGGCTATGTTGGACGTACAAAACCGATTCGCGCATTATTAGCTTTGCTTGGATGTGTCAGCCTTGTCGGAATGCCGTACGCCGTGCTGATGCCGATCTTTGCGGACCAGATATTACACGGCGGCGCGCGAGGACTCGGGCTGCTGATGGGCGCATCGGGAGTCGGTGCGTTGATCGGCGCGTTACGGCTGGCCGTGCGGCGCAACGCGGATGACCTGGGACATGTAGTGACTTATGCCGCAATGGGATTCGGCGTGAGCCTGATCCTGTTTTCATTATCGCGGTCATTCTGGCTTTCCGCGGCCCTGCTGGTCCCGGGCGGTTTCTGCATGATGGTAGAGATGGCTTCTTCGAACACCCTGGTTCAGACCATGACACCGGACGCGCTGCGCGGACGTGTGATGGCGGTCTATTCGATGATGTTCATGGGAATGGCCCCGTTCGGTTCACTGCTGGCGGGAGGACTTGCTCATCACCTGGGTGCGCCGATCACGGTAGCCATTGGTGGCGTGGTGTGCATTGTTGCGGGTGCGGGATTCGGATTGCGCCTGCCGCCGTTCCGGTACGATGCAGACCATATCATCGTCGCCCTTCGAATGGCCGGTGGCGACCCGGCGGATGAGACTACGGGAGAGGGGAGCATCGTTGCACCAAGGCCTGGGCGGGATCGGCGGGAGGATTGAAGATTCTGAACAATGAACAAAGGCGACAAATACGTGAAAATTGTCGAAGAGACCGTCCGGCTCTACGAAGAAAACCGCAAGCCGCTTCCGCCGCCCATGTCGGGACGGGATTTCGTAAACAGCCCCCTGCCTTGCCGCTCCTCCAATGCTGTCTGTAAACTCCCCCCAAGGAGCGAACGATGAGAATCGAAATTGACCGCGAGGTAGATGGACGCTGGATTGCGGACATACCCGATCTGCCCGGCGTGATGTGCTACGGAGAGACGCGGCAAGAAGCGATTGCTAAAGTTGAGGCGCTGGCATTGCGTGTCCTTGCGGACCCCGAATACTGCCCCCCCACACTGCATTCTCCATTCACCCCTCCCACCGTATAATATCCTGAAAGAAACCTGCGGAAGGACCTTCGATGCGGCGGCTGAACGGCAAGGGATTCACCCTGATCGAGCTTCTGATTGTCGTGGCAATTATCGGGATTCTGGCGGCGATTGCCGTGCCGAATTTCATGAATGCCCGCGTTCGGGCAAAGGTCAGCCGTTGTTTCGCCGATATGAAATCCCTCTGGGTGGCGATGGAATCCTATTACATGGACAACAACGCACACATCCCGGACTACGACAGCGGGGCGGTGCCGCACGAGGCGAGACCTCCCTCCGAAATGAAATCGTACGCGCATCTCTCAACCCCCATCGCGTATCTGAGTTCCATTCCCCTGGACCCGTTCTTTCTGGATTCTGGTTCTCGCGTCGAACATGCCCTGGCAACGGGCCGCACCGGGAATTCCATCCCCCAGTTCCAATACGCCGGGCCGGAATACCGACGCACGTCCGGCATAAAAGAAGTCTGGCAGCCCAGCAACACCCTCTGGACCATCACCAGCCTGGGACCGGACAAAACGGAACAAGCCGGATGGAGTTTCCCCGTCGATCAGGCAAGGGCAATCTCCTACTCTCCCTCCAACGGAGTCATTTCCACCGGAGACATTTATTCCTCCAACCACGGGATATTGGAGTAGGCCGTCTCAGGTTCATCTCCGCCCGGTTGCTGAGATCCCTTCCTGCGCTTTGTCTCACCAGGAGGAAGGATGCCGCGTGATTCCCCGGAGATTCCTCACTTCGTTCGGAATGACATCTTTCCTGTCATTTCGACCGAAGGGAGAAATCTCACCCGTCCGGGACTCAGGATTTCAAACCAACCAGGTCGGCGCGATCTGGTCGGTCTCCACGCTGTTAATCAGCCAATCGAGGATTCGTCCTTTCATTTCATCTACAGTGGATTTGTATTGCGCATCGCCTGCCAGGTTGCGCTGCTCCAGCGGATCATTCTCCAAGTCGTACAGTTCCGCATATCCTTCGGGGTAATAGTTGTATTTCCATTTTCGCGTGCGGACCATTTTGGCATCCGGGTGACGAATGCCCTTGATTCCCTTCCCTTTATCGAAACGGAAGTTGTCGATTCCGAACACCTCCGGGATGATGTTCTCACTGAACACGGCTTCCCGCTCGTCGTACTGCCGATCCGCACCGGAAATCAGCGGGACCAGGCTGCGGCCCTGGCAGGAGTACGGTTCCGGCAGCCCCATCAACTCGAAGACGGTCGGCAGCAGGTCGATAGATTCCGCCAGCGCATCGTAATTCCCCGGTCGAATCCTTCCGGGATATCGAATCAGGAACGGAATCCGAATAGACGCCTCGAAAAAGCAGTTTTTTCCGAACAGGCCATGCTCCAGCATCTGGTCGCCGTGGTCCGACGCGAATACAACAATAGTGTTGTCGGCCAATCCGGTCTGTTCCAGC
>JAKPYU010000805.1 GCA_029568995.1 Candidatus Omnitrophota bacterium | reverse complement strand
ACAAATTGCAGCGGCGTCTGGTGACTGCCTCTATATTGCGCAATACCCGGACAGGATTCAACTTTGTGAAGTATCCACAGGGACACAGTACACAGACTTCTACAAGAACGCGTCCTACGATACCTGGTACTACTGTGAAATTGAGCGCGACGAATCCACCGGCACCTATGGCACATTACTGTGCCGTATCTATAGCGACGAATCCCGCACATCGTTAGTCGATACGCTCAGCGTCACGCTGCACGAGAAGGAAGATTTCCGCACACTCTACGCGTGTGCCAGTCACTACAACAACGGCGACAAGCCCTACTCGCAGGAAATCAAGAACCTCGACTTGCAGGAGACGATAAAAAAAAGCTACTCGGTAGCTGCCGCCGGGGATGATGGCGATATTTACAATGTAAATACACTCGACAGTTCCGGGACCAGATTGCTGGTGGGGGACAGCGAGGAAAACCCAGTCAACCCCAGCGCATTCATGCGGTTCACAAACGTTGACATTCCCGCAGGAGCGACGATTGTCGCCGCTACTTTGGTGCTTGTTGCGACTGGTGGCCGGTATGACGGTGGGGCAACGCCTTCCGGTTCTCTGATGGGGCGAAAGGTGGCGAACTGCCCGCAATTCACAACCCTCACGAATTACAACGATACGACGACGTATCCGCGAACGACGGCGAATGTGACGTGGTGGCCGTCTTCTGCAAATTGGGGGAACACGGGAGCTAACCGGACATCCCCCGAACTCAAGGCGGTGGTGCAGGAGATCATTGACCTTGAGGGGTGGGCGAGTGGCAACGCCATTCAGATCGAGTGGCACTACATCAATAACGGCTGGTATGGCAGTGAAGATGAATACACCGCAGACTGTCGGGAGTTCATTGCCTACGAGGACGCGACCTACAACCCGCCGATTCTGAATGTCGAGTACACGGGGGGAGCTGCAGCGGGGAATCCGTGGTGGTACTACCGTAGAAAGAGGATGGCAATATGAGGGTGCTGAAACAGAGCACGCAAGTTGATGTTCTTATCGGCCCGTTGATTGATAACGGTGACTTCAAGGCTGTTGAAGAATCCGTAGCCTACAACGCGACAGGGATAGACGTTGATGTAATCAAGGGCGTGACGAAAGCTGACGTATCGCTTGCCAATTCAGCGGGGGACGGGTACTGGCGGCATGTGGCGAATGGTTATTACGCGGTGACGTTGAGCACGACCGATACAGGCACGCTTGGGCCGTTGCGGGTGGCGTTCGAGGCAACGGGTGTGCTCCCGTGTTGGGAAGATTTTCTTGTTGTACCCGCGAATGTGTATGACGCGATGGTTGCAGGTACGGATTATTTGAAATCGGATGCGGTGGAAATCAGTTCTTCCAGCACAGCGGCGGATAACGTTGAGGCGAATATTGGCAATCTTGATGCGTCGATAGCAGGGCTGAATGACCTGTCTGCGGCTGATGTAAATACTCAGGTAGACACGGCTCTTGCAGACTATGACGGCCCAACAAAAGCAGAGATGGATGCCGCGCTTGCGGCATTGGATCTTGGCGGCTCCAGTCTGACCGTGGACGATATTGCAGATGCGGTATGGAATGAAGCGCAGTCAGGGCATACGACAGCGGGGACGTTTGGTTCCTATCTTGATGCGAAGGTCTCCACTATTGCGGGCACGACGGGTAGTGGCGCGGATGAATGCACCATCACCATTGCGGAAGACGGTGTGGGCGTACCCGGCGCTACAGTATGGATCACAACCGACGCCGCTGGTAACACGGTGGTCGCGGAAGGTAAGCGGACAAACGATTCCGGTCAAGTGACCTTGTTCTTGGACGATGGCAGTGCCTATTACTTGTGGGCGCAGTGTCCGGCTGGTTTCAAGGACATTCACGGTCAACCCTTTACGGCGGTAGCAGACTAATGGGTAACACATTCACAACCACGTCGATTAGTGTGGGGCAGGGAACCGCAGTCCATGACCTGTATAAGCAGGTCGCGGATTGGCTTCCGAAGAATG
The DNA here is from genome assembly GCA_029568995.1 of Candidatus Omnitrophota bacterium. GTDB lineage: Bacteria > Hinthialibacterota > Hinthialibacteria > Hinthialibacterales > JAKPRU01 > JAKPRU01. Next base: position 2,796 of record JAKPYU010000805.1, on the reverse strand, counting down.
CTCCGGTGCGGGGGTTCATCCACACGGTCAACCGTATCGTGGATGAGATCCGCACGCGGGGTTTCTGGACGTTCTGGCTAACGGAAGCACGGTTCTCTACCACGGCTCCGTACACGACCGGGACGGTTGCGGTAACGAACGCCAGCACAACGGTGACGGGTACGGATACGGTGTGGACCTCGGCAATGGCCGGTCGGCGGATTCGCATCAGCGGCGGGGAAGAATATCTGATTAACTCTGTGGACACCGGGGCGCAGACGTTGGCCCTGAGCATTGCCTATAAGGGGACCACGGATACCGCCGCGACCTATACGATATATGAACCGAATTACACGCTGGCATCGGATTGTGAAAAGGTTATGCGGTTGTGGGATCTGACCGACGAGGAAGAACTGCTTTGCGTGGATGCGGGGTTTGTGCATCAGCGGCGTGCGTTGACTACGTTCCGTGGGTGGACACAGTTTGTGACCAATCTTGGGCGTGACTTCTCGTATGTGCCGAAAATTGTGATTGAACCGTACCCGGATGAATCGCACCAAATCAGCTATCTCTATTACCGGGTCCCCTCGAAAGTAACCTCGATAGACGATAACGTTGATGTGCCTTCCCACCTTGACCCGACGCTTGTGCAGGGGATTTACGCGGCGATACAGCGGCAGAACAAGGCGTCTGACTGGCAGTCGGAATACCTGTCGTTTAAGGAAATGCTTGATGCGGCGTGGATGCGGGACCAGCCCATTATGGGACAGATATTTCGTGTGGGCCGTCAGGACCTGGCGGACATGGGCATCATCTCGGAAGAAACGTATGTAACGTCTGACAGGATAGTGGAACTGAGCTAATGAGTCTTGCAGCGCAACCGTTAGTGAAAGGATTTGCCGGGGAAGACCGCTTGCACGCGGATGACGTGCTTTCGGACAACGTGTCTCCCGATGCGCAGAACTGCGATTACCAGCGGTACACAATCAAGAAGCGCAAGGGCTTTTCGCGGATGCACGGGACCTCGATTAAAGAGGGTGGTCAGCACATCTCGAACGCGACCACGAATGCCTGCATCGTGATTCCGCATATTACCGCATATGATTGGGGTCGGGGGTTTACGGTTAGCATGGGCATCCGGTTCACGTCGTTACCGGCTGTGGATTGCCCCCTGATAGGCAACCTAGATTCTGGAACCGCAACGGGATGGGAGTTGCGGTATAGCCCGACGTTCAGGCAAATATACTTCCAGTTCTACGATACGACCAGTACATTGCGGGATGTGTGGGCAATTGTGTCTATTGAGGCTGGCAAGAAATACATTATCAGCGGACAGATTTTTTCTGATGGGGTTCCTCGTTGCGGGGTGGATTATTCCTTATCATCGAATGGCACGGGTTATACATTAGACCCGAGCAGCAGGGACATTTACATTGGCGCGGCAATGGGGGCCACGCCAGGGAACCAGACGATTGACTTTATAGTAGATGAAGTGCGGTTTTGGACGGATAATTTCAACTGGACCGCCACGAAAGACCGATTGTTTTGGGAACTGAACCAAACGGATCTCATGGACACGGATTTGGTGGGATATTGGCGTCTAAATGAATCCCGCGAATCGGTGTATGACGATCTGTCGATTAACCGGAACCATGCGTATGCGTATGTAGCTGGCCCTAGCCCCACCACGGGCATGGTCCCGTTACAGGAAGACTACGGTACCAGTATCCGATTCGACGGGGCGGACGATTATGCCAGTGCGGCATACAATAGCAACTTCTCCACAATACTGAATACGGGCAAGACCTGGACCATCGAAGGATGGTTACGGTTGGACAACCCGAACCACGGTGCTGTGGCTACGGTGGTGCATATCGGGGATGGCATGGTCGGGGCATCGGCTGTGGGGTATCCGTTCCGCATCTACATCGCGGGTGCAGACCATAGCCTCTACTATTCCTACAGCACGGCAACCACAGACACAGACGTTGCGGTTGACAGCGGATACGACGTGACGCCGGGTAGTCCGGTGCATGTTGCATTGGTTCGAGACGGGACCATTATTCGGTTATACATTAACGGTGAACATTACCACACCACGACCGGGGTTGCGGATGAAGCGGGACCGTCTACCTCCGTTACCAGCGACAACGGCATGTACTTCGGCGCGGAATACAACGATACGGGGTATGTGTCTGGCAAGTACGCGCCGGTGACGTTGGACGAGTGGCGATTGTGGGACGTTGCCCGTAGTGGGGCACAGATCCAGGCATGGCGCGACAGGATTCTAAGTGATACCAAGAATGTGAACCTGAAAGGGTATTGGCGGTTTGACGGGTATGATTTCACGAACGATGAAGTGCAGGGCGGTGCGGATATTACGCTGAAAGCGGACAGTACGCGGCCCTATCCGAGCGAAGGGGTGGTGTATCCGCAGTATCCCCCTCGCCTGTTGATGACGGCTCCCCTGGCGCGGCATTTGAAATATGATGAGGTGAAGACGGGTAAGACGCCGTGGGATCGTGAAATTGTTGTCTGTACCAAGAGCGGAATATTCAGCATTCAGGGGGATGAAGCGACGTTCCTGAAACGTCTGGATGCGGTAGGGGAATCGGCGTTATTCAGTTGGGTGCAATTGGAAGACCGGCTTGTCTTTTGCAACGGTCTGGATGTCAATTACAAGTATGACGGTGCAGAGAAGCCTCAGAGCGTGACCATTGATACGCCGTCAACTTCGCCGTCTGCGGCGGAAGGGGATGCGGGTAACCCCAACGGCACATACAAGTACAGGGTATCGTTTCGGAACAGCCGTGACGG
>JAKPYU010000680.1 GCA_029568995.1 Candidatus Omnitrophota bacterium | reverse complement strand
ACAGAATTCACAACCATAGTGATATTAGAGATTGATTTTCTGAATATTCAGAAGAAACGAAAAGAGAAAGAAACCAGAATGAACTAATTCACCCTTGACAGCCTTCAACATAAAAGGGGCGCACGGCCGTGCGCCCCTACGGCCGTGCGCTACGCACAAATCCTTTTATATGACGTCGCCTATTGACATCCCCCCTCAACCCCTGATAATCGGATAGCCATGGTCACATTTGCAGATCCTATCGCTTCGGAGTGCGACAATGAGAAACCGGCAGTTGTCCTGTAAAGCATTCATTTTCCCAATCCTGTTGACTCTGGGATTTCTGTCCGTCCCCGCAATGGCGGCGGAACCCCTTGACCTCCGGCAGGCCGTTGTGGTGTGTCCATCGGACCTGACCAAGGCCGAAAACACGGCTGTCCGAATGCTGGTTGAAGAGGTCGAGAAGCGGACCATGGTCCGGTGGCCGGTTGTCCACGAATGGCCCGATGATTCTGTGCCGGTTGTGGCGGTTGGGCCGGCCTCATCTCTCAAGGCATTCGCGGGGCCGCTTGCGAAGGCCGCCGCTGACCGTCCCGTGAAAGAAGGCGCGGAGGGCTACCGGATTTTCGTCCTGAACGAAAGCCGCAAAGCGCCCACGGTGTTCGTCGTCGGCAATGATGAACGCGGTGTGCTGTTCGGCTGCGGACGCTTGCTCCAGGAAATGCAGATGACGGGCGTCATAGTGCATGCGATCATCGCTTTCAATGCCGCAGAAGCAGGCGGTACGACATTTGAGGGGCCTATGCCCTCTTTTTCTTTGAACCCGTCTCTGGATATCAACACCGTGCCGGAATGCCCCCTGCGCGGTCACCAGCTGGGTTATCGCCCGAAAACCAATTCCTATGACGCATGGACACCAGAGATCTGGGAACAGTATATCCGAGATCTCGCCGTGTTCGGCACAAATGCCATCGAGCTGATCCCGCCGCGCAGCGATGATGATGTCCTCAGCCCGCACTTTCCCCTTACCAAAATCGACATGATGGCCCGCATGTCGCAAATTGCGGACGATTATGGCCTCGATGTCTGGATCTGGTATCCCGCGCTGGACGAGGACTACTCTAATCCCGCCACAGTGGAATTCGCACTGGGGGAATGGGGGAATGTCTTTGAGAGGCTCCCACGAATCGACTGTGTATTTGTTCCCGGTGGCGATCCGGGGCACACTCGTCCTGGAATCCTGATGGCCCTGCTGGAAAAACAGACCGAGGTCCTGCACCTGACCCATCCCAAGGCGCAGATGTGGATGTCCCCCCAGAGTTTTAATAAGGAATGGACGGACGAATTCCTGGAATACATGAACAAAGAGCAACCGGACTGGTTGTCCGGCATTGTCTTCGGTCCGCAGAATCGGATCAGCCTGCCGGATCTTCGGGCAAGAATCCCGAAGAAATACCCCATCCGTCGATATCCCGATATTACCCACAGCGTCCGCTGCCAGTATGTCGTTCAGGATTGGGATGTGGCGTACTCGCTGACCGAGGACCGGGAGGTCATCAACCCGCGTCCTGTCGCCGAATCGAAGATCTTTCGAATCTGGAAGGATCAGGCAATCGGATTCCTCACCTATTCCGAAGGCTGCAATGATGATGTCAACAAGTTTGTCTGGAGCGGCCTTGGTTGGGATTCGAGTACCCCCGTGATCGACATCCTTCGCCGATACTCTCGATATTTCATCGGAGTGAAGTACGAAGATGATTTTGCCCAGGGGCTTCTGGCATTGGAGCGGAATTGGGAAGGCCCTCTTCTGACCAATGAGTCGGTATACAGCACGCTGAGACAATTCCAGGCGATGGAGCAAGCCGCACACCCGCAGGATCTTCTCAACTGGCGATTCCAGCAGGCGCTGTTTCGTGCCTATTTCGATGGATATGAGCGACGAAGACTGATCTACGAGACGGAACTGGAGCAGCAGGCGATGGAGGCGCTTCGCGGGCTTGTTGGGCCGCTCGGTTCCCTGGCCGCAATGGATCGCGCGGAGGAGATCCTGGATCGCGCTGTGACAGATCGTGTTGCCCTGGACTGGCGCGGGCGGATCTTTGAACTGGCGGAAGCCCTGTATCAAAGCATTCGAATGCAGCTGAGCGTCTCCAAATACAAGGCCATCCATGTGGAGCGAGGCGCGCACCTGGACCTCATTGACCGGGCGCTGAACAACCGGGAGTGGCTCAAGAAACGGTTTTCCGAGCTGCGCGCACTTAACGCTGAGCCGGAACGCCTGAAGGGTATTCAGGAGATAGTCAATTGGACCGATCCGGGTCCCGGCGGTTTCTACGATGACTTGGGGAATCTCACCTGCCAGCCCCATCTTCTGCGCGGACTTGGACCGGAAACGGACCCGGAATACCGGGCATCTTCCCGCGTCGGTTTTCGACCGAATCCCGATTATCGCATCTCGTGGCAATGCTTTGCGGAATCCGTCTACGAAGCCCCTCTTCAAATGAAATACTCTGACCTGGACCCGAATGCACAATACAAGATCCGGGTGGTCTATGTCGGCGACGTCCGGCGAAACAATCAGGATTTGAAGATTCGGATGGTGGCGGATGAAATCGAGGT
>JAKPYU010000677.1 GCA_029568995.1 Candidatus Omnitrophota bacterium | reverse complement strand
GGTCATCGACAGGCAGGCCGGGGAGTTTTGTGGTACCCAGTCAACCCCCACCTAACCTCCCCCGATCTTCGGGGGAGGGACCTCTCCCCCACTTTCTTTGCCCAATCACCGGCCCCGCCGGAGGGAGGCTCGCGATGACGGTTCTGTCCGGTCCGGGATTCGGCAGAATGACGGTTTTGTCCGCATAGGAATGTCAACGTTTCTTCTTCTTTCAATTCTTAATTCTCCGCCGCAGGGCCAGTGCGTGCGTATAGGCTGTCTCCAGTGTCTCGGCCGTCCGCGCCCAGTTGAAGATGTCCTCGGCCTTCTTCCGGGCAAGGCGTTCGTATTTTGCGCGAAACTCCAGGTCTTCGAGAAACCCATTGATTCCAATGGAAAGGGCTTCCGCATTGCCTGGATCAACGATAACGCCGCAGCTGTCGAGCATCCGGCGAACCTCTCCGATTCCGTTCGCCACGATGGCTTTCCCGGCGGCCAGGTACTCCGCGATCTTCAGCGGGGACTTACATACAGTGGCCGCGTTTTCCTCGAATGAGGCCACACAAACCGTTGCCGCCGCCAGGTATCGGGGGACCTCTTCATGCGGCACATACCCCAGCAACCGAACGCACTGTCCCCATGGAATCGTACCACAAAATCGCCGCAGTTCCCCCAATCCTCTGCCCCCGCCGACAATCCACAGCACAGCATCGGGATGTTTCGAGTGAACGAATTCCATGCTTCGCGCGGCCAATTCCGCATAGGCCGCTCCCTCCAGTTGCCCCAGGTAAAGCACAACCGGGGTGTTCTCATCCGCACCGTGTTTATTTCGTATATCTTCCGCATTCTCCCCCGGCTTGAAACGGTCCAGGTTCGCGCCGACCGGCGCCCACCACATACGATCCTGCGGGAATCCACATCGGATCGCCAATTGGCGGACACCTTCGCTTGAATAGGTAAGCGTATCGACAAAAGACGGCATTCGCCGTTCCCAGATTGCGGTCTTATGGCGGACCAGCGTATCCTCGCAGACAATCCCCGAAATCGCCGTCTCGTGATCGTCCCAATCGTAGTGTACCGGAAGATCCATCAGGTACGCCGCCCACAGACAGGGGACTGCGGCGACCGGAAAGCATTTCTGCACGTGAAGAAGATCCGCACCACGAGCCAGGTTCATGACTTGGCGGGTGTTTCGGTAGAGATCGCTGTTTCGGACACCGAGCGGATGAATGGCAATATTCTCCGGGTAATGCTGATGGACCGGCTTCTCATGGGGTTCCACTTTCCGTTTCGGTACATGACAGAGGGTTACATGATGGCCCCGCAAGGCAAGGTGTTTGGCCGATTCGAGAATGCGAATGGTCCAGGGATCGTAATCAATATCATGAGGATGAAGCATTAATATTTTCATAAGATTTCAAGAAAGGCTAACGGTTACTCGATCTCTGACAACCGCATTCAGGACTCGATCGGCTCGTCCCAGGTTGATCGCAATCTCCAGCCTTCCATAGCCGTCAAACACGACAACCGGGAGACCTTCCTCCACGGCCCCATAGCAGTCCGAGATCCCATGAATACAGGATGTCCCCAGCTGGATGATCATATCGCGCCGGGTGGCATTACGTTCGTGCAGCCACTCGAGCAGCGCGTTACGCCTGATGGTTGTGACCAAATTTCCGAAACGGTCGATGTAGACGATTTCAGCCTGTATCTCTTTTTTGCCGAACTCCGCCTGTGGCGGCGGTAACAGGACAGCCGGTTGATCCCGTGGCGATCCCACCTGACTTAGATCCCCGCCGGTTGCCAGAAATGCCGCGAGCGGTGCGAAAATATCTCTGCCGTGAAACGTGCCGGAGACTTCGTCCAGCCAAAGCGCCCGGTTCTCTGCAACAACTAACCGATACGGCTCGGTACGGTCGGCCCAGAGCGATGAGAGAATCCCGTTATCCGGGCAGAGGATTCGCTGTCCCTTCGTTTCGAAAGCTAAAACATCCCGCGTGGTTCCGACACCGGGATCGACTACAACGGTGTGAACAGTCCCCTGGGGAAAATAAGAAAATGCCCATTCGAGCAGAAATCCTGCGGCAACTGTGTCGAACGGACGGATGTCATGGGAAATGTCGATGATATGCGCCTGTGGCGCACGGGCCACGATCACACCTTTCATCACCCCGACAAAGCCGTCCCGCAGGCCGAAATCGGTGGTAAGTGTAATGATGTGGGAGGAGTGTGTCACGACTGTGTTTCCGTGGCGGCGGAATGGGCCGCGTGTTCCAGCAGTTTCGTCGGTTCGGGGGCCATGGGCAGGGAAACGATCGCCTGTGTTCCCTGGCCGATCCGGCTTCGAATGTTGACATCCCCGTGATGTTCATGAACGATCCGGTTGACAATCATCAGCCCCAGTCCGGTTCCGGATTCTCGTGTCGTGAAATACGGTTCGAATACTTTCTCCATATCGCTGTCGAGAATCCCGGCCCCGGTATCGGTGAAAATAAAATTCACCTGCCCCTCTTCCCGCACAAGCGTGATAGTAACCCTTCGCTCGCCCGGTTCGCGGCCTTCCTCCAGAAGGGTCTGGGAAGCCTCCTTGATGGCATCGACCGCGTTCTTCAGGATATTGATGAATGCCTGTTTGAGTTGAATGGGATCTCCCCGGATTTCGGGGATTTCCCCTTCCTCATGCACAATGACCTCGATTCCCTCGTTCTCCAGGTCGGGGCGCATCAGGGCGAGAGTATCCGTAATGAGGGAGCGCGGCGATAAACGAATAAAGGAAGCGGCATCTCTCCGAGCGGCACTCAGAAACGAGGTAAGGACGTTATTCAATCGCTTGATCTCGTTTTGGAGGACTCCGAGGATTTCCACGGTCTCGCCGTCCTGCTCCTCGCATCGTCGAAGTTTCCGCCGAAGCAGTTGCAGATGGATGGAAAGCGAGTTGAGCGGGTTGCGAATCTCATGTGACATGCCCGCGGTCAATGTGGAGAGAGACGCTAGTTTCTCGGCGTGTCGAAGACGTTCCTCCACACGGCGTTCCTCTGTTCGATCCACAAACAGGAGCAGGATGGCAAATTCACTGTGGGGCAGGTGAAGCGGCACAACATTGGTTTGAAGGTAAATCTCTCGATCTTCCATGCGCAGGAACAATTCACGATGCAAATTCCCTTCCGTGGTACGAAGACCTTCCTCGCAGAGTTGAAGGATGCGCCGGTTTCGGATGATTCTCTGCGCCGGTTTGCCCAGCGCCTCGTCAATGTCCTCCACAACGAACAGATCGGCGGCGGCTCGGTTCAGATACGACACGGTCATATCCGATCCGATTACCACCATCCCCTCCATCATACTGTCGAAAATGAAGCGGAGCAGATCGCGTTCCTCGGCGACTTCCACCAGGTAATCCACAACCTGCTGTTTATCAATCTTATCGGTGTGGTCCAGAAGACGGCTGAGAAAAGACCTTTTCATGACTTTGTCAACATGCGGGGTACTTGATGTTCACTTAGATGGTAGATGGAATGGGTCGGAAGAGCAACCGAAAGGGTTATGGGGCCAGATTCGGTGGACGGGACGGCACGGATGGACCCGGATAAAGGAAAGGGAGAGAAGAAGGGGCAAGTGAACCACAAAGACACGAAGACACAAACGCATAAGGAAGAAAAGAGACAAGAAAGATGGACGCAGCGGACAATTCGCGGAGGGAGAAGGTTGGAGTGAGGGAAAGAAGCCAACCGAATTCAACCCTCTCCGTGTCTCTCCCCATCCCCTGGGGCCACCTTGAACCATCCAAGCCGGAGACACAGGTGCAGGAATGGAATCATCCCTGCCAGCAGGACGATGGTGACAAAACCGTCATAGAGCTGCGATCCGCCGAAAAGAACCGGCGATATGTTGTCTGCCCGGTCGAAAAGCCTTTTGGAGGCTTGGATGACAAACACCCAACCTGCATGAAGCCCAATCGCCGTGTAGATGTCACGGCTCAGAAGCACAGACCAGCACAGCACAACGCTTACCAGAACAAGACCGGTGAAATCCGGGAAAAGATGGAATCGGTCCCACCAGCCCTGGAGTAACTCCCAAGCCGCCAGGGGACCGATCCAAAGAGAATGGCGGGGAATCTCCGAATCGCCCGTTCGGAAATAATGCAATGCGGCGAAAATCAGGCTGGTTCCGATTACGGCCACTCCGCGTCCCGTCCGCTGCAAGAGGGCATGGAAAAGCACTCCCCGGAATACAATCTCTTCCAGTATCCCTACGACCACCGCAGTGCAAAATCCATTCAGCATGGCGTTTACGATTGAGAAAACAGTCAGATCACGCTCGGGGTCGAGGATCCGGTGGCCCAAGACCACCGTCGCCGATTGAACCAGGGACAAGCCAAGTACCCCGATGCAGATTCCCGCCATCAGGTTGCTTTTCCAGCATGAATGGCGCGTCAAGCCGATTTCCGAGGCGGGAGGGATCGCCAACCGGCGACGCCACAAATACAGCCCCACAAGGAACATCACCACAACCAGGCGGCGAAAAACCTTTGCGGGGTCGTATTCACTCAATACTGCAAGGAAAGCGATGGAGTCGATCAGGCGGATGGTGAACGGAGCAAGAAGACTCGCCGTGAGAAAGGCGAAAAAAAACACAATCACAAGATATAAAAAAGAATTCAGATTCCGCATTCGCGATTCCCTGGAGTGCGGGAGCGTCAGCTCCCGCCTTGTGGTTCGGCACACTATATCGCAACCAGGGAAAAGGCGGGAGCTGACGCTCCCGCACTCCAAGGGCGTACAGCAAAACGGGGAGCAACCGTCCGGCTGCTCCCCGTCGAGAGGCTTAAGAAGTGAATGATTAGAAGGCCACTTTCACGCCAGTTCGGATGAAGAAGGCTTCGTCATCATCCCCAGTCGGGCTCATCTCTTCGATGGCATCGCCCGGCCAGAAGATACCGCCGCCAACGAAGGTTCCGAGGGATTCGTTGAATGCGTAGTTCAGCTGAACATCCAACTCGAATCCGAGATCGTCATCTTCGGCAGCACCCCAACCACGGAATCCGGTCAGTTCGGGCTGGCTGATATCTTCATCCTCATCCAGGAGGAAGTAATACCAGTCGGCATCGAGGCCCCACTGCTCGTTGAACTCAACACCACCGGTCAGGTGGAAGATATGAGCGTTGGTGAAGACAAAGCTATCGGCAATCTGACCGTAGGTTTTGGCTTCAAACGGCAAGAAGGCGCCTTCGAAGTCCTCATCCTGAGCGATGCCGCAGTTATCATCATCCCCCTGCAACCAGGTGTAGATGAATCCGATCTCCGGGCTGTAATCCACTTCGGGATGATAGTTGAGACCGGCTTCAGCCGCGAATCCTTCGATGTCGCCATCGCCGATGGTCATGAGGCCGCCGAATCCGGGAATGAGGGCGCCCCCATCGTCGATATCGCCGAAGTTGTAGGCAACTTCTGCTTTGTAAGAGAGTTCTTCGGGAAGGATGTCACCCGCTGCACGGATACCAACCAGGAAAGCCTCGACATCGCCACCGCCGAAATACTCGCTGTAATCGGCATTGTTGAAGGCAAAATACGCATCGAACTGATGGCCTTCCAGACCGATGTAAGAGGCGTTGATGGCCCATGTGCTCGCGTCGGCATTGGTCTCAAAAGGATCATCGACCGCCTGGGCATAGAACGCATCGATCACGGCCGCGTCGAAATCCCATTCGAGCAGGACGGCATCAAACGGATCGATTTCCCATGTCCCCATCTGAGAAATGTCGGTCGGGGAGGCGGCATTGCCGTCACCAAACCATAGCGAACCA
>JAKPYU010000660.1 GCA_029568995.1 Candidatus Omnitrophota bacterium | reverse complement strand
TATTCCCTTTGGGATATTGAACTTATCGCCGATACATTTACACATATTCTAAAGGATTCTCCCACTTGTCAACTGCTTGTTGTGGGGGGGGGTGTGGAGTCACCTGCGCTGGAGATTCTGCGACAACGATTCCGTGTGGGTGAGCAGGTTTATTTGCCGGGCGATGTGCCGTACAGTCTGCTGCCAAAGTTCCTGGGTGCGGCAAGCGTGCACCTGTTGCCGCTGGCGGATACCCTGGCAAACCGTGCGCGCGGGCCGATCAAGTTCGGCGATTATCTGGCATCCGGGCGCCCCATTGTCACCAATGACATCGGCGATTCCGCGGTTATCATCCGTGAAAAGCAAATCGGTCGTGTCTCGTCCCCATCCCCCGAATCCTTCGCGAATGCCGTCCTGGAGGTGCTTCACCTTCCCGCAGAGGAACAACACGCCATGGCCCACCGCGCCAGAGAACTTGCCGAGGGGGATTTGTCATGGAAGACAATTGTGTCACGGCTGAATGGGATTTATGGGAATGCTTTGGGCGGGGCGAGCAAATAAGCCTGTCTCAAGACCGGAGAAGAGGATGCACATCATGTTCGGAATCCGCGCTATTGTCCCTGGAGTATTTGTGAGAAGTGTGACTATGACCTGTCCTTTGTGGCTTGATACGGCAAGTCGGCATGGAGTCTTGGCTCTCTTGGTTTGTGCGTTGCTGTTCAGTCTCCAGGGAATGGTCATTGGCGAAGATGCAGCGGTGATCCTTGTCAACAGCAACTCAGGCCAGGCGGTTCCCGATGACGGCCTGATATCCTTGTGGGAAGCCATCGAGTCCGCAAACGTCGGCGGCATGCCTGCCGTCATTCGGTTCTCGCCGGAACTTGCGGGAACAGTCATTGATGTTTCCGAGCAATTGCCCTCTGTTGAGGCAAGCGACATCACTGTCGACGGCGATATTGACGGTGACGGGACCCCTGATATCACAATCCGGAACAGGACCGGTGAGATAAAGGACGGCATTACGGTCGCGTCCGGATCAAACGTAACCATTCGTGGCCTTCACATTCGGGATTTTCGAGGAGGAATCATCGTCAATGGCGATGGAGGCAACGTTCTGATCGAAAACAATCATGTCGAAGTGGACGCGACCACACTCCCGATACCTCCCATCTCGGATGTGGATCGACGCGGCATCGAACCTTACGGAGTCCCTACCGGGATGACGATCCGGAATAACGTTGTGACAATGCCGGCCCGTGGCAACTACAACGGCCTTCCGTTTCCTTACGCCAGCTGGCAATCCGGCTGCACGTTCCGTGTCGGCTCCTGGGGGGATACGGAACCTGGAGATGTGGCAAGGAATCTCGAAATAACGGGCAACACCTTCCGTAATTGTGAGATTGGTTTTGATATCCGTCGCAATAGTTGCACAATCGAAGACGCCACGATTGCGAATAATATTGTCACGGGACAAATCGGACTCAACACGGGTTTAACTCCCAATGCAAATCCCGACGAAACTCCGCATACTCAGGCGATGCGCCACGTGCGAATTCTTCAAAACAGAATGTCTACCACGGATAGGCACCTGCAGATTATGACTCGGGGTGGCCAGGGACATGAACTCTCGGATATTCTTATAGCGGAGAATGATCTTCAAGATTGCAGGGGAGTCTCTGTCCAGGATCAGTCATCCGGTGCTGTACTGGACATCCGTTTTGAGGGCAACGTTCTGCGTAACTGCGGAGACGGAATCAACGTGCAGGCGGCCGCGCAGAATCCCAATCCCGTACGAATCGACATTGCAGGGAATGAGATATCCGGCGGTAACGCGGGGATCTCTCTGCTCAACTGTAAGGATATGGTCACTCGCGACAATATCCTTGAATTTAACACGGGAAATGGGATATCCGCCGACAACTGTATTGGAGAACATCGAGCGAATGTGATCCGTTTCAACGGGGGCCACGGCATGAGTGTGGTTGGTGCACAGCGCTGCGGCATCGTGGCGTCGATTATCCATGAGAATGGCCGATGTGGGATTTCTTCGAGGAGAACCGCCAATATGACCATATCGCACTGTTCGATAACGAAGAATGTCCGCGAGGGAATCTATTTCTCAGGTGTGGTGAATGGCGGGATCTTGCCACCTTCGCTCACTGGGGCGGATTCATCTTCCGTTTCAGGAACCGTCACTGCGCCCGATGGAAGTCTTATTGAGATATTCAGCGATTCCGAAGATGAAGGAGAGACCTATCTGGGTTCGGCGGTTGTCGCAGGCGGGTCATTCGTCTTCACAGGTTTCATTCCGACGTCCGGTCATGTCACGGCGACCGTAACGCACCCCGATGGAAATACATCTATCTTCAGTACGCCATTGTCACCAAGTGTTGACGTAGGCAATTGGTTCTTGCACTGAATACCTTGTGGACGCTCCCATAGGGAATATGGCTGATAGGCTGAAATTCCTCTATGCAATTGGCGCAGAGAAATCCTTCGGCGCGTAGGGCCATGTGCCCGCCGCCTGATATGGATTTATTGAAGCAGGTTGATCTGGAGGCGTTGAAATAGCATACACCCGCCTATTGCCCATGGTTCGGGGGCAAGATGCCCCGCTCCCCTCTCCGCTCCCCATCCCCTTAATGCTACAGTATCCCCATCGAACCATTCCCGGATTGAGAACATGGCAAAAATCCCCCAGACAGTCATCGACCAGGTCCTCGAACGCACCGACATTGTCGATATTGTCTCGAACTATGTCTCTCTCAAGCGGCGCGGGCAGAACTTTTTCGGTGTGTGCCCGTTTCACAAGGAGAAAACCGGCTCGTTCAGCGTTCACCCCGAACGGCAAATCTTCAAATGTTTCGGCTGCGGCAAAGGCGGCACAGCTCTCACATTCATTCAATCTGTTGAAAACCTGTCTTTCTTTGAGGCACTTCGGTTCCTCGCAGACCGCGCCGGTGTGCGCCTGGACTTTGACGAGGACGAGCGTAAAGCCAATCGCGAACGGCCCGATCTCGACCGGACCCAGGTCATGGAAACCGCCGCCAACCTGTTCTCAAAAATGCTCGCCAATTCTAAGCCGCCCCAGGAATACCTCACCCGACGGGGACTATCCCAGGCCGATATCAAGCGCTTTCGCCTGGGCTATGCGCCCGATTCCTGGGAGGCTCTCAAGAATCCCCTGTCCCGAATGGGCATCCCGGAAACAGTCCAGCAGGAGCTGGGTTTGATTATCCCCCGTCAGGATGGAAACGGATTCTACGACCGATTCCGCAACCGGATCATGTTCCCCATCGCGAATCCGCTGGGCAAGACCGTGGCGTTCGGGGGGCGCATCCTTGGCGACGGCGAGCCGAAATATCTCAATTCGCCCGAAAGCCCTCTATTCAACAAGAGCCGTACGCTCTACCTGCTTGAGAAGGCCAGGGAAGCCATCCGCCGCGTGGGAAGAACGCTGGTGGTCGAAGGCTATATGGACGCCATTGCCCTTCACCGCTTCGGCTTCGAAAACAGTGTGGCATCGCTTGGAACCGCGCTGACCGAAAGTCACGCGCGTGTCCTTCGGCGATACGGGGAGAATATCTACCTGATCTACGATGGCGATGAGCCGGGCCTGATGGCGGCACGACGCGGCGCGGAGATTTTTTTAAACACCGGACTTCCCGTTCGGGTGGTGGTGCTTCCCACGGGCGAAGACCCCGATTCGTTTCTCGCCAAAGAGGGAACCGACGCGATGAAAACCCTTCTGGACACGGCGCTCGATGGTTTCGAGTACTGTTTCAACCGAAGCGTCATTCAGTATGGGCTGGAGGGAGTCGCCGCTCAACGTGCGGTTGTCCGCGACCTTCTGCCGATCCTGAAGCGAATTCCCGAAGCCGTTGTCCAATCGGAGTACGTCACATTCCTTGCCGGGAAAATGGGCGTAAGTGAGACCGCCATCCGTCAGGACCTCTCTCGAATGCGCGAAACCCGCCCCGAACGCGAGGAATCGGGCAGCATCGAAACAAAGGAAGAGGTCAAACTGGACAACCTGACACCCGTCGAAATGGATAAGCTGCACCTGATTACCCTGGTGCTGAACGGTTTGGGATTGGTGACAGTTGAGGATGAGGATGTTGTCTCGCCTCTCAATCCGCTCCGCGCCGAAGAGCGGGAGCAGATCAACCGAGTCGTGGATCTGATCCCTGACCGTGAGGGGTTGCCCCTATCCGCGATTCTCAAGAATCTGATGCCGATCAAGCCGCGTGTGTACAAAAATCTGGCCACCCTGCTGGAGGGGGCGTTCCCCGA
>JAKPYU010000804.1 GCA_029568995.1 Candidatus Omnitrophota bacterium | reverse complement strand
CCGACCTGCAGGGCCTCTTCTTCCGCCCGAAGTCGTTCTTCGGCCAGGTCCACAGAGATGGTCGTGGCATCAACCCGCTGCTGATTGGTTTCGATCTGGCGGATTGCCGCACGCACCTGAAGATCGACTCCGCGCAGTTGGTCCTCCAGGCTGGTTCGAGCCGCCTCGGCCTGCAACTCGGAACGCTGCATCCGAGCACGCGCCGCACGGTTTCCCAGCGGATAAGTCAATGTCAGTCCCACCGTGTAGGACGTAAAATCTCCATCCTTCATCAGGTCGAGGCTGTCATCCGCATGGTCCCCCAATCCGCTGGACCAGGCTCCCATGGAAAGATCCAGTTGCGGACGCAACTGATTCTTCGCCGCCTTCACACTCAGATCGGCGTTGTCAATCGAGAGGGCCAGCGTCTTCAGCACCGGAAGATTCTCACGCGCAGTGCGCAGGCTGGACTCCAGCTCCACGTGAGTGGGCAGGTACAGCGGACGATCCGCCGGAACAATATGGATGTCCCACAACTCTTTACCGTCTCGAAGTTCCAGAACACGCTTGAGATCGTCTTCGGCATCTTCCAGGGCGTTCTTTGCCACAATCACTCCCTCCTGTCGCGCCGCAACTCCCGAAGAGGCCGACAGAATCTCAATTGGAGCCATGACTCCTGCCTCCACACGCGCCGTGTTGTTCTTCAGCAGATCCATCGCCAACTGCAGAGATTCCTCCTGGATATCCAGCTGCTCCTGCCGCAAGATTAAAATCCAATAGGCTTCCACCACGCTGCCCATAACCTGCAGGCTCCGGGCACGGAGCTCGGTCTGGGATATCTGGCGATTGTTCTCCGCCAGTCGGACGGAAACCAGATTCGCATCCGGACCGAAATTCTTCAGAAGTGGCTGTGTAATCAAAAATCGCAGCGTCGTATCCGCCGCCGGATTAAGGCCCTCAAACGGGCTGCTCGTTTCATGCCGGTCGAGATCCAATTCGAGCTGATATTGCGTACCCCAGGGAAATCGCTTTGATATCCCCGTCTGCGCCGTATTGTGCTCCTCGCTGTACTCCGTAATTTCCACATCGCCGCCTGGCTGCAATTTGTCGAAGAAATCGAAATAGTCCGTAAACTCGCTCAGCGTCATTCTGCTGTCCGTAAGCAAGTCGATCAGCACGGGATCGTTGCCCGGCGTTTCCTCTTCGCTGGAAAATCCGCTGGTCAGTGGATTCGTATTCGGTGTCTCGATATCCTGACGCCCCAATCCGGCAGAGAAGATATGATCGAACACCGAGCTCTCTTCCTCGATAAATGTCGAAGCAATATCCACATTAAACCGTTCAATCTTCAGGGAAAGGTTGCGGCCCAGGGCCACTTCGGCACACTCGTGCAGGGTCAGTTTCAGGGTCGGTCGTTCGTCCTGCGCCCCCGCAAGCATCGCCGCACCAAGAACAATCAGCGCAATGGAGATCAATGTCCTGGCCATGGTTAGGTCTCCCATGTCAAAAATGTCCTCAGTCCGAAATCCGGATTGAGGGTCGTGGGTACTTGTAACATGACGCACCCTGCGAAACAATGAAGGTTGAACATCGTTGTCCGGGAGAAAAACCATGGGCGAAATCCGTCCGGCACAATCGGTCAAGCTGATCTGCGGCATCCTGTTCCGCGATCCGCAAATCCGGGAACAGGTCGATTTCCATCTTCAGGAGCGGTTCGGTCCGGCGGATTATCGGAGCGCGGTCTTCCCTTTCGAAGAGACCGATTACTACAACGAGGAAATGGGAACGGGCCTGGAACGCCAGTATCTCTCGTTCCGGGATCTGGTTCTTCCCGATGTGCTGGCCGATGCGAAACAGTTCACAAATCGCCTCGAATTCGAGTTTGCCTCCCCGGACGGGAATCGCCGAGTAAACCTGGACCCCGGTCTCCTGTCGTCAGCCAATATCATCCTGGCAAGCACCAAGAACTTCTATCATCGTGTCTACCTGAGGGACGGCATTTATGCGGAAGTCACCATGTTCTATCGCCATGGCCGGTTCGAAACGCTCCCCTGGACCTATCCCGACTACCGGAATCATCAGCAAGTCTTTCTGGAAATCCGAAATCTCTACCGACGGCAGACAAGAGGGGAAAGCGAGACTCCTCCCGAATAGGAATACAGTGAGCAAATTCGCCCGTCATTCCGGCGAAAGCCGGAATCCAGTGCCCACAAAGCGGGTGGCACAGGCTTCCAGCCTGTGGATCACCTCAACACACCGAGGTTCTCAGTCCTTGCCAGAACTCCCATCCTGCACAATGCGATACAGAACCGTCTCCCCCTGCCTGCTCATTTCCTGGAAATAAGTGGGATTGTTCAGATAGTCATGGTGACCCAATCGCGTCAATACCGGGTGGTTCTTCTCATTCGGAATCTTCAGATAATAGCCGACTCCCTGCTCATTCAACCAGCGTTGTATTTCGTCAAAGGAACGACCGTACAAACGAGAGACCTCCCAATCGTCCAGGTGAACAAAGTGCAAGTCACGGCGAAAGAGATGATACCGGTTCTCGTGGGTCAGGATTTTGGAGCCGGGCGGTAATTCACGGTTGATGAAGTTCCATATCGGAAACTCATCGCGGAACTTGAACCGATAATAACTCTGCGTGTCCATGGGGCCGTACCTCAAAGCAGGCAAAGCGGGAACCGCGAATTTTGGCCCCATGAGAACATCCCCAAGACCGGGACAAAGCGCCGCAACAAACGTGCCCGCGATCAGGAAACGGCGGACCGGTTGACCGGATTCCTGAACGAGCAGCGCGGCAAAGCAGGCAGAAATGGGGAGAATCCCTAACGTATGATAGAAGTACAGACCCGATATAAAATAAAGATAGATAAAGAGCAACAGGCTGAACAGGATCATGAGAAGGAAAACGGGGCGGCGGTTTCCTTTGCAGAGCGAGAGGAAAAAGCCGGGAAGAAAAAGCCCTGTGAAAAGAGGTCCGAATTTCCAGCTGTAGTTATCCAGAAGGAAATAGTATGGGGTATTGACTAGCCGTTGGATTGTATTGTCACCGAAAAGGATGGGGCCGTCGCCATTCGCTGCCCATTCCCGGTTGCAGGAGGCCATCACCTCCGGGTCGATGTATTTCCCGTCGAGAATCTCATGAAAGAAAGCATACACCGGGTTGCCGGTAACGATGACATTTCGGATATACCAGGGCATAGCCAAAAGAAAAGACAGGAGGAAGAGCGGAGCGAAACGACGGATGATTTGAATAGAATCGCCGGATTCGGTGCGCTTAACAAACGGCGCGAGCGCGAGAAGGGGGAAATAAATCCAACCGAGGTAGTTGATTGTGGGCATTACGGCACACAGCAGGGCGGTCACTTCATACCAACGCCGGTCGCGCGTGGATAGAAACCGCTCCAGGCAATAGAAGAACCCGGCGGTAGCCGCAATAACCAGGCTATAGTCGGAAACCCAGATCTGGTAGCAGAATCCGTACGGAACGGCTCGAAAGAACAGAACGCCCAGGGCCGTGACAGTTGCGTTGCCGAAGAGATTCCTCAGCAGGCCCGCAAGCAAACCGACGGTCAGCACTCCGAATACAGGCGGGAGCAATTGCCCGTAGAGATCGGACCACTGGCCGGTCAGGTGGGCGGCAAGAACCTGCAGTACATGGAAGAAATGCGGGTAATTCGCACCAAGGCCGATCCCGACCTGGCCGCAGACAATCGTGGGAAATCCCCCTTCTTCCCAGGTACGCTGCGCATAGTCAACGTAGTAAATTAGCGCATCCCAGTAGTCCACCGGAAAGCCGAGAGAATGGTAAAACATGAAAATGGTAATAATCCAAGTCAATCCCCAGGAAATGTAATAGACAATACCACGGTCAGTCGGTGGGGAAGATTCGGTCGGTGGATCGGGTGAAGGGCTGCGCCGGGGTAGCAGCAGAAGCAGGAGGATCATGACGATGGGAGTTACAAGCGCAGGCCATCTCCCAAGAACATGCAGGGAACCGAGAAAATGCAGCGGAATTCCGATGATCGCCATTCCTGACAGGATCGCGAGACTGATCGACGGGAAATCCATCTTCGGGCGAAGACGTCGAAAGAGATAGATCCAGCCGGTGACGCCGAATAGCAGCAGAAACGGAGAGTGGATGAGTGCTTCGTAGAGAACGGTGAGAAGGCCGGACAGGAAGGGACCAGGCGCAAGCAGCACATCCCAAAGCGCCCGTGGTACATATTTCCAGAGCGGAACACCGAAATTCCGATTCAGAAACAGAAAATGAACCACCACAAAGCAGAACCAGATTGTTCCAAGAAGAACAATCCACGAGGTGAAGGAATGAGGGATCTTGGGGGACCTTGACTGAAAGTCGGTCGCCTCTGAAGAGGAATCGGATATCCGGCTTTGGGCCATGGTCAGTCCATCGGGAGATCCTCACCGGTAAGCCGCCGGTATGCCTCCAGGTAGCGTTCGCGTGTCTTGGCAATGATGTCGTCGGGAAGCGGGGGCGGCGGCGGATTACGGTCGTAGTGGATCGCGATGAGATAATCCCGCAGGAATTGCTTATCGAAAGCATGTTGAGACCGTCCCGGTTCATACTCATCGGCGGGCCAGAAACGGGAGGAATCGGGTGTCAGCACTTCGTCGATCAAGAGAAGGCCCTCGGAAGAGCGACCGAACTCGAACTTGGTATCGGCGATGATGATGCCCTTCTGTTCGGCAATGGCTGAGGCCTTTCTGTAAATCGCAAGGGATCGGGACCGGGCCTCCTCGGCCAGCGGGCCGCCGATCATCTCGACCATTTGATCGAAGGTGATATTGATATCATGGCCCTCATCGCTTTTCGTCGCCGGGGAGAAAATCGGTTCCGGCAGACGGCTCGATTCGAGCAATCCTTTGGGGAGAAGATTCCCCCCGACCGGGATGCCTTTCTGGTATTCCACCCAACCGGACCCGGCCAAGTATCCCCGAATCACACACTCCACCGGCAGCGGCTCGGTTCGACGAACCCACATGGATCGTCCTTTCAGCTGATCGGGGTACTTGCAGAACGGTTCGGGGTAATCATTGACATCCGTGGAGAGTACTTGATGCGGTGAGGCTTCCGGAATTTGTGAAAACCAGAAAGCCGACATGCCGGTCAGAACCCGCCCCTTGTCGGCAATACCTTCGTTCATCACGACATCGAATGCGC
>JAKPYU010000803.1 GCA_029568995.1 Candidatus Omnitrophota bacterium | reverse complement strand
CGAGGCGGCTGGGATTCATTGGCCGGTCAGATCCATGCTATCGCTGCCGCCCAGCACCTGTTCGGTCCCGGAGTTGAAAAGGTAGAGTCGATGGGGAAATATCCGCTGGCGTATGTCCATCTGGACTATGGAAATCGTCCCGACAGGCCCAATGACGGCGTGATGCTTCTCTGCGCTTCGGGAGGTGGCTCATTTGATTCGCAGTATTCTGCAAGTGTTTACAATGACAGGGGGATGCTGCATTCGCCCATGTTTGCCGATGAGCAACACCCCTATGCCGCTGTGGAGGTCCTCAATCTCTGCCGCCAAATGGTGCAGACAAATCAGCCTCCTGTTCCCTATGAGGAGATGCTCGAACAAATCGCCATTGTGGATGCCGCCCGCCTTGCACATAAGGAAAAGCGCAGTGTGGCACTGAAAGAGGTCATGAACCGATAAGGCCATGGGGATGCACCTGCACGCACAAATCGCGGTTTCCGAATGTGTAGCGCCTGGCTTGATTGAATCGTGTCCAATCCATGCGCTCGTTTCAGGCGATTCAACGCATGAACACCACGCATCGGGCAAACCAATTACCGCCGTCAATTTGGCGGATCGAATTCTGAAGCACGAATGAGGTAAATAGGTTGCGTAGTATTCTCATTTTTCTTGTTGGTATAAATACCGCTCTTGCCGTGGTTCCTGTCACGCACGTTCCCAATGACGGCGAGCCTGTGGAGGTAAAATCCTGGCTTGTGACAGGGCCGTCTCCCAGTCCGGTTCTCCAAAAGAAGGATCAAAAAGATGCCCGGCGAGCCGCGTACTATACGGGGAAGGGTATCGATATCGGATATCCGCGCACAGTGCAGCGACCCGATGGGACGTTGGTAACCGTTTTTGATTTCAACAACCATGTTGGCAAGATTGACGGCATGGCACGTGTGCCACTCAATGGGCAGGACTTGCGTGAGGTATGGTCCACCCCGTGGAAAGTGGATATCACTCATACGGTTTGCCCCACGGAGAACCATTTAAATATCGACGTGGCACACCTGTGGCCGAACCGCCTGAGCGGCGATCAGTCTTCAGGGGACGGTCCGAACATCGCGTGGACAACCTGGAATCCCTGCAAGGCCGATTCCCCGTTACTTGAATCGGGTTTGCGCGGTCCGGTACAATTCGTGAGCCAAGAATCCTTCCCGATGGTTGACTACCATGTCCACCTGAAAGGCGGACTCTCCCTCGAAGAAGCCAAGACTTGGGCGTTGGCGCACGGTCTGCGCTATGGAATCGCCCAGAATTGCGGCGTAAACTTTCCGGTCACCGACGACACCGGACTTCGAGAATATGTTGAAATAATGCGGGGCCAGGGAGTTTATGTAGGCATGCAGGCCGAGGGAAGGGAATGGGTGGAGTTGTTTTCGACGGAGGCCATGGCCCAGTTTGATTACATTTTTACCGACGCGATGACTTGGCGTAACAATGAGGGAAAGCGCATGCGCCTCTGGGTGAAGGAAGAAACGGTTATAGGAGAACCGGAAACGTTTATCGACATGCTCGTGGATCGGATCGTTTGGATCCTTGATAACGAACCCATCGATATTTATGCCAATCCAACATTTCTTCCAGCGGAGTTGGCCGGGAGATATGACGAACTGTGGACGACTGAACGGGTTGACCGCGTCATTAGCGCGGCGGTACGAAACGGCGTCGCGATCGAAATCAATGCCGGGTTGAAACTTCCAAAGCCGGCTTTTATCAAACGCGCGAAAAAGGCCGGGGCCACGTTCTCCTTTGGCACCAATAACGGGGGAAAACAGGACTTGGGAAATCTTGAATATTGCAGACAGATGATTGACGAGTGCGGTCTGGCCCCCGCCGACATGTTTGTCCCGAAACCCGATGGGCAAAAGGCTATTCAACGTAAGTCGCTGCCGAAGCGGAAGTTCTGACATGCCGCTTCAATAAACACGGATAACGCAACGAGGAGGCCAGTTACTGGAATTCAACATTTTGTCGGGAAGCCGTGAACGATTGCCTCGAAAGCAATCCGCAGTTCAAGTCGCGCCTTTCCCTAATCCGTTTCCAGCACGCAAAGTATATTTCGCTTCCTGTTGCAGAATTATGCGCTATAATCCAATGAGATTTTTGTCGCATTTCACCGGACTGGAAAGGCAGACTAATGTGATGGGTCCAATCGTGAATATCCTGTGCGCCGGTATACTGGTTATCATTTCAACGTTGAGTGTTCCTGGCTCGGATGTGCCTCTCCAAAAGGGGGATACCACCGGCGACTGCTCGATCGATGGCCGGGACGCACTGCTGATCCTTCAGCATTTGGAACAAATCGTTACCCTGAATTCCGAACAAATAGAGCGTGCCGATGTTTATCCCAATCCAGGCATGGAAGGGCGACGGGTGGGCGACGGAAGAATCACCCGAGAGGACGCCGACATCATTTTACAGGAAACCGTCGGCTTGATTCCACCCGGCGATCTGACCGGCGACTATAGTGATTCCCAACCGGTCATTGACACAATCGTGCCCCTCAGTGCACGCATCGGCGACAGGGTCACCTTGATAGGTCGTAATTTTCCCTCGGGCAATGTCGCCGATACCGAGCTATACCTGAACGACCTGAAGGTCGAGATCGTTTCCATTTCCAGCTCATTGATTACATTCACCGTGCCTCAGGGAGCCATCAGTGGCAGGTTTCGACTGAATACACCGGGCGGCTCCGCGATCAGTTTCGACTCCTTCAGTATATTGGATGTATTTTCTGGTATCCTGACGGTCGACGGCTCCCTTGATCCCAGACAATATATGGTATTTTCAGTCCATGATTTTATCCGAGTCGATAATACGCAGGGCATCTTTACCTTATACGGCCCCCAAGATGAATTGTTGCTTTACCAGGCTGCAACGGTAAACGACGATAATCCGAATCTGTACCAATATTATTATATCCCCGGATATTCCCCATGGAATGAGCCGATTCATATTGACGCGCTTTCCACCGCAAAAGCAATGATTTTTACTGTCCCCCTGATTGGGTGCAATGATCCTGCCCTCGCCACTCACTTGTTTACTCTGATGGATCGAATACCCGAAGTGGCATTCCTCGCGGAAGTCATTGCACAGCGCTTCCCGCTCGGCGTGGACGGGATACACGATGCCGAAATCGGTACCGCCTGGCATGCAGCCCTGAATGCGGTAATTAACGCGATGAACGGTATCATTCCCGCAAAGACCGGCGACCCGAAAACTATACGGCAAACGCATTCGGTGTCGTCGCCTCTAGCAAGCCTGCCGCATGTGTCCTATGCTGCCGATATCGGCAACAATCAAGCCGATGTAAATATTTATGGAATCGATAGACTGTACCTCAGCGCGGAATATAATGCCGGAAACCATTCCGTCATAATGGGGCTGGATAACAAATACAGTCCCGTTGATTGGCTCGTGACTTTGTATAAACTCAATCCCAATGACTACCCTCGCGGATTAAATACTTCATTTTATGAGATGCAGCGAGCCGGTTTCAATCTCTCTACGTATGAAACAAGTTGTTTGGTTCCCGCGAATTTATGGACGGCAAAAATCAACGTCCGTTTGATGGTTGTCAATGAAGTGATGAACTGGCTCAATTATGGAACGATGATCGATTCCGTCGCGGGATCGGTTACAACAAATCTGAAATTGCAGGGGATGGAGGATGGATTGTATATGATACACGGTTACAGCGGGGCACTGTATACGCCGCAAGAACATGAAAAAAAGGATTTTGAGGCAATTGGGAACATGGAAGACGGCGTTGAGAAAATGAGCGGTGCCTTCACCAGCAATCTGGCACAAATCATTGTGGATGTCTGGGATTTCTTCGCAAATAAAACCAGACTGGATAAAGCCTATATCAAGGTCCTGGTCAAGAATATTTCCAGGAAGCTGACCGAAGATCTTACAAATTCCGAATTCCTTCAGAAAGCAACGGATGAGGTGATTGCAGGAATTATCTGGGATTGCCTGGTGGAAGCCATAAAAGCCAGAATCGCTTCCTTACCGGTTAGTATGGTCTCCTCCCTGCATGGCCAGTTGTCGAACGAGGCAAAAGAAGCACTGGAAAGAGTTCAAGATAAGGCAGAGAAAGGACTCCTGCGCTGCGTGGCGAATTCGAACGCACTGCTGAAATTCTTGGGGAAAGCGTCTGCCGGCGGGCGAGTCGCGGAACGTTTCCTCGGCCTGATGGGACATTTGATTAATGTTTATGAAATGGAATTATCTCCCGGCCCTTCACCGCTGGAATCCATGATTGTGGTTGTCGGCGATCCCTTCAGCCCGAAAATTACATCATTCTACCCTATCAGTGGTACACCGGGCAGCGAAGTAACTATTGAAGGTTCTTCTTTTTGGCCCAACCCGGAAGGAAATACGGTTTGGTTTGGAGTCAATCGGGCGGACGTGATTTCGGTTGAGGGACGCGAAAAACTGGTCGTACGGATTCCCGAGCCCAATACCAACTTTGTTCACTATAGGAATTATATAGTCAAGGTGGAGACCCCGGGAATGATGAAACCCGCCCAGGCGACACAGCGCTTTACGCTGCTGCGCATTCCCGCGATAGTCTTAATCGAACCCGACCATGTGTATCCCTCCGTTTCCGCAGAAGATCAAGGCCCCTATGCGGGATATCGATCCACATTCGAAATTCGCGGATCGGGCCTCATGTCCAACAAGGGCATCCTCGATAAGGTCTTTCTCAATGGGAGGGAGATGGAGGATCTGTTCTTTTATTCAGATGGAAGGCAGATTACCGTCGGCGTACCCGAACACATGACTCCCGGGCCATACGAAGTGACGATCGTATCTCCCGAAAATAACGATTACATGACACCAGGCGTTCCTGTCGAAATCATGGGTCCTCCCAATGTGCTCAGTTTGTCACCATCGGACGCACGGGTGGGCGAATGGGTCACCCTTCTCTCCACGGATCCATTTTGGGGAGATCTCTATACGGTCAAGGTGGGCGAAGAGATTTCACCGGAGGTAAAAAAACAATCGGGAACGGAATTAGTGTTTCGAATGCCCACGGTCGGCGAGGTAGGTGATACCTTTCCCGTTCGAGTTTATAGCCCCGCCGGAGTCAGTGGTGAACTTATCATCAGGAGAGCTCCAGGATTCGCTGATATTCCGACCCCTCTTCCTCTTGGATTTCGAATCATCGTGAGATCAACCACCATTGGACTGAATCCAAATGGTCGGATATCGCTCGATGAAGCCGCTGCCATTGGGCGCGGAGAATTCGATCCGTATCGGAAACCCTGGGACGATGAGAATGAGGAATGGCGGCATCATTACTATGAGCTGAAACGATATGATAATGAAGGAAACCCCTACTATATTTGGCAGGAAGAGGATGAGGAATTGGAAAAGATCTATTCACCGGGCGGCCCGAATGACGAACAACGGATTCATTACTCATATAATCATAAACATGCGGATCATGGCGGCGAAGTGGAAGGACCGATTCTGACGGGCACAGTAAATCTGGATGATTCGGATGAGAACAGGGAAGAAGGCGATTGGGTCTATGGTGATACGGGCGGCGGTAAATGTGCGGATTCAATGGAGACGGATTTGATTGGCACAACATTGTATGCTGCCAATATGGCCATCGGAGACCAGGACAGCGTTAACATAGGGTCAAATACCATCGTGTTGGAGGGGGACGGGATTCATGTTCGAAATGGCAGTACGCTGCAGTTATCCGAGGTAAGCTGTTTACAGGGAAACGGGGTTACCATTTCCGGTTCTGCAAACATCGTGGTCGGACGATTTATAAATTGTGGTCAGAATGGCATCCTGATTCAGGAAGGGATCGGCAACCGGATCCAGGCGGACATCCTGAATTGCGGCGGTTACGGTATTCGAATCAGCGGGGGCGGCGATAACCGCGTCAGTTATGATTATGCGCCTGTAAGTTGGAATACGGTATCCAACGCGGCATTGGGCGGTATATATATTGAAAATAGCGATCTAAACATCGTCAAGGCAACAGTCGAACAATGCAACGGACAGGGTATTCATCTCAAAAATGCAGACCAGACGACAATAAGATATGGATCTATTCTAAATAACCAGGGCGATGGCATTGTTCTTGAAAACAGTAGCGATTGTTTTCTATACGATATCAATTTAATGAGCAATCGGAGTGGTTTGGTTCTGATGGGATTGGGAAGTCATTCCAATCGTAGCCAGCATGTGCGAATTGGTGGGATAAAAGACGCGCAGTCATGGAAATTGAATGCAATAGGACCACATCAGCGTCATGGAATCCATCTGTGTGATCGAGCGCACGGAAATACATTCAATAATATCTACATACTCGGAACCGGGGAGAATGGAATCATATTGGAAGATATCGGTACATCCGACAATCATATTGGAGCGGATGTGTATATCGGAACTCCGTATCGGGACGATCGATTTGCCCTGGCCGCAGGCGTATCCTGGCCTATTCGAAGCGGTGGTGACGGAATTGTCGTTCGCCGGGGAGCAAGCCGAAATACGTTGAAAGGTTGCCTGATAAACCGGTATGCAGGAAACGGAATAGTTGTGCAGGACACAGGTACGGATTTCAATACATTTGAGGATATTCGAATTGGAATGTGCAGAAAAACAGATTCTACAAATCGCGACCTGTATCAGAACAACGGCTGGGGTGTACTGGTTGGGACAGGACCGAAAAATATAAGATTTACAAGGTGCTATAGCGGGATGAATCTCTTGGGCGGCTTTTTTGTGGACAGGAATCGCATTCCTGAACCGTTGGGAGTGTACAATATCTCTTTCGATAACTCATACGCCGGATATTTGGAAAATGACGACAACGGCCAGATTCAAAATCAGCAGGCAGAAAGCCTGACCGGCGGCGCTGGGTATGAACTATTCGGTAGTTCGAATGTGAACATCAATTTTGGCAGATCCTGGGGCTATGATCGCGGCCTGTGGATTCACGGTCCGGATTCGATGAATAACAATGTCTGGTCGGGATTGTACCGGGACGCAGGGCAGGTGGGAATCCTCGTGGAAGGCTCGACGGGAGATCGCATCGCGAATCCGTCCGTCCAATTCGATGGCGCAAATCCGGCACTGACGCGAATTGGCTTCCATGTGAAGGATTCAAGCGGAATCCTGTTGAATATGCTTCGACATGAACTGAATATGTTTGAAATGTTTTTGCGCATCGAAAACAGCATATCCATCACGGCGGAGGATTTTACTGCCAATATATCAACAGTCAATAATGTAATCGAGATAGTAAACTCAAACCAGGTGACTTTCCTTGATATTGCTGCGACATCGGGAGGCAAAAACGGAATTCTGATTGCGCAGAATTCTGCAAATGTACTTCTGGAAGAATGCGCCACTTCATCTTGCAGCGGTAATGGAATCAGTATTCTCGATTCGGATAATATTACTGTCCGAGATGGCCAATCCTATCGGAATGGGGAAAACGGCATACGGATTGATAATAGTCGAAATATGGTTATTGAAAATTACGAATTAGCTGGGAATCATCATAGCGGTATTTCCATTCTGGGCGCGCACACGACCGGAATCAACGTGTCCGGCACAAGAATCACGGAAAATGAATTCGGAATCAAGGCAATGGCAGGTGAACACTTGGAAATCGGAAAGGACAATGCAAAAGACGAGGAGATCAATTATATCTTCCTGAATAGCACGGCGGGTATATATTTGTCGGGTTCCGATACCCGGGCGAATATCGTCCACAACGCCATTGGTATTCCCGATTTCATCAGCGATCATCCATTCTTCGGCAACGGGAACGGAATTGTCCTCGCGGACGGAATTGGCAGCACTTGGATCCAATGGAATCGTATTGCGATGAGCGACGGCAACGGGGTATGGTTAAAGGATGGGGCGCATGATCAGAATATTCTTCGCAATGAAATTAATGACAACATGAACAATGGAATTCTCGTTCAAGGCGAAGGAACAATCCGTAACCGGATCAGTATGAACTCCATCTCCGGGAATGGCTGGAAAGGAATTGCGCTGGAGGATGGCGGCAATGAAATGCAGGAATCGCCGGTAATCGAACAAGTCACATGGCTGGGGGAGAACATCCTGGGTCGCGTCTCTGCCCCCAACGGAAGCGCCGTAGAAGTCTATTCCGATCCCTCGGACGAAGGCTTTTACATGGCAGGAATGGGGGATGTCCTATTTAACCGCTTTCATGTATCGGGCGGATACGACCCAACCATGTCTTTGAATGCACTGGTCATAACGCCGGATGGAAACACATCCGAATTTGCGCCCGCACACATTTCGCCCGAACAGGATGAGCAATTCGTATTTACCGGCGAACGGGATGCCAACCGCGATATCTATTACCAGTATGAACGAAATACGCCTCCCTTACGGATCACAGGACATCCCCTGGCCGATTACTCTCCGCATGCCATGGGAGATGGTTCCGGCATCCTGTTTGTCTCCGAACGTCAGGGTAGCCCGGATATTTATTTATACCGGGCAATGAAAGATGATTTGATTCCGTTGATTTCAGGTATCGCTGCAGAAACAGACCCATGCATGGATATCAACCGAAAATGCGTACTCTATGTCTCCGATTTGACCGGAAAACCGAATATTTATCGCACACCTTATTCGGCGGATGGAAATCCTTCGATGATTGCCTTTGAAAACGGTCCGGCGAATGAAGGAAGAGCACGCTCGGCAGGCTATAGACATGCCATGAAAATTGAAGGGCCGTGGGGTGGGATACTGGATACGATAGCCTTCTATGTGCAGGCACAGCCTGCGCCATTCGATTGGTCCATTCACGAATGGTTAAACGATCAACCCGGTGAAACGATTGTGATGGAGGGGACCGCATCTCCGGAAATAGCCGGATGGTATGAAATTGACTTGGAAGACACGGTCATGCCGAGTCAATTCGCAATCGTGACAACGATCCGACAAACAGGTCAACCAATATTGGGGGATGCCATTACTGGTTCATCCGATTCCAGGGGCTATTGGTATGCCGATTGGTCGGGAGAGTGGTATCAAGCGGATAATCTCATGATGAGGGTGATATTCCAGGATATCCAACCAGAGAGATTAACGGATAACAATGATGAAAATCGCCATCCGGCACTTTCGCCGGACGGGAAGGAAATAGCGTATAGTTCGAATCAGGGTGGATCGTGGGACATTTGGATAATGAACATCGACGGCTCAAATACGAAGAAAATCACGGATGGAAACGGCGAAAATACAAAACCGGCCTGGTCGGCGGACAGTCAAACGATCGCCTTCATTTCAAACCGAAATGGACAGCCGGATCTCTATCAGGTCAATCGCGATGGGAGCAACATTGTGCAGCTGACCCGAAACGTGGGATATGACGATGATCCCGCTTGGAGTCGGGACGGGAAACGATTACTATTCAGCTCCGACCGGAATACTGGACAGGAAATATATGCCATGGATACCGGTGAGGTGAATTCGAAACGATTGACCTTCTTTGTCGGCACGGCAAGCCAGCCCTATGCTGCACCAAGGATTTCTGCGCTTATCAGCACAGATAAAAAAGTGATAGCGAAATCCGCACACAATAAACTGGCTTCTATCCCCGACGCAACCATGAATATCGAACTTACCGTATCTCCGGAACTGGCAAAACCGGGTGAGCTGGTCGAAATCGCCATTCATGGAAATAACGCGGAAAACCTGGCGAATCTCATGTTCGATCTTCGTTATGATTCCACTATATTGCACTTGACTGCCGTTGAACCGGACGATGTGTTTATGGCGAATGCGAGGGCGGCGATGAATCCCAAAGGGAGTCCGTTTACAACTGGACGCTTAAGGTGGAACTGGATACAGCCCTTTGGAATACAGGGACATGTTTCTGTGATAAAAATGAAAATGGAGATTGATATGGAGGCGGATCAGGAGGAAACGCAAGTAACTATTGCGGATGCACAAGCCTTTTATGCAAATCTGCAGGAGGTCGATTTTATTCACTCCAACGCAACCATACGAATTGATAACGGCATGACGCCGGTCGCAAACTGGATGGTGTATGAGTAAGTAGGCAACCGGTGAATCGATATCCGAGAGAACGATCTATCTGAAGGGATTGAGCAGGAGGAATAGAGGCAAATGGCCGGAGCCGGGAAAACGAGAATACGAAAGTAGTCGAAGACGGGAGGGCAGGAGGCCGAATCGAAATAGAATCCATCGGGAGAGGGTGAAAGGGGGGCATTATTGTCCTCTTATGCTCACTCTATGCTCATTCCGTGAATAAGGATTCACGAAAGTTGCCTGGTGCTGATCCGATTGGTTTATCGGGCAAGTAAGGAATGGAAAATATGGCTATTCGGTAACCTTCATCACGGAACCGATTTTGAATTCCGGGCGTCTGTCCATTTCCAGGGCAGCGTGCGAAAAGAACGGATAGACGCTCCATTCTACGCAGGTCAGAATGTCCGGCAAGCCATCGCCATCCAGATCGCCCGCCCAGGGATGGGGACCATGGGAGGTAACTTTGATCGGCTCGCCATACCAACACATTGTGCGCGGGGAATCGAAAACCGGCTTCGTTGTTGTTCCCACATTGCGAAGCAAATAGATGCTCCCTTTTTCGGGGACAGTGCCTGCACACGAATACACGATATCCAGTAATCCGTCACCGTCCCAATCAACCGGTCGGAACGACTCCGTCCAGTGTGCGGACCGCTCGACGATTGTGTCGTCGATGAATCGTCCATCTGCCAGTTTCAGGGGCCTTTCTTTCCTGAGGTGCAGCGTTTCGTCGTTATCCCGGTATTGAACGAATAGAGTCAACCGGCGTGTGTAACCATCAAGGGTGGCAAGGTCCATCAATCCGTCGCCGTTCCAATCAGCAAACGCCGCCCCGGTCCTCCAGAAAAAGGGTTGCTCTTCCTCCCTGGGGTAGGTTGCCTCGATGGCACGTTCCGCCGATACCTTGCGTTTCTCGGGTGAATCCGGATATCCATCCACGACGATCTGCCGGCGTTCGCCAAATCTCGGGCTACTGCGAACGCCGATGTTCTTATACCAGAAGATGCGGTTGGTCTCATTCGGCAGAATCAGGTCGGGGAGACTGTCCGCATCCCAATCCACATAAACCGGATAGGAATACCCCATGTTGTGCCAATGAAAAGGCTCGCCGAGGATATCGTTTCGGAGCAATCGAATCGGACTGCCC
Organism: Candidatus Omnitrophota bacterium; assembly: GCA_029568995.1. GTDB lineage: Bacteria > Hinthialibacterota > Hinthialibacteria > Hinthialibacterales > JAKPRU01 > JAKPRU01. The sequence continues at coordinate 10,455 of JAKPYU010000803.1, read as the reverse complement.
TCGGATAAAATGTATTGCGCCTCGGCATATTTCGGTTTTTCATTTGTCCCCTCGTTGATCACGATCCGTGGCCAGCCATAACCTCCCCCTACCAGCAGGTCTTGGTCCCCATCGCCATCCCAGTCGCAGACATACGGCCACGCCTGATCGCTCAAAGAGATAACGCTTGAAAGCGATTCGCACCTTTGCGAACGTTTGAAAAGCACCCCGCTTCCATTGTTCGGAACCGGCTCAAAGAATACGACCGACTGGAATTCGTCGCATAGAATGAGCAATCCCCGGCGGGGTCCACTATTGACGGCAGTCATACTGGCTGGAAGAACCGGCTCAATACCGTCAATGGGCAGCGGATCGCGGAATTGAGGCGGATCTCCTCCGAGATTCCTCTGCCACACAACGCGGCTTTTCGATTCAAGACCGCCCTGTACCGGCGGGGCGAATCCCACCACGTCCAACGCACCATCCCCATCAACATCAAAGAAACAAGGGGCCTTTGCCACCCGCAAATCGACCGCCTCGGCAGGTTCGATGGGCCATCCGTTCGGATTCGTGTTCTTCAGATAGAAGGCTTCGCTTGGCCTTTTCGATCCTTCCCCCTGCACGTTACACACAACGAAATCCATCGCACCATCACCGTTCAGATCGACCGCGCGGACCGGTCCCCAGGCATCCGAGGGCCGTGGCAGAGTCCCTGCAGCGGCGAAAACGGGCATCCCGCCAGCATCCCGCTTGCCATCGTTCAAGTACAGAAACAGACGGTCACCGCTTCTCGGCGAATAGACCAGGTCCACCCGATGGTCGCCATTGAAATCCGCAAAATCCGCCATCATATAGGTGCCGCTGAAATGCCGATATTCAACCGAATCGGCCTGCTCGACATAACGAATGCGCACAAGATCTCCAAACGTGAAATCTTCTTCATCGCCCACGCGGGGGTAGCAGATGATACCGTCCCATGGCCAGCTAGGCCGGTAGGCATAGTTCCAGCAACCGACCAAATCGCGTTTGCCATCCCCGGTAAGATCGACCAGCCCGGAGAGATAACAGCAGGCTATCGGGCGGGGAGCGCCTGCGTTATAGCGCAGTAAATCGCCAAGACCGATCAGCGGTGTACACGAAGCGGGTTCACGGAAAGGACGCTCGGAAACGACCCGAAAACGAATTTCGTAACCTCTGTGTGTAGGATTCGTGACGACCCATTCGATTCGGCCCTTGTCTCCATACGAGAAATCCTCCGTCACAGCGCAGGGCATGGACTTACCTGTCGCGGTATCAATCACTTGAATCGAGTTGGGGTCGAGGACACCGTCGAGTCCGGCTCCTGCAATCGCAGACCCGAAGTCAATTTCCGGGTCCACGGGGACTCGCGGGAAGACCAGGTCTGTGGTGATCGTCAGCGGAATCGAATACGTTTCGCCCTGGGCCACACCGGAGAGGCTGAGACAGACACTCATGCAGACGGTCAGCATTACAGCCATGAACCTACTCCGTCTCGATAGTCGCAAAATGAATCCATTGCCTCGATACTATACCCTTTGAATGATCGGCAAAATGGCCTCTTTCCATTCCGAAGACAAGACCATCTTCTGCCGCGTCCGCGCAAAGGCATTCTCCAGCGATTGACGGACGGATATCAGAAGGATTTTGCAGGAAGATGTCGGTAAACATTTCCTGCAATAGTTTGTACTATTTTTGCCGAAAAGCCTCAGAATCGGGATTTCGGAAGTTGCCGCTCTCCCTCTGGGATTCCGGTCTCCTGGCGGAACTGGTGCGTCGTTGCGGTAACAGCGAGCAATTTCCTGACTGGCAACCTGGAAAAGGATGCACCCTTCCCATTTCGAGACTGCCTGAGTTGAAGAACGCAATCGACAAGGCGATCAGGCAGACATCGAAAGAGGATGCTGAAGGTGAACCCCCGAAAGGCAAGCGCGGGAAATGAGTCAAGTCATCGGAAGCAAGAAAACGCTGATCGCCAAGTTCGAGCGCGAACCGCCGGGGGTCCGGCGCGTTTTCGCAACCGATGGGGTCCCCCCGAAAGCATTTTTTCGTCGTGTTCCTGCCTTCCCTGATCGTTCCAAGCCGTTTTCCTTCCGGGGGAGTATTCCAGGTCACCCGCCGGAAGATCGTGCCTCCACACCAACAGACACCAGCGGAACCGCATTCCTGATCGCGGGTCTGTGGGCGAACCGAACCGGGGCCGGGAATTGAGCAACCTTCCAGGGGTGAATAGGTCCCATCGGTGGGATGACTCCCACGGGACCGGGACCGTCACCCCGCAAGATGGTTTTTTCGTTGCAGTGTTGACTTATTGTTGACTCAGGGCCGGAAGGCGTCCGGGGGTGGAGTACGTAAGTCCAGTCTTTTCAATAAGCGGGAAACGGGGATCGAACCCGCGACCCTCAGCTTGGGAAGCTGATGCTCTGCCAACTGAGCTATTCCCGCATCTTCTCTGTTCCACTTTCCAAGACAATCGTAGAAACCATCGCCGCTTCTGTCAAGATGTTCCTTCCTCCAAAATCCTCTCTTCCCGCACCAGCATTGTGTAATCCAACACCGCACTCGAATGGGTCAGTGCTCCCACAGAAATAATGTCCACACCCGTGCGGGCAATCCGCTCCACATTCTCAAGAGTCACCCGCCCCGAAGCCTCGAGCTCGCATCTCCCTCCCACAAGTTTCACCGCCGAGGCCATCTTGTCAACCGGGAAATTGTCCAGCATGATTCGGTCCACGTTCGCTTCAATCGCCTCGACGACTTCCTCCGCGCTGCGCGTCTCCACTTCAATCGCATACCGGTCTCCCCAGCGATCTCGAACCTGCCTGACCGCCTCCCGAATCCCACCGGCTGAGTCGATATGGTTCTCCTTAATCAGAACCATGTCATAGAGACCGTAGCGGTGATTTTTTCCCCCTCCCATGCGCACCGCATATTTCTCCAGGTCTCGCCACAGCGGCGTTGTCTTGCGGGTATCGCAGATCTCCGCCCGCCCCCCGGATACACAGTCCACAAACCGACGTGTTAAGGTCGCCACACCCGAAAGCCAGCCCAGGAAATTCAGCCCAATTCGCTCTCCCATCAGGATCGAAACAATCGGCCCCTGAATCCGAGCCACCTGTTCTCCCGCGGTAACGCGGTTCCCGTCCGTGGCCTGCAGCTCCACCGCAATCCGCTCATCCAGAAGCCGATAAATCTCCTTCAGAATCGGCAACCCGCAAACTACCCCATTCTCCTTGACGATTACAACCGATTGGCCTGCCCGGTCTCCCGGAACAACCGCTGCTGTTGTCACATCGCCGTTGCCGATATCCTCGCGGAGCGCCTCTCGCAGACGTTCCTCCAGCTTTCCAAGGTCGATTTCGTCGTAAAATGGCATTTGATGATCCCAACGGTCTGTCATTGCCCCGCGATTCTACAGATGATCCCCGCTAAAAACAAATCGCCGGTGGGTTGCCTGAACGCAAAAAATGTGAATACTTCTCATCTTGCGGTGTATCCATACGGAAGGAGAGGAATGACTCTGTCCGCGGGTGCCTCTGGAAGGCCGCCGGAAGTGTCGCAAACCGCGTCCATGCCCGAACTGTCCCCTGAGGCGGCCTATCTACGCTACCGTGCGCGGGCACTGTATTCCGCCTATGCGCTGCTCGGCAATATGGAAGACGCCATGGAAATGGTCCATGAGGCCTTTCTGCGGGCGTTTCGACATTGGGATCGATTCGATCCCGAACGGGACTTCTATCCGTGGTTCCACAGGATTCTGCGAAACTTGTGCTTCAACCAGATGCGGTCACGGAAACGGAGTCCTGTCAAACAGTCCCTGGAGGATTTGCAGGAGCAGGGCATCGCCATCCCGACCGGAATGGAGGGGCCGCTCGATACCGCCACACAAAATGAACGGGCGGTACGGATGGGAAAGGCCATTATGGGTCTCTCGCAGGATGACCGGGAAATCATTCTTTTACGTGAATTTCACGGCCTCTCCTATAAAGATATCGCCGAGGCGATCGGGTGCCCGATCGGGACAGTCATGTCGCGGCTCCACACCGCACGAACGCGCCTTCGAGCCGCGCTTGAGGATTTAGGGATCACGCTTTAGTTCAGTCACCGGGACGCAGCCATGGAAACTTGTGAACGTATGGAAGTTCTTCTCTCAGGATTTGTAGATGGCGAGCTGGAGCCGGATGAACGGGAACAGGTTCAAAGGCACTTGGAGCAATGCCATCCGTGTGCACTAAGGACAATTTCATTGTTCCAACTCAGAAATGAAACCGCTCATGTCCAGTTCCGCGATCCTCCCCTGGAGGAATGGGATGAACATGCCAAAGGTCTGTTTGAGGAAACCACGCGGACTTTCGGTTGGTTCTTTTATGTCGTCGCGGCTCTGTTCTTCCTGATCCTGATCGGATGTTGGACCTGGCGGTCTTTCTGGCAGAACGAATGGGGCTGGTTGTATGCAATCGAAACCGTCGCGCTTCTTGCAGGCACGGCCTGCCTCCTCGCAGCGGTTCTTCGCCGACGCATTCTTGCGCAAAAGACCGAGCGATATCGCGACATTATACGATAGGATAATCCACAATGATCATCGTAACCACCGAGACAATTCCCGGAATGCGAATCACCCGGTCCCTGGGACTGGTTCGAGGAAACACCGTGCGCTGCCGACATCTCGGAAGAGACATTATGGCCTTTCTCAGGAATCTCGTCGGCGGGGAAATCTACGAATACACCAAGATGATCGCAGAGTCGCGTGAGCAGTGTATTGATCGAATGACCGAGGAAGCCGAACTCCTGGGAGCCAATGCCGTTGTCGGTGTCCGGTTTGTAACCTCGTTTATCGCAGCCGGCGCAGCGGAACTGCTCGCCTTCGGCACAGCCGTCATTGTAGAACCGATGGATTCATGACCGGGTTAAGCGAGCGGCGTCCAGACCGTCGCCGAAGAAAACAACCACCAAGACACGAAGACACAAAAAACCACCCCCTGCCTTCCTACATTTCATGCCTTCGTGTCTTTGTGCCTTTGTGGTTCTTCTTCTCCACAGCACAACCCTTCAAATCCCCGTTCCAGTCTATCTCTCAATTCTGCTTTCTCCTCCTTATCGAGGAACGCCGCTCCCACTGCATTCCTCTGAATCCGTTGCAGATCTTCCATACTCAAATCAAACACCTGCGCAAGAAGAAAGCACTCCTGCGACAACGTGCTCCCGAAAAAGGACGGATCGTCCGTTCCCAACGTAACCGGAATCCCAGCCTGGCAGTATTTCCACGCCGGATGTTCCGCAAGGGAGGAGACCACTCCCAGGGCCAGGTTACTGGTCAGGCACATATTCAGCGGGATTCGGTGTTCAGCAAGATATTCGACCAGCTTCGGATCTTCTCCGGCGCGTGTTCCGTGGTCGATCCGCTCGGCATTCAGCCGTTCGAGTGTGCCCCAAATCGAGGGCGGCCCCGCTCCTTCGCCCGCATGGACCGTCCGATGCAATCCCATCTTTCCCGCTCTTCGAAACGGGACCACGGAGAGCTCCGGCGGATATCCCTCGCCTCCCCCCAGGCCGACCCCAACCACCCAGCGTGATGGATGCTGTTCCATCAAGTCCAGGAGTTCCATCCCCCGATCCGGACCGAGATTCCTCACCATGTCCATGATATAGCGGACCTCCGTTCCCCCACACTGTCTCGACTGGTCTGCCGCACGCTCCAATTCGGACAGCAGAGCAGGGTAGGGAATCCCCGCCCGGATGAACTTCCGTGGAGCCAACGTGATCTCCGCGTACAACACGTTCTCTTCTGTGAGACGCCGGAGAAGATCATCCGTCACCGCGCCCAGGTCCGCCGCTGTCCGAATAAAACCCGATACAAACAGGAATTGCCTGAAAAACTCCTTCGGCGTGGAAAACCGCATCAGCGAACCCGCCCCGGCAACGGACGGGACCTCTCGTTCCAGTCCGTTCCGTTTGGCAATCTCACAAAGACATTCCGCTGAGATCGCTCCCTCCAGGTGAAGGTGCAGATCCACTTTCGGCATTTGCCGGCATTGGTCGAGAGAAATCGCCATCGCACTGGTTCCACTTCATCTATGTATGTGAGCGTATCATTGACTCTGGGTCCCATTTTTACCTATAATTACGGTGAACGTACAGCTCTTTGGTCGTTCCTGGCCTGAATACGGAGATCCGAGCAATGGGAAAAAAAGGTTTGATTGTTGACGATGCAGCCTTTATGCGCATGATGCTCAAGGAGATTCTCACCAAGGGAGGCTATGAAATCGCCGGTGAGGCCGTGAACGGCAAACAGGCCATTGAGATCTATAAAACCTCAACCCCCGATTTCGTCACCATGGATATCACCATGCCCGAAATGGATGGCATCGAGGCTCTCAAAGAAATCAAGAAACTGGACGCCAATGCAATCGTGATCATGTGCAGCGCCATCGGACAGCAGGCCAATGTCCTTGAGGCCATCAAAACCGGCGCCAGGGACTTCATCGTCAAACCCTTCCAGCCCGAACGAGTCCTGGAATCCATCAAAAAAACCGTCGGGTAGGTTCTCTCTCCACCTCTGCTCTTTCCGATCCCTCTAGTGTTCCTCTATTGAATTCCCTTACTCTGTCCACTTCGCCCACTTCGTCCACCCCGTCCATTCTGTCCACTCCGTCCATTCTGTCCACTCCGTCCACTCTGTCCACTTCGCCCACTTCGTCCACCCCGTCCATTCTGTCCACTCCGTCCGCTCTGTCCATTCTGTCCATTCTGTCCACTCCGTCCGCTCTGTCCATTCTGTCCATTCTGTCCACTCCGTCCGCTCTGTCCACTCCGTCCGCTCTGTCCACTCCGTCCACTCCGTCCACTCCGTCCGCCATCCTCTTCTCTCCTTCTTTCAATTCTTAATTTTTAATTCTTAATTCGTAATTCTCTTCTTGACTCTCCCCACAATCTCCCCTAAAACAAAATCCAACTGATGATCACAGGATGGATTCAACATGCTCGTTCGACTTGTTCAGAGTCAAAAGAATCTCACGGACTGGGAGTCCCGCATCCGTTCCCAACTGTCACGGGGACGCGTCGGCAAATGGGGGTATCTTGCCCATCCCCGCCTGGATGACTTTCACTGGAGTCGCCTGCTGAGTCTCTGCAAGGCGGAGGGACAGAAAGTCTGGTATTGCATGGAAAATTCCGAGCCGGTTCTTCTCTTCGGATTGGCGCACCACTCCACTCACTCGGATCTCTTCGATTTTCCCGTCGGGAGAGTCGCTCCGCTTGTTCTCCTGTCTTCGAGTCTTGAGAACACCCTTGCCGCTCTGAAACACCTTCCGTCGAAAGCAAAATCCATGGGATTTCGCCTTGTGTCCCTCCGGATCTCCACCGATGACCATCTGCTGAATTTCGTCCTTTCCGCTCACGGCTGGAACCATGTCGGAACCTCCATGAAACTCGCAATCGAGCGTGATTCCTGGCTGGACCGGTGCCGACAGTCCGGGAATCCTACGGTATATGAATCCTATCTATCCCACATCTCCGATTCCGTTCATATTCGAACCGCCGTGAAATCCGATATCCCCGATCTGTCCCGGATTATTGTCGCCGCGCATCGTCACAGTCATTTCTTTAATGATCCCCTCCTGCCGGAAACCGCAAGAACCACCTTGTTCCCGGATTGGATCGCCAAGTCCGTAAACGGCAGCATGGACCTCGTCCTGGTGGCGTGCCAGGAGGATCGTCCCATCGGTTTCGCCTCATGCCTGGTTAGCAAAGGACTCAAATCCTTCCTGGATCATGAGGTCGGTGTCCTGGATTTCGTGGCAGTGGACCCTGACATTCAGGGGAAGGGAATCGGCAAAAGACTCCTGAATGCCTCTTATGCCTGGCTTTTTGAACGATGTCCCGTTGTGGAATTACGCACCATGGCCGACAATATCCCCGCTCTTCGTGCTTACTGCCGACTCGGCTTGATTCCGGCAGCCACCGACCACCATTACCACTACTGGCTGCGGTCCTGACTGCCTTCCAACACCAACCCTGGATTTGTCTGGACTTTTTGCTCGACATGCGCCATGATTCCTCATGATTTTCCTTTGAGTAGGAGATCGTGCCGTGATCGATTCATGTCGTGTTCTGGTCCTCAATTCAACGTATGAGGCAATTAACGTTTGCACGGCTCGTCGCGCCCTCAAACTCCTCTTCTGCGGGATCGCCCATACCGTTGAGGATTCCGCGCATGTTGTTTCTTCGCCGAGTTCCCAGTTCACCGTGCCGGAAGTGATTCGGCTCCGACGGTATGTCCGCATCCCTTATCGGCCCGTCCCGTTCTGCCGCAAAAACATCCTGCTGCGCGATTCCTTCCGCTGCCAGTATTGCGGCGTGCAGAAAAGCCCCGACCATCTCACCATCGATCATCTGATCCCGCTCTCTCGCGGTGGCACTCATGACTGGACAAATGTCGTCACCGCGTGTAAAACCTGTAATCATCGCAAGGCCAGTTACCTGCCGGAGGAAGTCGGCATGAGGCTGTTGGCACGGCCTCGGACTCCAAACCTGCCGACTTTTCTGCAACTGGTGCGCATTCAGGGGGAAGGACGTGCGAGTTGGCGGAAATATCTCTTCTTCGATTACGCCGAATCCACGGAAGATGTTGCTGTTTGATACCCATTCACGCGCCTGTGGCTCAGGTGGATAGAGCGTCGGTCTCCGGAACCGAAGGTCGCGCGTTCGAATCGCGCCAGGCGCGTCTCTCCTTTTCACTTCGCAACAATGACTCTCTCCCCCGAAGAAATCCCCTCCCCACTTATGTTTGATCCCCTCCCTCTCCCTTCGGGAGAGGGTTGGGGTGAGGGTATTTCTGGTATCCCGCAACTGAATCACCTTAACTGAGCCACGTCATCGCGAGCCTCCCTCCGGCGGAGCCGGTGATTGTAAAAAGAAAGATGTCCTTGTATCCTGGAACTGGAATCCAGACAGATATGACCGACGCTGAATTGGTGTCGCATGACCCGTTCGCGAGCATGGTCCCGGGCTTGAAGGTGATTGGATTGGTGAAGCGTCGCCGACGAGTTGCCGGAGACGCTATCCCGTTTAGGAGGTTTTCGAACCGTTCTTCGCCCGGGCTGGATTCCAGATCAGTACGATCCAGGAAACAAGGAGCAATCTCATGGGGAAGAGTAGCACGAGCGAAGACGAGAAGACAGTGGGCGGAAGAGATCGGGTGCGAAAAGGACTGGAACCGAAACACCCGGACGCGGCCGGGATCGACGTGGGATCGCGGGTTCATTATGTGGCGGTTCCGCCGGACCGAGACGAGCAGCCGGTTCGACGTTTCGGCTGTACGACTCCGGAGTTGCACGAGATGGCGAAGTGGCTCCGTGCCTGTGACATCCGGACGGTGGTGGTGGAATCGACGGGAGTGTATTGGATTCCGGTGGTTCAGGTGTTGGAGGAGTACACCTTGGAGGTTCTGCTGGTGGATGCCCGTCATGTGCGGAACGTACCGGGACGGAAGACCGACGTGCAGGATTGCCAATGGTTGCAGGAGTTGCATACGTATGGCTTGTTGTCGCCCGCGTTTCGTCCGAGTCAGGAGATTTTGCCGTTGCGCAGTTACTGGCGTCATCGGGCGGAGTTGGTCGGGTACGGCGCGCAACAGATTCAGCGGATGCACAAGGCGTTGGAACAGATGAACGTTCAGGTACAGAAGATCGTGAGCGATCTGAGCGGGCAAACGGGGATGCGAATCATTCGGGCGATCGTGCAGGGGGAACGGAATCCGGTGCGTTTGGCGCAACTGCGGCATGCGTCGGTCAAACATGATGAGGAGACCTATGTGAAGGCGTTGACGGGGACGTATCGGACGGAACACGTCTTTGCATTACGGCACGCCGTGGAATTGTACGATACGTTTCAGGAGAAAATTGCGGAATGTGATCGGGAAATTGCGTCGTACATGCAAAGTCTCCAAGGCCCGAATGAGGGAGAAACGATCGGGACAAAGCCTCCGAAAAAGAGAGGGAGTTTTCGCCGCAAGAATCAGCCGCATTTTGACCTCCGGGAGGAATTATATCGTTTCACGGGAGTGGATTTGACCCAGATAGACGGGATTGATGCGATGACGGCGCAGACCGTGATTTGTGAACAGGGGATCGACATGAGCCGATTTCCCACGGAGAAGCATTTTACCTCTCATCTGGGGCTGTGTCCCAACAACCGGATCAGTGGGGGAAAAGTGCTGCGAAGCCGGACCCGAAAAGTGCAAAGCCGTGCGGCGAAGGCGCTACGTGTTGCCGCCCAAAGCCTGCATCGGAGTCGGACGGCTATTGGTGCATTTTATCGTCGGCTGCGTGCCCGTCTCGGCGCCCCCAAAGCCATCACCGCCACGGCACGCAAAATCGCAATTCAAATCTATCGGATGCTGAAATATGGCAAAGATTATATCGACCAAGGCGAACAAGCCTACCAGGAACAGTACAAAGA
>JAKPYU010000615.1 GCA_029568995.1 Candidatus Omnitrophota bacterium | reverse complement strand
CGGTTGACCACGAGACAGGGATTCCATAGTTGCGCTCAAGGCTTCTCCGGTCCGATGCAGTTGCTCTTCCTGGTACGTGGAAAGGAGGATCTCCGGTTCATCGGATGCCTCTGGAAGCAACCGGGTGGTCAATTCGTCCAGTTTCTCCCACAAAACGTCCATTCCCTCGCCGGTTAATGCCGAAATGGGAATCCCCTCCCTTTTTGGTGGTTCGAAGACCAGGTCCATCTTGTTCAGAATAACAAGAACGGGCTTTCCCGGGAAATCGCAAATCTCCTGCTCCTCACTGTCCAGTGGAGTCATGGCTTCTGTTACGAGGAGGAGCGCATCGGATTCCTCCATCGCCTCTCGCGTGCGTTCCATCCCCAAGGCTTCCACCTCTCCCGGTTGATTCCGCAATCCGGCGGTGTCGATGAATGTCACCGGGATACCCTGAATCTCCAGGGTGGCCTCGATGGTGTCGCGCGTGGTTCCCGGATGGGGGCTGACAATGGCCCGATCCCGGCCGACCAGGCGGTTGAACAGGCAGGATTTCCCTACATTCGGCCTGCCGATCAGCACAAATCGAAATCCCTCGGTCAAGAGACGACGCCGAAGGGCCGTCGATTCGATCTCCAGGATTTCCTCCAAAAGCGGTTGTATCTCGCCGATATCAATCCGGTCGTCCTCTTCGGAAACATCGTCCGGGAACTCGATAGATGCCTCCAGGTGGACGGCGATTTGGATCAGTGCTTCCTCGATGAGCAGGAGTTTGCACTGAAGGATTCCCCGATAAGAAGAGAAAGCGGCGCGTCGGAACCGTTCGGTATTCGCTTCGATCAGATCGCCGACAGCCTGTGCCTGAATCAGATCCAGTTTTCCATTTCGGACGGCCCGGAACGTGAATTCTCCCGGCCCCGCCGGACGAGCACCCCACCGATACAGCCCACCCAGAATCGCCCGCACAATCGCCTGTCCTCCATGGCAGCTGATCTCGACGACGTCCTCGCCGGTGTAGGAATCCGGACCTGGAAAGAACGTGATAAGAACTTCGTCGAGGATCTCTCCATCGAGGACGATGGGAACCAGCGTTGCGCGACGCGGTTTCGGTGGGATCTTCATCAAGGGGGGAGAGAGAGCCTGTGTCAGCGACAACGCGGCAGGACCGCTGATCCGCAGGACAGCAATGGCTCCCCGACCCGGCGGAGTCGATAACGCGGCGATGGTGTCTTCCCGGAAATAATCGAATGTGGCGGTCATATCCACTGCACGATGAAGGAGGTTTTTGGGACGGAATTCACAAGACGAAGGACCTCACTTCGACTGACTCTCGCGGCGTTGCGCCGCGACCATACGACTCGTGCTCTTCTTGGTGACAGTTGGAAACTTCGGTTTTCGAAGCTTTTGTTTGGTCGTCATGCTGCGGACCTGTTCCTGAATGCTGTCCTCGTAGCCGCTGTCTTTGAGCACCTCATCGTTGATATAGGCAATCACCTCATCCACATTCTCAATCTGGGTGGCGACCAGCTTGGATTCCTTTTCGATGGAGGAGAGTTCACTGACTCCACCTTCAATTTTCTCTTCGGTCTTGTTGATTTTCTGGACGCGATTCTGGTATTCGTCGACGTCCACGTTCACACCGCGTGCCATCAAGCCGTCTTCCTGCTCTTTGACAGATTTCAATTGGTTGAGTTCTTGTTTCAGATCCTTGATTTCATCTTCCAGGGAGTCTTCACGTTGCGCCGAAAGATATTTCTGAACACTCAGTACCCGTTTCTTGGTCTTCTGCAATTCCATCCGATAGAAATAGCTCGTATAGACGTCCGGTTCAAGCGCCCGACTCATAATGACATATTGCCGTTTTTTCGCGGCAAGTTCCTGGGCAAGTTTGGTTGCTTCCGCGTTCTTGCCTTGCCGCTGCAAGTTCATCATCTCGCCCAGTTTGGATTCATATTCCTGGAAGATAGGTTCGCGTTTTCTTTTCGCCTCGATGGTCTTCTCTATCTCTTGAAGGGCGTTGGACAGTTGTTCCACTTCTTGAAACCGGCGCTGCAAAGTTGGTTCGATACGCTTGATTTCCTCTTCGGGAATAGCCTGTTCCTCTTTATATCGGCCCAGAGTGGAGGCAGAGATCGCCAGGAGAACCGAC
>JAKPYU010000611.1 GCA_029568995.1 Candidatus Omnitrophota bacterium | reverse complement strand
CAGGGGCACGAGGTTTCCATTCTCGACGCCGAGGCCGAATGCCTCGATGATGACCATGCGGCACAGGCCATCCTGAAGCGCAGTCCCGATATTGTCGGATTCACCGCCACAACGCCGCTCTACCACAAGGCGGTCAATATTGCACAGACTGTCAAATCCGCCGCGCCGGATATCCTCACAATGATCGGCGGGCCGCATATCACCATCCTGGGCGAAAAGGCATTCTTCCCCTGTTTTGATATCGCCGTGCGCGGCGAGGCCGAGACCATCTTCCCGGAACTCCTGGATGCCGTTGAGAAGAATCCGGAAAGACTTTCAACAATCTCCGGAGTCATGTCCCGCAAAAATGGAGAAACAATCGATACCGGCTGGGTTCCTCCGATCCAGGATCTTGACTGCCTGCCGTTTCCCGCCTGGGACCTGTACAACCGCGATGCCTATACCATCCATGTCAAAGGCAAGGGCTTCGTGCCTTATGCCACTATGAACCTCACGCGCGGCTGCCCGTTCAAGTGCGCGTTCTGTTCCGCCGCGCTTCTCGAAGGGAAAAAACTCCGCTGCCGTTCCGCGCAAAATGCAGTCGATGAAATCATTTTCCTGAGAGACCATTTCGACATCCGCCATATCTGTTTCAACGATTCGACCCTGACACTGAAAGAATCTCTGATCGAAGAGTTCTCCAACCGGATGATCGACTTGCAGGTCGGGGTCACCTGGGAGGGATGGACCCGCGCCAACCTGGTCGATGAGGATCTGCTGGCTCTCATGAAGCGCGCCGGATTTGTCAGAATCAGCTTCGGAATCGAAAGCGGCAGCCCGCATGTGCTCAAACTGATTCATAAGGAAGTCAGCCATGAGGACATGCGTCGCGCCTACCGCATCGCCGGGAAACTGGACATTGAGGCCACCTGTTCCGCCATGATGGGCCATCCGGGAGAAACGGAGGCGGATGTCTGGGAAACCGTGCGCCTGATCCGAAGCATTCCTGAAATCGAGTACTCGCCCCTCTCCATTGCCGTGCCGTACCCCGGCACGGAGCTCTACGAAATGGCAAAGAACGAACAGCATGGTCTGAAATTGGTGACCGAGGACTACTCGAAATACCTTCGTTATGCGGGTGGTGTGATGGAAGTCAATGGAATGACTCCGGAGTACCTCACAAAATTACAGAAACGTGCCTTGATCTGGATGCACCTCACCCCCGGCAAGATTATCGGAACCATCCGCCGCTTCGGCCTTAAACCCATCCTGCAATCCATATTTGGCTGAATACCCCTCACCTTTTTCGATGAGATTTCTCCCTTCGGTCGAAATGACAGGTTGAATGGCCGAAAGGACAGACGGGGTTGTCATTCCGAACGAAGGTGAGGAATCTCGACGGATTGAAGAACGGCTTGATTGCGCCTGACTGTCACACCAGGGCCGGGAAGATCCTGTGAGGGCAATTCAGTTGCAGGAAGCAATCCACAATCCGCAATCCACAATCCGCAATCGTCTCAGGGGTCATCGTACAGCTTCCGATGAAACCGATACACAATTCTGCAAATCAGCGTATTTCGAAACCGATACGCCCCCGGCGAATGCCCCAATATCTCATCCCCCAGAATATGTCCAATAAAACCGATCAACCATGACACTGCCAGGATCGTGTATCCCAAATAGTAGATCAGAAATGCTGCCACCAGGTGCAAATCGTAAGCATGTAATGGCAGATATATCCGATCCACCAGTCGAAAATAGTGGGAACTGAGTGCCTCACTGAACGAGAATCCCTTTCGTCCGGGATAAAGGAAATAATCTACAAAGTGGTCCGTATCGACAATGACCGCAAAAAAACTCGACAGGATCAGGATTTTCCAGTCGCCGAAATACCACGCCGCTGCGCCTGCCACCGGCCACACCAGCAGAAGGTGCATCAGGTAATGCCATGCAACCTGCCACGGCCCGCGAAACGTCTCCGGTTCCACGGAACCGATTCGTTTGCGTTGCGGTGTTATCGAAGGTTCAAAGGCCATATCTCTTTCTGGGAAGAATTAGGGCTGTTCTTGGTTGATTCCCTCTCCCTTCGGGAGAAAGTCAGGGTGAGGCTGTCCCCTCTTCAATTCTTAATTCTTAATTTTTAATTCGTAATTTGTAATTTGTAATTCCTACTTCTCCCCCCCCACGCTGTAGCTCAGCACCTGCAACCCCGCCCGGCAAAGCGAAAGAAACTCCCGAAGACTGCGGATGCCGAGAAACGAGCGCAGAATATAACCGGGCCGGGTGTAAAACCGCCGATAGCCTTCCTGTACCGCCGCCTCGATCTCCTCATTTGACAAAGACGTGAACAGCTCGTTATACCGGCTGGAAATGTGCAGGTTCTGTAGAGCCAGGTCATCCACCGTGGTATCCACCACATCGGGAAATCTCTCGTGGACCTGATCGAACAGTGGCGTTCCGGGATACGGACTGCAAACGGAGTAGGTAACAGTAGTCGGGCGGATTTCGCGGATAAACCGGAATGTCTGCTCGATAGTCTCCCGTGTCTCACCGGGCATTCCGAGCATACAATGCGCGTGCGTACTGATCCGCAATTTCCGGCACAGCGCAAAATCTTCCCGCATCTTTTCCAGGCTCGTGCGCTTGTTTACGAGTTTCAAAATCTCTTCGTTTCCCGTCTCAACACCGAACTTGATGCAGTACAATCCGGCCCGTTTCATCAATGCCAGGTAATCATGGTCTAACTCTCCGGCGATGGCATTGGCGATCCAGCGGACACGAATCCCTTTGGAAAGTAACGTTTCGCAGATCTGAATGTTTCTCTTCTTAAATGCGCAGAATGTCTCGTCTCGAAAATAAATGGTTTTGTATCCCTGCCGGTATGCCAGTGTCATATCTTCAATCACCGGCTCGGCGGAGCAGACCCGCAACCGCCCGCCCATGAAAAACGGCGCGGTGCAGTATGTGCATTTCGATGGGCATCCCCGGCTGGTGAGCATGGTCGTATAGGGATATTGTTTAACCAGCGGATTGTAGTAATCGACTCCAGGGGGTAAGAGTGTCCGGTCCGGCCACGGTATCTCGTCGAGACTCTTAATGAATGGATACGGCGGATTGATCCGGCTGTTCCCGTTCTCCCGAAAAGCCAATCCGGGAATCTCCTGCCAGGGAGATCCCTTCTCCCAGGCAAGCAGCAGATCCCGCACGGCATATTCCGGCTCGCGCTGAACCAGCACAGAGACAGCGTCTTTAGCGAGGCACACCTCCGGCAGGAATGTCGGTAGTGCGCCGAATAGAACCACACGAAGGTCCCGCCGTCGCTGTTTCAGCGCCTCCAGGACCTTCATATCTTCCGCAAACGTCATGAACGATGTCAGTACCACCACGACATCGCACCCGTCCGCGCGCTCGCACGTCTGTTCCAGCGAAATCCCCTCGCCCAGCGCATCCACAAAGACAATGTCCAATCCCGCCGCGCGCGCCACGGTCGCCACGGATAGAAGCGACAAGGGCGGAACCGTGCCCCCGCCGATCAGCTTCCCGCTGCACCACCCGCCATACAGCACATCGCGCACGACATTCTGTTGCAGGCTATTCCCCGGAACCAGAAATAATGTCTTCATCTCTCTTCTTTTCTTTCTTTCTCCCCCATCGGTTCCATCCGTCCCATTCCCTTTTCCCCAAATCGCATTTTACATTCTGCAATCCGCAATCCCCAATCCCCAATCCCCAATCCCCAATCCGCAATCCCCAATCCGCAATCCCCAATCCGCAATCCCCAATCCCCAATCCCCAATCCCCCCTTCTTCTCTTCAATTCTTAATTCTTAATTTTTAATTCTTAATTTATTCCTCTCCCCCATCGCGTCCGCCGCAACCATCGCGTTGAGAACTCTCAACGGTGTGATAACACCCGCCTCGTGGTGGATGCCTTCCATGGGAGCGCAGGCCTTCTCAGCCGCTTTCATCAGTCTATCCCGGTCGACATTTCGCAAGCCGATATCCGCCAGTGTGGTCGGCAGGCCGATTTCCTCGCAAAACGAGTACACCGTTGCCGATTCCGTGGGGGATGCGTCCGTGAGTTGAAGACCTGTCAGGGCACCGAAAGCGACCTTTTCACCGTGGTAGAACGAGTGGGTTTCCTCCAGCGCGGTAAGCCCGTTGTGAATGGAATGCGCCGCCGCCAAGCCGGAACTCTCGAACCCGATTCCGCTTAACAGGATGTTCGCCTCGACAATGCGGCTGAACGCCGGTGTGACAACATGCTTCTCTCCGGCGGCCTTGGCCGCCACGCCGTACAAGAGAAGCGTGTCATAGCAGAGTCTGGCGAGATTCAGCCCGGTCATGGTGCTGTATCCGCCACACTCGTTTGCCGATTGCGTGCGGTCGCAGGATCGGGCTTCGAACCAGGTCGCCAGCGCATCGCCCATCCCGGACACCAGAAAACGGATCGGGGCTTCCGCGATCACACTCGTATCGACCAGTACAACCTGCGGATTCATTTTCTGATAGTGAATGGCCTCGAAAACGCCGTCCTCCGAGTAAACAACGGCGCAGCCGCTGCACGGTGCATCGGTGGAGGCGATGGTGGGAACGATCATCACCGGGATTCCGGCCCGGTCGGCGGCGATTTTCGCCGTGTCGATTGTCTTACCGCCCCCCATGCCGACCAGCACGCCCACCTGTTCGCGTTTGATGATGCCGGACAGGCGGCTTAACTCAGTTTCACAGCATTCCCCCCCGAACGGCTCGATACGAATCGAATTCCCGGTCAAATCGGGGCAGGATTTGGGGAGGATCTTCTCCCTTGCAGTCCGCGACGCCAGGACCAACCCGTTCTTGCCCAGCAGGTTGATCCATTGGGGCAATTCGCTCAATGC
>JAKPYU010000571.1 GCA_029568995.1 Candidatus Omnitrophota bacterium | reverse complement strand
GGTCATTTCCGGGAGGGGGCGATACATGAAATAGCACCTCAGGTGTACCCCGGCTTCCACGATACTGGTCACTGCTTTTTCAAGGTTCGAGTTCGAAAGTCCCTTGTGGTAAGCCTTGTTTCGTAGACGCTCATCGAATATCTCAACCCCGATCGCTATCTCGATTTCAATCCGGCGGCCGCATGCGTCAAGTGTCTCCCGCAGCAGCGACAATATCGAGGGATCGACAAACTCGGCACGCGTTTCAAAGACGATACGGTTCAGTTTTGGAAGGTTGTGAACAAGCATCGAACAGGCGTAAAGGAGCGCGGCCGCAGGCATCGATCGACGATCAAAAATGCTGCCGTTGTTGCTGAGAAACACCTCGCGAATGGACGCCTTTTCATCATCTGTAAGTTCGTCGTCCAGAACAGAAGACACCTGCTTCATGATCATGGGATTGGTAACGAAATCCGCGCACCCAAGCCGATGGAGCGAGCACCCGGCGCACTTTCCGAACGCACATCGCCTTGTGAAGAGAACAAGGAAAAGGCCCTTCCCGTTCAACGCATAGTAGAACCAGTATTGATTGGGACGATCTAACTTCTCACACCACCAGCCCCGACATTTATGCCTGCACACCAAATACCACCCGCAAACCAATAGCTATTTGAAGCCTCCCGGGGCGAGCAACCCTCAATCACTTGAGTACTGGTCAGTCTTTATGGTTGCATCTCCCCTGAAATCGCCTGCGCAAGAGTCGAACGATTGCAATCAAGCTGATTGCAATCCAAGCCACTTCGATAAAGAGCGATGGCAAATTGAAATCAAACACCAACGAAAACAAGATCATCGCCGATCCAACAAGGTTCATGATCGTATACAAGAAGCCGTTCGAGTCCGTTCTGCCAATTTGAAGCAGCAAATAAGCAAACAGAATTGTCGCCGCACCGACTAATCCAACAATGTCCGGAATCGAAGTCAACGCTGATCTAACCTCAATTCAAGCGGTAAATACTCCGGGAAATTTTCAATGAACATATGGCCAATTCCGATTATCTTGGCCGTGTGAGACTTGTCCATAGCGACGTAGTAGTTGAGCTCGTCCTGAGGCAGCCACTCCACCGCCAATTCTTCCTTGGAGCCAAGGTTGTAAACCACGACTTCAGTATAGAGAAGGTAGACTTCGTCGGGGATCAAGTAGAATCTGACTTGTCCAGACTGGAAACGATACCGCTCAATGTAGGCAGCGACGTTGCGGTAGGACACTGGCGCCTTGGGAAGAAAATACCTGTATTTATTACCTTCTCTCAAATTTGCGCGGACAGCCTGCGCGATTTCACCATTGTCTTCGATGTCATTGCAGAGATCTTGACTGAAAACCCAGGTCTCCCGCGAACCGTATTCAAGGGACCTGATGTACTTATCATTAACAATCCAGCCAAGGTGCTGGGCATTAACAATTTCAGCCAAGTCTTTGACCTTGCCGTCAATCTCTGACGACATCGCCGTCCGATGCACCAGAGCACCCACAATCATGTTGATTACAACAGCGATCCCAACCACCAACGCTGCCAGCAGCAACATGTTATGATCGAAGGTGTCCTTTACAGCATCGAAAACCAATGCCAGCGCAATCGTTCCCGTATAGTAGACGATCAGCATCAGCGGGTGCTTCAGTAATTTCGCGATCCTTTCCTGTGTGCTCTCCGAGGGCGGCATACCAGTCTCACCTTCTCCCAGCATAGATGGCATTAACAGTCACAGATGGATCATTCCTCGCCAGATGAGCCTGGCCAAAGGCTCACAGACGTGATTGCCCACGGAGATCCAGTACTGTCAAACGTCTGGATAAGGCCACTAAATACCCGCACCAGAACCATAGATGTTCCCTGGGGCCGGCGATTCCGCAGGCGACTCGACCGCCTGGTCGATCGGCGCCGCCGGCTCTGCCGGAACGGCCTCATCCCCGCTTGCCGGCGCTTCGGCTTCGCTGCCTTTTCCGTCGGCTTTCTGCATGCCCTCACGAACCAGATCGACCATCTTGTCCGGATCCATCATCAGGGAGCCGGGCGCGATACGAAGCCTTGCAGCCCTGGAGAGTTCTTCCAGCGACGTCGCGGCTCCGGAACCCTGGGCGGCGTTCGCGGCGGAACGCGAAGGCAGACGCATATTTTCCAGGAAGTCGACGAAGTCGTCGGTTACGGCACACTCCGGCTCCCTCGCGCAAAGAAACGCGATATGAATGCCAATATCCCCTTCGAGCACGACATTGCCAAGGACCATCCAAGCGGGAACCTCGCCCCTGGTCGTGACCTGCTCCTCACCGGGTTCGGGAACCGGCAGTTCGCTGCCGAAGAAGTTCAGGACGGGCTTGAGGAAATCCAGGTTTTTCACGGCTTCGCCGACCGAAGCCAGACTGCCGCTGTCCTGTTGCCCCCATATGCCGGTCGTACGGGCAAGCCGGAACGAAAGCCCTGTATCGGTCCGACCAACCCATTTCCAACCGCTGAAGGTACGTTCGGTCGACCTGTAACCCAGGCCCTGGCCGCCGGTGCGGCTTATTGCCGCCATAAGGGCGCCGGCAATACTTTCAATATCCTGCCTTGACGAATCAGCGGACGCACCGTCCGTTTGGACACCGTCACTTCCGGATATCCCACCGACAAGGGCATTCACCCCGCGCGCCGCCAGGGAAAAAATCGAATTCATAAGCGCAAGTGGACCATTCAATGTGGAATCTACCGTCGAAAGGAACCTTCGCGATTCTTCCGTCGGACTCAATTTCGTAAGAAAACCGAACGATTCCGCATAAATAAGCCCGTCGGCACGCCCTTCGGTGAAGTGGGCGACAAGCGTCACGTCACCATCCGTGGCCCAGCGCCATTCCTCGAAACTAAGCGGTATTTCCGAAGCGAATCGCCCAGCCAGCAAGACCGTCTGTCTGCCGGCAGACTGGGCCGCGGCGGACCCTTCGTCTTCAACCTCACGCATCATCTCCGCGACTTCCTCGTCTTCCTCGGACATCGGATTCGACGATTTGACGGGCTTACCCTTAAAAGTGAATGGAGCACCCGGATTCAGGACAGGAAAAGGAAACTGACGCGGTTCGGACTTACCGCACGAAACAAGCGCCGTCACAAGGAACAGAAAAGACATCATGAGCAATGGTCTGTTATTGTTCATTCCTGCGACGACTCCATTTCACTGCTGTCGTGCCTGGAAATATTTTCCTCGGTCGCAAAGCGCATCCATATTGCCTGCATCGGAAGGAAGACCCAACTGTCCGGAACCCTTACCCTGGTGTCACCGGGATCCATTTCGGCAGTAGATTCGATTGGCACGTAAACCAGACGCTGGTTCGGGACCTGCGGTGTTTCCGGCATTTCCGACCATATCGCGACGTGTTCCGGAAGTTTATTTTCGACACCCCACAGATCAACCGCCGCCTGAATCTGCTTCATTGCCGCATTGCCGCGATGGAAGACTTCCCCTTCCGGCTTCACCGCATTTTCTTCGCTGGTGAACTTCCCGTCCGCATCACGGAAGTGGGTTGACGAGCTGTCCTCGCCAACGGTCACAGGGGCCGGTAGCGACATCGCACAAAGCGCGTGTCCTTCGGCGAACGAAACAAACATCCCGGATTCGATCCCGCAATGCTTCAGCAGCAAGGCCAGCAGGAGGCTCTTCGAATCGCAGTCGCCAAGCCTGTACAGTACCGTGCTTACGGGAGGCCGCAGTTCCCATCGTGTGGACTTGGGAACCGAATAAGGTATTCCCTGAACGAAACGAGAGATGTAGGTTGCCAGACCGTAACGGTCTGAAGTATCGCCCCAAGACTTGGCCAACGTCTTCGCAAGCGATTCCAGTGCGGGATATGAATGGGCGGCGACAGCAGTCGCAAACTTGTGGTACTCAACGACAGTCGGATCCGTCGGCAGTCCCTGTCCGCACGGCTCGGGAACCTGGCTTTCCGGATTCCTGTGCCAGCTGAACCGGGGCGCCCCCCAGATTCCCTGGTTATCGGGCAACTTGAACGCATCTATCTTCATGAAGACGTCGTACACAAGGAAATACGACGCAAGCACATTGTCCTTGCTGGTGAAATGTCTGGACTGCTCCGCGGTCTTGCGATCGAAGCCAACATCCAGTGCGGCTTCGCCGCCACCGGCCAGCCGCCAGCGGTGCTTGGTCCAGAGCAGGTCGGCCACGGACTCGTCCTGGCTGTACCAGCTACGCCCGATATCAAAAATGTCTCCTTCGCCAGGCTCATCGCCGCTTCCGTACTTGCCGACGACCGCCAGAGACCCGCCGCCGCCCTCCGGCCGGAGATGGCTGTCAAGCCACTCCAGAGCCCCTTTCCGGACGGCCTGGTCCATCTTACGTCCGGCCTCCGAAGGATCCGCCGGCTCGTTCTCGCCTTGCACAGACGGAACACTGCCCCCCTTAAGCTGGGCACCCTGGTAACGCTGTACCGGATCCCGTCCGGCCATTATTTCGTTTTCATCACCCCACTGATCATGAAGTGCCCTGAGGCGGTTGTGATAAAGAACACGCTCGATCATCGACCGGGTCAGTCGAAGCAGAAGTTCAATGCCATCCCGATAGACCGAACGGGCGGATCCATTGCCATCAGGATCCAGATCAAACAAAACAATGCCTTCATCAGGATCGAGTTCCCGATCGGGACTCAGATCCTCGTGCCGTATATCAAGCGCCACGCCCAAATCGAAAGCCGCCCCACGGTACATCGACGGAAGAACCGCGTTCATAGCGGACGCAACAAGCCTTGCCTGCTCAAGCGTCAAACGTGGAATCCCCTTCTTCTTCAAAGAACCGGAAACATCATCGGGTTGTTGAATGTCTTCTTCCTTCGAAGAACCAGAGGCATCCCCCAGTTCCGGATTGGGCCTTACAATCAAGCCAACTGTTTCCAATGTCGATGACTTGCGCTTGCTGGACTCGAGAACCGTCCTCTGCCGAGGTTCCATGAACACCGGACCTAGTCGATAGGTCGCAATCAACTCCACGTCGACCGACACGGGACGCAGCCCAACTTCGATCGGGTACAACCCAAGCAGCATCTTTTCGGGACCAAAATACGATCCGCCCACAGACCTGGCTGCACCGGATGATTCGGACGTACCGGATTTGACCGTACCCGCGCCACCGTCCAGCAACCT
>JAKPYU010000539.1 GCA_029568995.1 Candidatus Omnitrophota bacterium | reverse complement strand
GGGTATCCCATGGCAATCCTCCTGGTATCTAGTCATATAACTAGATACCAGGATACAACAAAAACAGGGCGAAATCAAGAGAAAATTTCACCCAATGTAATTTTTAGCCCGTTTTCTCTAGTAAAAGGCCAAACTCCAGGGCGGCAGCTACGCTGCCGCACTCCAAGGGGCAACGGACCGACTCATGTACCATGAGACCGATGGAAGAAGGTGCTATACTATCGGCAGCAAGTCAGTCGGAGGTTGACAATGTCCAAGACAATCCAGGCGATCTTCGATGGAGAAGTCCTGCGCCCCCAGGACCCCGTGGCCCTGGAACCGAACACACGAGTCCGGATTACAATCGAATCCGTCGAATCCAGTGCGAGCCGCCAGACATCCTTTCTGCGCACTGCTCGATCTCTTAACTTGGACGGTCCCTCGGATTGGGCAGTGAATCTGCA
The DNA here is from genome assembly GCA_029568995.1 of Candidatus Omnitrophota bacterium. Taxonomy (GTDB): domain Bacteria; phylum Hinthialibacterota; class Hinthialibacteria; order Hinthialibacterales; family JAKPRU01; genus JAKPRU01. The sequence continues at coordinate 1,605 of JAKPYU010000539.1, read as the reverse complement.
TACGTATCTCTACGGCGAAGAAAGCCGGAATAATGGCTGAGGCATTCCTGGACACGGCATACGCCATTGCGCTGTCTTCACCGAACGACTTGTTTCACATCCGGGCCATCTCGCTTGCGGAACGTTTGGAATCCACTGGTGTCCGTCTGATCACCACACGTGCGGTGTTGGTGGAAATCGGCAATTCCCTGTCCCGATGGCGATATCGCAGCGCGGCTATCGAGCTGTTGGACGCGATTGAAAGCGATCCCAATATTCGGATTGTGTCGGTGTCCGAGCCTCTCTACCTGCGTGCCCTGGAGTTGTACCGCGAACGACTCGACAAGGAATGGGGCCTTACGGATTGCATCTCGTTCCTTGTGATGCAGGATTATGGGATTACGGATGCACTCACGACGGACGTACATTTCGAGCAAGCGGGCTTTCGCGCAATGATGCGGGAAGCGTAGATTCCACTCTGACCGCACCCCGCCGCACCATGGGGGGAGTGCCGGAAACACTCCCCGCAGCACGCACTACGCATCTCCCGCCATACAATCGTTTCCTGTATAGTCATACTCAAAACAAACCACTCTCGCCGAGGAGAAGAACCATGTTGGAAAACCGTTCCGATCGACGCTCGTTCCTGAAAACCACGGTGACCGGGGCCGCGGGGATTCTGGCCGCATCCGGTATGTCGGCAAGCCGTCGCGCCCTGGGCGCAAACAATCGGATCCGTATCGGGCTGATCGGCTGCGGCGGGCGCGGGAATTACCTGAGAAGCGTTGTCAAGGAACTTGGCGAGGAAGGCAACGCGGAAATCGTTGCGGTCTGCGATGTCTGGAAGAAGAACCTGAACAAGACCGGCGATGAAGTGAAAGCGAACTTCGGAACGGACCCGAAACGATTTCAACGATATCGCGATGTGCTTGCCCTGAGCGATGTGGACGCGGTAATGATCGCGACCCCCGATTTTGCGCACTCCCGAATTCTCACGGAAGCGGCGTACGCAAAGAAACACGTGTTCTGCGAGAAACCCATGTCGAACAACCTGGCCGATGCCTGTACGGCGGTGGATGCCGTGGAATCCACTGGAGTCGTCTGCCAGGTCGGAACCCAGCGTCGAAGCAGTCCGTGGTTCCAGAAGGCCCGCGAACTTGTGCAGACCGGCGTTCTCGGTCCGATCACCGAGGTGGAATGCTGCTGGAACCGCAATGTCCCCAGCTGGCTGGATGATCCCCAGACCTACGCCGATATGAAAAAGGAAGATGTCGATTGGGAGCAGTTCTTAATGTACCTGCCGCAACGCCCGTTCGATCCCTGCCGCCTGAGCTGCTGGCACCTGTACCGGGATTACACCATCGGCTTGGTGGGGCTATTGGGGTCGCACATTATTGATGTCGGCACATGGTTCATGGACGATCCGGTGCCGGAAAGCGCTGTCGGCCTGGGCGGAACCCTGATCTGGAAAGAGAAACGGGAGCATTACGACACCATGGAAAGCGCCTTTCTGTTCCCCAAAGGATTCATGATGCGGTTTGTCTCACGTCTTGGAAACTCGGCGGGAGAGGACAGCACGCAGTTCCGGGGGCTGAACGGGACATTCGATACGGTGACCATGACCGC
>JAKPYU010000536.1 GCA_029568995.1 Candidatus Omnitrophota bacterium | reverse complement strand
GAGTGGAGGCGGGGGGAGTCGAACCCCCGTCCGAAAGCGCTCACCGCTGGAGCCCTACATGCTTAGCCCCCGTTTGTTCTCGCCGGGTCCGGTACGGAGACAACCTGGAACCGGCCAGTCTCTCGGGATCTTGCAGGCCTGGCCGAGACTACCCTGCCCGCCAGCCTCTCCTTTATGACGCCGTCACACGCCCAAAGAGGCCCAGGCGCATGGGGCGTGACCGCCCTTAGGCGGCCATTGGAAGTTCGTAGTCCGCAGTTACTTTAAGCGGTCCGCCGGATTATCGAGGAGACGGCCCTCGGCATGCTCTCCAGGACTACACGTTTCCGTCGAAACCGTGTCGCCCCCGTTTGTGGTTCCATTATACCAGGAGATCGAGAAAACGCCAACTTCCGACGGTTTGGTTTTTCAGGGAAGCGCAAAGAAGGTGGACACTGTGGACGGGGTGGACGCTGTGGACAGGGAGAACTCCGACTTTCGACAGTTGCGTGTTCAAAAGGACCAGACTATTATCACGTTTGTTCAATTCACGGTTTCAGGAGGATATTTCCATGCCTCGACGGCTCGCGTTTCCGCTCGTTTGTCTTTGCCTGTTTGCCCTGATCGGTATTTCCGCTTATTCGGATACTCTTCGCCCCATGCCGCTGAGCACTTATATCGACAAGATGAAAGGCGGCTGGGCGGGGCAGATGATCGGCGTGAGCTACGGTGCGCCTTATGAATTCCGATCCCAAGGCAAGATCGATGATGGGGAGTTCCGCGAATGGAAGCCGGAATATATCGACAACTCCATCGAGCAGGACGATCTGTATGTCGAAATGACATTCTTGCAGGCCATCGAAGCGAAGGGGATCGGCATTTCCGCGCGGGATGCGGGCTGGTTCTTCCGGGACTCGAAATACGATCTCTGGCACGCGAACCGTGCCGCGCGCGATAACCTTCGGCTGGGTATCTCTGCGCCGAAATCCGGCCACCCCAAGTATAACCGTCATGCGGACGATATCGACTTTCAGATCGAGTCGGACCTGTTCGGATTGCTTTGTCCCGGTATGCCGCTGGCTGCGCAGGATTTCTGCAACCGGTTCGGGCATATCATGAATTATGGCGATGGGGTCTACGGCGGCATGTTTGTTACAGCGATGAGCTCTGTTGCTTTTTTTGAGGATAACATTGTCGAAATCGTGCGGGCGGGCCACCGCGCCATTCCCGCCGAAAGCGAGTATGGGATGTTGATAAAGGATGTCCTGGACTCCTACGAGAAAGACCCGAAAGACTGGCGACCGTGTTGGGAATTGCTGGAGAAGAAATGGGGGCAGGACGATATCTGCGGCGCGAATAATCCGTTCAATATCGACGCGAAATTAAATGGCGCTTATATCGCTATCGGTCTTCTTTGGGGCGAAGGAGATTGGGACAAGACGCTCGAGATCACCACGCGATGCGGGCAGGATTCCGACTGCAATCCCTCCAGCGCCGCGGCGATCCTCGGTGTGATCTCCGGCTACTCGAATATCCCGGCGAAATACACTGCCGGGATTCCGGCAATAGCCGATAAGTACTTTTCGTACACGAATTACAATTTCAATACACTCGCCGATACCTGTGCAAAATACGCCAAGGAAGTTGTTGCGGAATACGACGGGGAAGTAGTGACGGAGAACGGGATAGTAGTTTTACAGATTGCGGTACAAGATCCCGCACCGCCAAGAAAGCTGGAGCAGTTCACCGATGCTATGGTGGAGGAATATAAGCCATTTTGGAGCGAACACGACGCCGCGATTCGTACAAACAGATTAAAAATGGCCGTAAAGGACTGGAATGCGGACTGGGAACTGTTCGACTGCGGACAGGAGATGAATCCCGGACTGCGCAAGTCGCACTTGGGGCGGGAGAATGTCCTGGTAACGCATCCGTTAAATCGCGAGACACCCGCTGTATTGCAGCGCACCGTGACGATTCCGAAGGATGCCAATGCCCGCCTTCGGTTGATTGTAACGCATCACATCGAAGTTCCCGAATC
>JAKPYU010000525.1 GCA_029568995.1 Candidatus Omnitrophota bacterium | reverse complement strand
CACGGCGACGCCGACCGATACCCCCACGGCGACGCCGACCGATACCCCCACGGCGACGCCGACCGATACCCCCACGGCGACGCCGACCGATACCCCCACGGCGACGCCGACCGATACCCCCACGGCGACGCCGACCGATACGCCCACAAGCACGCCCACGGATACGCCGACGAACACCCCCACAGCGACACCGACCGATACGCCCACAGCGACGCCGACCGATACGCCCACAAGCACGCCTACTGTGACGCCAACGCCCACGGATACGCCTACAAGCACGCCAACGGTGACACCGGCAGCTACCGACATGCCGACTGTGACACCAACCCCCATGGTAATGGCAACAGCGACGCCGATCTCACAGCCCGTGATCACGCTGACCCATAATGGACAGCCGGTCACCATCACGAAAGCCATTGGAAGCCGGGTGGAGAATTCGGTTGATCTGAATCTCAGCGCGACGGACGCCGGATCGCCGCCGGTCACATTGAGTCTGCTGTCGGGTCCGGCAGGTGCTTCCTTCTTGTCGTTCGCTAACCAGGGTGTTTTCAGCTGGATTCCGGCTGCGACGCAGGTAGGTGATTTTCAATCCGTTTTTCGGGCGCAGAACGAAGCACTCTCTACCAGCACGGCAGCGGCGAATTTCCGAATCTCCCGTGCTCCGCGTCGAATTGTCGCCAATCCGGGCAATTTCCTGGCAGTCGGATTCACCGGCCATACCAATCCCCAGGTGTGGTCTCAGGTGTTCGATCCGTTGACCGGACTGCGACTCGGTGGGGGAAAATTGATTGACGGTTATCTCTATCCCGTGTACGCCCATCCTGAGTGGGACCGATTCCTGACGATGGATTTCGACGGAGATGGGACTCACGAATTGGTGACGGCGGAGATCACGCAAGAAGCCAGTTTGAAGACCTGGATCTCCGTTCGGGACCTGATGACCGGCGCGAAAATCCGTCCGAGTTTCCGAGTTCTTGAGGACTCCGCCTATCAGAATCCGGGATTGAACGACTACATTCCTGCCGATGTTGACAACGATGGCAAGAAGGAATTGCTGGTTGCCGGGGTTGCCACAATTGCAGACCAATCCTGGAGATATTATCTCCAGACCTGGGAGCCGGAGACATCCACTCGTCTGAAGACCATCCGACTGTTGCCCGATTCGGCTTTCGATTACACCAATCCGGCATGGCATCACTACATGGCTGCGGATGTAAACTCGGACGGCACGGAGGAACTTCTCTGCGTTGGAGTGACCAACGAGACGCCGCCCCGAACGTACTGCCAACTGAGATCGCCGCTGAATCATTATGACCTATTCTCCTTCCGAGTTCTGAATGCTGCGGAATTTGCGTTGCCGGATCTGAACCAGTTTCTGGCGGGTAATGTGGATTCGGAGCCGAATGATGAATTAGTTGCCATTGGGGTGACCAATGAATCCGTCAAACGAACCTGGGTCCAAGCATGGAATGCAAACAAGAACGCCGGAACATTGAAATATGCCGGACTGAAGGTTCTCGACAACGCCGAATTCGCCCATCCGGAAGCCAATCGGTTCGTCCTGGCAGATCGCGACGGTTCGGGTAAGAACCTGCTATTGGCAATCGGTATTACAAATGGCGTGCCCGGCCAGACATGGGTTCAGATGTGGGATATTTCCACAGGGACTCGGATCACCAGCTTCCGCATTCTTGATAGT
>JAKPYU010000521.1 GCA_029568995.1 Candidatus Omnitrophota bacterium | reverse complement strand
TTTTTCTTGTGAATGGACAGATTTCGTTCGTCAAGCATGGTAGCCGCGCCCCATTCGCGGGAATAAAAGATCCTTCGTTGTTTGAGAACAATTCTGACACCGGCTCACCCGGAATGCAAGTCCAAAAATCAATCCCGAATGGAAGCCTCGTTTGTGAGGTTCTTTCCCATGGAAACGGCTGCCGTCGCCTCCTGGGTTTCATAGAGCAGGCAACGCACCTGCCGTCCATCCTCCAGGATACGCAATTCCGGTTCGATTCGGGAACAGGACTCCATGCGCTGTTCGCAGCGCGGATGGAAACGGCACCCCGATGGATGACGCAACGGGCTTGGAACCACCCCCTCGATCACATGCAACGGTTCCCCCGGACCCGCATCCAGCCGTGGAATAGACCGAAGCAATCCACGCGTATACGGGTGTAAGGGGTCGGCGAAAACCCGATGCACCGGGGCTTCCTCGACAATCTTCCCCGCATACATGACCGCCACCCGGTCGGCGACCTCGGCAATCACTCCCAAGTCGTGTGTGATCAGGATGATGCCCGCATCCATCCGTTTCTTGAGATCCTCCATCAAGGCGAGGATCTGCGCCTGGACGGTGACATCGAGGGCCGTGGTGGGTTCATCCGCAATCAGCAGGTCGGGGCTGCACGCGAGCGCCATGGCGATCATCACCCGCTGACGCATTCCGCCCGACAGTTGATGCGGATATTCACCGGCACGCTGGCGCGGCTCCGGGATACGCACCTTTTCCATCATCTCAACCGAGGCCTCGAACGCCTCACGGCGGTTCATTTTCCGGTGTATGCGAAACACCTCACCGATCTGGTCTCCCACGGTGAACACCGGATTGAGCGCGGTCATCGGTTCCTGGAAAATCAGGGAGATGGCATTGCCCCGAATCTTGCGCATCTCCCGTTCCGAAAGGGTAAGAAGATCGTTTCCCTGAAACAGAATCCTTCCCCCGGTAATCCGTCCGGGGGGCGACGGAATCAGGCGAAGAATGGAAAGCGAGGTGACGCTTTTCCCACAGCCGGATTCGCCCACCAGTCCCAGGGTCTCGCCGCGTCGCACGCCAAACGTGACTCCGTCCACCGCGCGAGAAACCCCATCGCTGGTGTAGAAATAGGTGTGCAGGTCCTGGATATTCAGGAGCGATCCGTTGGATGTATGGAGATCGTTCATCTTCATCCCATGGTGTTGCATTGCAGATGCGGCCAGCGTCCCGTAACCAAGCTGACCTATTACCAGGCTGCTTTCCCTCACCCCAACCCTGGAGTTTGGCCTTTTACTAGAGAAAACGGGCTAAAAATTACATTGGGTGAAATTTTCTCTTGATTTCGCCCTGTTTTTGTTGTATCCTGGTATCTAGTTATATGACTAGATACCAGGAGGATTGCCATGGGATACCC
>JAKPYU010000508.1 GCA_029568995.1 Candidatus Omnitrophota bacterium | reverse complement strand
TCGGCCCACTGATTTTCATTTTCCATTCCGGATGAATTCATGTTCTGAGGTATCCTTCTACGTACGGTTCCGGATTCAGTCCAACTCTCCGGCAACTCAAAAAAACCTCCACACACCCCCCAACGGTTTTGAAACCACATGGTATGATGGTTATACTTATTGGATAATAAGACCTGACCTCGCTGCCGGACGCTGTCCATTCCGGCGCTTCGAGAGGGAAACAGTCCTATGGTAGCGGATCTTCTCACCAGTGTATTGGGCCTTTCGGAGGCAAAGACCCCATTCGAACACAAATTACTGCAGGGCGACGGCGATGTTCTATTCGAGGATTATCTCGGCTCCATTGACGTTGCGCAGAATTTGGGAACTGAGCTGGTCTCTCGTCCCGAAGCCAATCCCTCAACCATCCGCAGCATGTTATCCCCCTTGCGTGTCGGAAAATCCCAGATGCGGACCCTGAAAGACAATCTGCTGTCCGCCGACCTGCGCATCCGCAAAGTCATGGGCGACAATATCAATCTGGCCCGAATCCTGGTTGCCATCGATCAACTTCAGAAGGCGCAGGTGGAACAGGATGAGGATGCAATCGAAGAAGCGCGTGAGGAACTCGGGCAGGCCAAGCAGCAGGCCCACCTGGACCTGACAAAACTACACGCCGATTTCAAAGCCTCCTTGCGGTATCGGCTGCAATTCGTACGGAAGTGGAAGGAAGTCGTCGGACTGCAGGTGAATCTATGCGATATGATCATTGCCTGCCTGACCGAGGCGCTTCGGGAGAAGTCCGGCCTGACAGGGAATCTGGATCGAAAGATTCAAAAACTGATTGAGCGAGGCGGGAAAATGACCGGACCGGACGGACGGACGATTACATTGCGGGACCTGCTGCCGGAATCCCCTGAAGAGATACGCCAGATGATCGGCGTGGAATCCGAGGAGATGGAGGAGTTGGTTCAACAGCGCAATGAGTTAAAAAACACCTCCGATGAAATGGAGGCAGCCGAAAGATCCTTGGAGGACGAGATTCAGGAACGGGGTGTGATGCGGATGCGGCTGCCCCTGCGAGAAGAACGTCCCGAAGAGAAGAAAGCGGGGCATCGCATGGTGTTTCGTGAACGCCAGGATGACCGTGAGAAACGATAGTCCAAATTCAATCCTCGGATTCCCCAAGTTCGCTATCCGCATTCCGCACCGCATCCACAAATCGGGACACTCGTTCAGGGTCCTTCTGCCCGGGAGAATACTCTACCCCGCCGGCCACATCCACCGCATACGGCCGAACCAGGCGGATTGCCTCGCCGACATTCTCCGGGGTAAGCCCGCCCGCCAGGATAATCCGTCTTTTTCGGGCAACCTCGCGCACCAGAGTCCAGTCGAATGTCTCCCCCGTGCCTCCATGGAGATCCCTTCGATAGGTGTCCACCAGAACCACCGGGTCCGGCATCGGCTCCAGGGCACGAACATCCTCGGCTGACCGAATTCGTCTCACCCGAAGAATTGGGACAATCGGGATCTCTGAGATCTCCGATCCGTGAACCTGCGCCAAGTGCAAACCTACCCGTTCCATGACCCGGCGAATCTCATCCCCGGTCCGATCAACAAAAATCCCGACAAGGCAAACAAACGACGGGACGCAGGCAACAATCTCCAACGCCCGGTCAATCGTGATGGAACGGGGGCTTGGGGGATAGAAATTGAGTCCCAGCGCGTCAGCCCCGGCGTCCACACAAAACCGCGCATCTTCCGGCGAGGTAATCCCGCAAATTTTAACTCGTGTTCGCATAGCCGCTTCGATAATCCTTCGATTTACGGACTGAGTATACCCATCAAATCGAGCAAGTCGGTTCTTGTGACCGTTCCATCTCCGTCCAGGTCCGCGCGATGAAACAGCGAGGTTGAACCATCATCGGCCCACGTGGAAGAGAACAGGTACGCATCAATGGCTTCCATGGTCCCGGTTATATTCAAGTCGCCCGGTGCGCCGAGACGGACACGGATTTTCCGAGCCGGTGCATAAGAACCCGTTGCCCCGGCGACATTCACGGACGCCACAGACCAGAACAGATCCCGCTCCGCCAGGAGATCGAGAACAACCTGGGCTGACGACTGTGTTGTCTCTTGACAGTATTCCACGCGGGCTTTGCTTTGGACCTGAAGAGCATATCGAATCGCCCCGGTAACTTCCGTCCAGCGAAATCCGACACCGTTCACCCATTCGCTGCTTCGAATCCACGCTCGGTCCTCCGGCGACAGGAGTTGCGGCGCATCCGGTAGCACCGGCGTGGGGGTGGGGGTCGCCGCGCCCTTCACGACAAGAATCAGGCGGCTGCCGCTGCTCACTCCGGGTTCTCCGTAACTCCCCAGTATCTGAACCGCCCACCGGATGGTTCCAGCCTGGTTCAGATCGAGCACCAGCTGAAACGGGGGCCGCTCGGCATATCGGGGTGGCACGGGAACACTATCCAGGGTGAGATTGATTCGATATCCCGAAGCCCCTGATATCGCCGTCCAATTCAATTGAATCCCTTCGCGAAGTTGATCTGTCGTGAAAGTGGCCCCTTCTTGCGGTTCGAGCAGTTCAGGAACCGCCGACGGCGTTGGTGTGCCCACCGGCGTGGGGGTGGGCGTGACTGTGCTACCGATCAGGAAAGAGCGAACCGCACTATGCGCTCCTTCGATACCCGATGAATCCAGTGCCCACACAGTCCATTCAACCGAAGTCCCGGAAGCATAATTCAGAGAGATAAATTGATAGGTCCCGGTTGAAGGGTATTGCTGCAAGGTTCCCAGGATGTTCAGCTGAAGAACGTACGATTGCGCTCCTTCCACCGCAGTCCAGGAGAACATCACACCGCCCAATGCCTCCACGCGGGTGATGACTTTTCCGTTCGTTGGGGCAAGGGGAAAGGGGGCGAGAAGCGGTCCGCCTTGTGCGTACGACTCCGCTGCTGCAACAGCGAAGAGAACGCCACTCAATGCCAGCATGGTGATCCCACAGAAAAGAAGCGCAATTCCCGACCCAGTTTGTTTCGCTCGCATGTTCGTCAGTCTTTCTCCAACGTATTATGATCCCAATGCCCGGTGTTCTACAAATGAAATCCCTCAACAAAATATTCTTGCCCCACATGCTATCGCAAGAGACGGCTCC
>JAKPYU010000493.1 GCA_029568995.1 Candidatus Omnitrophota bacterium | reverse complement strand
CCCCCACCTGACCTCCCCCGATCTTCGGGGGAGGAATCTGTGCGAGCCTTACAGTCCTTCGCCCATCGCCCGAGACACGATGCTTTCTTGGTCCCAATCACCGGCTCCGCCGGAGTCGCGCTCGCGATGACGGGTCATCGCCGTTCCGTGAGGTCATGCTTTCTTGATCCCAATCACCGGCCCCGCCGGTGTCGCGCTCGCGATGACCGGACGAGCACCACCGCCACGAGACCATGCTTTCTTTGCCAAATCACCGGCACTGCCAGTCTGGCACCCGCAATGACGGAATCCAGTAGAAGACCACCCGTCTACTTCCCCCCCAGAATAACCTTAATCGGTATCCGCGTGGCGCGGCATTGAGCGTGGGTTCCGTCATAGTGGGTCGGTGGATTGCCCGCCCAGTAGTGGACAATAACCAGGTTCTCACCCAAGACCACGCCGCTGGGGTATCCGAAATCGCCCGTGACGGGTTCGGTCAGGCTCAGAACAGTGTCGGTGTCCCAATTCTTACCGCCGTCCCGCGAGAGAATCCCCCGAATGTCTTTCTTTTCATCTCGGCGGTTCCCATAGATCATCAGGATGTTGTTGTTGCCCAGGTCGATCAGGTCCGCTGGATGCTCCCCGTCTTCTTTTGTAGCTGCGATCATAAGGTTCCAGGTTCGGCCCAGATCCGAACTGCGATAGAGATCCGTATTTGACTTCGGTCGGTCGCAGCGAGCCGCGGCCAGGAGATCCCCATTCTCCAGTTGCAGCAAGCTGGTCTCATTGTGATTTGCGGCGATCCAGGAAGGGTCACCCCATGTTTGCCCTTCGTCCGTGGATCGGATGATGTATGCATAATCCACGCCCTTTTCCGCCGCAGGCATATTGGGAACCTTCGGCGCGTGCGGGCCATAGACATTTTGCATGTAAGTTCCATCTTTCAGGCGGATGATCCTGCCGTACGGGGAGGTTGCCTCCAGCCCTTCATACTTCAGCGGCTTCAGTTCGGACCAGTTCACGCCACGGTCGTCGGAATACAGTTGGATATCCCGTGCCAGTCCGTAACTACTCTGGTAAGTCCCATGCCCGTTGTACCCATCCTGGTGATGAATTCCCAGGAGAATCCGCCCGGAAGGAGTAATCCCGAACGCCGGGTTCCGGTCGTCCGCCGAGGTGTCCACTGCGTTCCGCATTCCGTACCAGAGCAATCCGTCTTTTGAGAACAGCAGATCCAACCGACCGCCGATTCCCAGGTGGCCGCCGCCACCCCGCAGAACCACCGCCAGTTCTCCATCGGGAGTCTTATCCATCACGGGAAAATACCCCTGGCCGTAAATGACAATGCTTGCCTCGACACCCGGCGCATGGGTCAAGTCAACAACGTTCGGTGTCTGAGTGAGTATGACGGCAATGACAAGCGAGAGTGGAGACATGGTGGATTTCCTTTCAATGAGGGTGCATTGAGACTATGGATGTTTGATGCAGATATGAAGCGAATCTTATTTCTGGCTGTAGGTTTCGGTTCCCGGGAGTGGGGGCAAGACATAAAGAGGATTGATGTGTTTGCGGCTGTCCCATACCTCAAAGTGCAGATGGGGGCCGGTGGTTCTTCCGGTCGATCCGGATTTGGCGATCCGTTGGCCTTGTTTCACGCGCTGTCCGGTCTTGACAGA
>JAKPYU010000491.1 GCA_029568995.1 Candidatus Omnitrophota bacterium | reverse complement strand
CGCCATTACCATGCCCCCTTTCTGAAATCCCTGAGCGCCCTCGCCGAACATCCCCGCCAGAGCACCCGCGCCCAGGACCCCGAATCCCGCGATGATGCGGCCGATGTTGTAACAGAATCCCTCGCCGGTAACCCGAATCCGGGTCGGGAACAGTTCGGGAATATAGAGCGGCAGCCAACCGAAAAACGCGGTGACCCACAGACCCGCAAAGATCCCCCAGAGGCACATCGACATTCCAAATTCACTGTGCAGCCCATATAGCGCAACAACAGATGCCCAGGCCAGCACACACAGTCCGGCATACGAGGCCCGACGGCTGATCCAATACCCCACCAGACCGCCCAGCACCCCGCCGACGATCTGCCCATACCCCTGCCACTGCGCCACAATGCCCGGCGCGCTGGGTTCGCTGGTGATGCTGCTTACATAAGATGCCAGCCACAGAAACGAACCCCAGGTTCCCAGCAGCGCAACCGTGGAAAGCAGCGAGGCGCAAATTGTCTGCCGTCGGAATGAATGCGTGAACAGCTCGCGCAATGAGGACGATTCTTTTTTCTCCCTGGACTGAACCCAACGTGGCGGCTCTTTCACAAAGAGCCGAATCAGAATCGCAATGATCGCCGGGAAGATCCCCAGCAGCAGAACCCAGCGCCAGCTCTGCGCCATGCTTTCGATGCGGATCACGGATTGAAGCCAACTTGACTGGAAATCGGCGATGCCCTGAATAATCCGCGCAAGCGTTGCCCCGATCCAGAATCCGACATTGGCCGCGCTGCCGACCAATCCTGCCAGAAGCGGCCGGTTCTTCTCCGGCCAGGTCTCCATAATCAGCGCGACTCCCGCACCCCATTCACCCCCCATGCCCAACGCGCCCATGAACCGGCAGATTGCCAGTTGCTGCCAGTTATGGGCAAACGCCGACAGTGCGGTGAATCCGGCATACACCAGTACGGTCAGCATCAGAGTCTGCACCCGACCGATCTTGTCTCCCAATCGACCGAATATTACGCCTCCGATTGCCGCACCCCACAAGAACAGCGCAAAGGTCAGGCTCAAGATCCATTTCACCTCTGCATCCGTGTGACCCGGCATGAGATCGACCAGGGCAGGGCGGGCGATCACGCCGTATATGCTCATCTCCATTCCATCGAACATCCATCCCAGCAACGCCGCGGTCAGCGCCAGCCACATCTGAATGCCGGAGACACCCGGAACACCGGAAGATCCCGCGTTTTGCCCTGTCGTTCGATCCATGGTTCACTCCTGTTTTGATGATTGCCTTCGATTCGGGAATTTGAAGGTGCATGAGTCAAACAGGTGAACCATTCCGGGTCAAGTGCGGTGAATTCCAATGGGGCCGCCCATTGAAAGCCGTAGGGGCGGGTCTGAGATGTACGGTATCATAACATCCGTTACAGGTTCTATCAGGACATGCGTTACACTGATCTCATGTGAGAATCAACGAGAGTGGGGGTAGAATCATGCCTTGGGAAGAGACAAATCGGATGGAGCAACGGATCGCGTTTGTTGTGCGCGCATTGGAGCAACGGGACAATTTCAGCGAGTTGTGTCGGGAATTTGGGATCAGTCGCCCCACGGGGTATCGGTGGGTGAATCGATACCGGGAGGTGGGCAATTTCGTGGAGTTGCGGGAGAAATCCCGACGTCCGCATCACAGCCCCGGCCGGACAGCCCCAGAGATCGAGGAAGAAGTGGAGCGATTTCGCAAGAGATACTCCTGGGGTGCCCGGAAACTTCGGGATCGGTTGTGGATTGAGAAAGGGATTGATCTGCCGGAGATTACCATTCATCGGATTCTGAAGCGGAGAGGAATGATTGCTCCGGAGGAAAGCCACCCTGCGGCGACGCACCGATTTGAGCGGAAGGCCCCCAATGAGTTATGGCAAATGGATTTCAAGGGAGAATATCCACTCTTATCCGGGCATTGTTATCCGCTGTCGATCCTGGACGATCACAGTCGTTTTTTGGTCGGGTTGCATGGGTTACCAAACCAACGAGGCGAGAGTGTGTATGGGTGCCTAATCGAGACATTCGAGAGATACGGGGTTCCGGAATCCCTGTTGATGGACCATGGGACCCCGTGGTGGAGCAGCAGCAACGCGCAGGGGTTGACCTGGGTGTCTGTGCGGTTGATTCAACAGGGGATACGGATTTCTCTGAGCGGGATCAAACACCCTCAGACGCAAGGGAAAGTGGAGCGGTTTCACCGAACGTTGAAAGCGGCGATGAAACACCGCGGGTTGCCGGAAACACTTCTGCAATGGAAAGTAGCTTTGACGGAATTTCGGAATGAATACAACGCAATTCGGCCGCACGAAGCCTTGGACATGTCAGTTCCTGCTTCTCGTTATCAACCCAGTGTTCGGGCCTACAATCCGAATCCGCCGGAATGGGAATACCCCGAGGGGGCCCTGGTGAAACCCCTCAACTCGCAAGGCTGTCTGGATTTCAACCACCATCGCTATTTCGTGTGTGAAGCGCTGGCTGGAGAACGGGTCCGAATCGAGCAGGCCACCCCCTACCTGTTGGTCAGTTATCGACACATGTACATCCGCCAGATTCATCGGGAATCAGGAAGAACGGAGGCATTCGTTACTCCTCGTTCGTCAGAATAGGAGGAACCGGATGCGGATCTCCGCCCCTTTGAGTTTATCGCATTTGGGACCACCAGGCGGGCAGAAACAAAACAGGCAGGATACGAGATCCTGCCCGCCTGTATGGTCACCCGCCACGGCGCTCGGGTCGCTCTCCAGCGGAGCCCTGTCCTCCGGGCAGGCAACTCCTATCGTACCACCGGGTCCGGAGACTCAACATTCCTCTCGACCCCTCCTGATTCTCACTCTCAACTGTAACGCATGTCCTGATAGAACCTGTAATGCATGTCTTGACAACAAACATCTGAGACCCGCCCCTACGAGATTAAATAAGCCTGTGATTCAATGATTCCGAATCATCCCTGAGGCTGGAGTCGATGGACTGTAATCCTGCCTTCCTTGAAGTACATCACCGTGCCATGGCAACGGAGTTTTCCCTGCTCCTGTATGGCGAGAACAAGGCTCGTCTGCACTGGGCCGTCGAACTGGCGCTGGAAGAGATCGACCGGTTGGAACACCAGATGAGCGTGTTCGATATCACCAGTGAGATTTCGGGAATCAATGCCCGTGCGGCGGAAGAAGAGGTGATTGTGGAGCCGGGGCTGTTTGGGGTTCTACAGTTCAGTAAACAGATCCATGAAGAAACCGGCGGGGCGTTCGATATTACGATCCACCCGCTTGTGCGAGCCTGGCAGTTCTTCCGCAAGGCGGGGACTGTACCCGATGCCGACACCCTCGCCGAGGCTTTGTCGCGAACCGGCATGGATCATGTTCATCTGAATCCCGAACGGCGAACAGTGCGGTTCGACAAGCCGGGGATTGAAATCAACCTCGGAGGGGTCGGGAAAGGCCATGCAGTGGATGTCATCACCGGGATTCTTCGGCGCAACGGGATCACGTCTGCGTTTATCAATGCAGGCGGGAGCACGTTCTATGCCCTGGGCGCACCGCCGGAGCGGGACGGCTGGCAAGTGGGAATCCGCGATCCGCTCAATCTTGAGCGGCATGTGGAAGTCCTCCACCTGACAGACCGTTCCTTGTCTACATCGGGCAATTATGAGAGATTTTTTACAGTTGAAGGGAAAGTGTACTGCCACATTCTGAACCCGCGCACCGGTTATCCCGTGTGTGGGATGTTGAGTGCCTCTGTGCTGGCCCCAACGGCATTGGAAACCGATGCCTCGTCGACAGCATTTTTTGGAATGAGCGTGGAAGAAGCCGGGAAATACTGCGATTCCCACGGGGGAATCAGCGCAATACTCTGTATGGATGAGATCGAGAGTGTTGGGCATTTCCGAATCGAAAAAATCGGCTTTAAAAATCCACGTGTGACGGGGTAAAAATCATGATCCACAAACATCCATCCGACCGGCGTGATTTCATGAAGACGTCCGGGCTGCTGGCCGCTGCGATTTCGCTGGGCGCGGCTCCGGCCATTACGGCTAACGCACAAGACAGCGGGAACCTGATCCAGGTGGGCTGGATCGGCACGGGCAGTCGGGGCAACCACCTGCTGCGTAAGGTGGTGAAATTGCCCAACGTGAAAGTCACCGCTCTCTGCGATCTCTGGCCGCCAAACCTGGCGAGCGGCGTACAGTATTGCGCCGACCCGAACATACAGACCTACCAGCGTTACGAGGAAATGCTGGAAAAAGCGGATATCGACTGTGTTGTGGTCACCAGCCCGATCCATTGGCATGCCCGCCATTCCATCGCAGCCATGAAAGCCGGGAAATATGTCTTCTGCGAGAAGACCATGGCGCTCACCATCGACGAAGCCACTGAAATGGTGAAAGTCTCCGAACAGACGGGCAAATTTCTCCAAGTAGGGCTGCAGCGTCGCTACAGCCCGATTTACCGCAAGGCTCTCTCTCTGATTTACAACGAATGTCGCCTGGGCCGTATCACCCTGATTCGTTGTCAGTGGAACAGAAATATGGCCTGGCGACGCGGGTATATGGGAGAGGATTTCCCTCCCGGCAAGGAATACGATGTCGTTCGGGAGTGCTATCCGGATTATGAGCATTGGTGGAATTGGCGATTCTTCTGGGAATCCTCCGGCGGGATCATGACGGAACTGGGCAGCCATCAGCTGGATGTGGCCAGCTGGGTTCTGGGATGCCATCCATCGGCGGTCATGGGGGTCGGCGGGAAAGACTATTGGCTGGATGACCGGGAGATATTTGACAATGTCAACGTCATTTATGAATTCAAGATCGAGCCGAATGACCACAATCGCAAAGCGTTCTTTTCTTCCGAACCGACAGGGTTGGCCGAATGCCGCCAGGGGGAGGAAGCCTTAAGGAAACTGAAAGAAAATCCGTATATCGCCAAGGTTGTATATACCTCCATCGGGGCAAATTCGCACGACGGTGCATCGGAACAGATCATGGGTGAATGGGGTACGATTCTCCTGACAACAAACCGAGGGGTGCTGTTCCATGAGCCTTCTGCGCCCGAGATGGCCTGGGGCGACAAAGCCATGTCCAAAGCGGAGCAGGCTGCACGGGCGGCGGCCGTGATTACCTCCGGCGCAACACACAACTTGAGCATGGCCCCCCAGGAAGACCAGGGCGAACCGGTCGGGCGTCCCATGGCGGGCATGGACTTTGAGGATATCGAACTCTCGGAATTCTTCGATTGTGTCCGTTCGGGACGGAAGCCCTATTGCGATGTTGTGAAAGGCCGGAACGACGCGGTTATGGTTCTGTCCGCCAACACGGCCATGCTGGAAAACAGGCGGATCGAGTTGGGAGAGGACCTGTATATGTGATCGTACGCTCTTCGCCCGGTGGACCGTTCCTTGTCCGCATCGGGCAATTATGAGAAATTTGTCAGACGTATTGAAAGA
>JAKPYU010000485.1 GCA_029568995.1 Candidatus Omnitrophota bacterium | reverse complement strand
ATCGTAGTGGCAACGCCACAGGATTTAGACAAGTACGAGAACCAAGTGGGGTTGATCTATCGCGAAATTCTGAACGAAGGAATTGAAATCTATGCGGCTTGAAATGCCTGAACTGGGATTTTCGCAGGAGTTAATAGAACGTGAATTGTATTCGATTATTTGACTATAGAGTAACAGCGTTTTGGTCGGTCATTCTTAATCTCGCTTGCTTGCCATCTTTCGCCGCGGAATTCCCTTACGAGATCGGACAAATCCGGACTTACGAGAACGAAACCGAGATGCCGTTTCCCGAGGAGAAGGCAACAGGGCTTTATGTTCTGACTGTGCTTCGAGAAGAAGAAGTAGCGGATCGGAATTGCCGGGTGGTACAGGAACACTACGATCCGGCAGCCCTCGGTACAAAGCGCGAATTGTTCTTTGATTCCGATTTCAATCGGGTACAGGAGATTGTTTCTCAGGGAACATTCGAGGAGCGGATCGAGTTCGATCCTCCGATTCCCAATCCGTATGCGGATTTGGAGGTTGGAAAGGAAACCAAAACGGCCCATACGTTGATTGTGCGCGGTCTGCCGGGCGGTGAGGAGCGGAGCCGTTCGCCGTTCACCCGCACGGTCAAACGTCTGCCGGATGAGGAGGTCGAGGTCCCGGCGGGGACGTTTGCATCCTGTAGAAAGATCATGGAGGGGACGGAATCCGAGTTTGACAATCAAGAGGGAACCTGCAAGATCATCACAATTCGTGAGGCGTGGTGGGACAAGAAGCAGGGGCTTGTGAAAGAGATCTATCACAACTGCATCCGTGGACCTCAAGGTTCCGTGGTCAGAGAATGGACCATGACCAATGCGCTGAAATCCGTCACAAAGCGGGAAGAAGTTGAGCCGTCCGGGAAATGATCTCGAATCGAAATATCCATTGGGCAATGCGAACGCTTCGCGAAATGGTCACGGAGTGGCGTGAACCGATTGTCACGCGGATTGCACGCCGCCGGGATCCGTTTCAGGTTCTGATCTCCTGCCTCTTGAGCCTTCGGACAAAGGATGAAGTCACCCATGCGGCATCCATGCGCCTGTTCGCGATTGCAGAAACTCCAAACGAGATGCTGCAGATCCCGGAGAAAGAAATCGCAAAAATCATCTATCCGGTCGGTTTCTATAACACAAAAGCAAAAAATATTCACCTGATTTGTCAGGACTTATTGCGGCGATTCGGAGGGAAGGTCCCTGCGGAGATTGATGTCTTATTGACCCTGAATGGCGTTGGGCGGAAAACGGCCAATCTGGTAGTGACCAAGGGGCACGGTTTGCCGGGGATCTGCGTGGATACTCATGTGCATCGGATTCCAAATCGCTGGGGATATGTGGAAACACAAACGCCCAAAGAGACGGAATTCGCATTGAGGGCGAAGCTGCCCGAACAATACTGGATTGAATTCAATGATCTGCTGGTGACATTCGGGCAGAATCTGTGTGTCCCGATTTCGCCGCATTGCAGCCGTTGTCGATTGGCCGATTCGTGTGGCAGGGTGGGAGTCGCGCGAAGTCGGTGAGATCGGCGTACGGTTGCATTGCCCGGAAAGAAGCTCCACCGTATCATAAACCTTAGAGGGAATGAGGTGATTCCATGAAGTTATACTCCGATCAGAAATGGCGTTCTACAACGATTCTGGCTGTCCGCCGGAATGGGAAAGTCGTTGTCGCAGGAGACGGGCAACTGAGCCTTGGCGACACGATCATGAAGAACCACGCACGGAAGGTGCGACGTCTCCACGATGACCGCGTCGTCGTCGGATTCGCCGGTGCGAGCGCGGACGCATTTACGCTATTCGAGAAGTTCGAGGCAAAGTTGGATGAGTACCGGGGGAACCTGGTGCGCTCTTCGGTGGAACTGGCAAAGGACTGGCGGATGGATCGTGCCCTGCGTCACCTGGAGGCGCTGTTGATTGTATGCGACGAAGAGAACACCCTTGTGATTTCGGGGAACGGAGATGTGATTGAGCCGGACGAGGACGTGATCGCCATCGGCTCCGGCGGCCCGTTCGCACAGGCGGCGGCTATGGCGCTATTAAAGTTTACCGATATGGATGCCGAGTCGATTGCACGGGAATCTCTGGCCCTGGCGGCGAGGATCTGCGTGTTCACCAACCAGGAATTTGTGTTGGAAGCGTTGCCGAAATCTTCCGAGGGACCCCCATCGAAAAAACGGAACTCAAAGGACTAAGTACACTGTGAACCAGGATGTCGTTCAATTTGAATTAGTGTCTTCCCACGGTGGGATTGAAGGTCTGACACCGCGTCAGATCGTCACGGAATTGGACAAGTACATTGTCGGACAGGATGAGGCGAAACGGGCGGTCGCGATTGCGTTGCGGAACCGGGCACGCCGTCGCGCGCTTCCCCTGGCCGTCCAGGAAGAGATTTATCCCAAGAACATTATCATGATCGGCCCGACAGGAGTCGGAAAGACGGAAATCGCCCGTCGTCTGGCTCGTCTGGAGGACTCCCCATTTGTGAAAGTGGAAGCCTCCAAGTTCACCGAGGTGGGATACGTGGGCCGCGACGTGGATTCGATTGTCCGGGACCTGGTGGAGATGGCGGTGACACGGGAACGAACCCGAAGAACCGAGCAGTCCAGGCTGGGCGCGGAGGAGGCGACCGAAGAACGCTTGTTGGATCTGCTGATGCCGGGAGCGCGAATGGCTCCGGAGGAGGAAGCGGTCGATTCCGCAGATGCGGGGAAACAGAGGTTGCAGGCCAGTCGGGAACGTCTGCGGGAGATGCTGCGGGCCGGGAAACTCGACGACCGCATGGTGGATTTTGAGGTGACCGAGAAAGCGGGGAATGTACTGGTCGGATTCCCGTCCGGGGCGGGATTGGAGGAATTGGGCATCGACCTGAAAGAGATGATGGACAAGATGCTGCCGACTCGGAGGCGACGTCAGGCCATGAAAATCTCGGAGGCTCGATCCATCATCCTGGAAGAAGAAGCAGGGAAATTGATCGACATGGAAGCGGCGGTGAAAGAAGCGATTCACAAGGTGGAACAGACCGGCATTGTGTTCCTGGATGAGATCGACAAGATCGTCGGCAGGGAGGGTGGATCGGGGCCGGATGTTTCCCGGTCAGGAGTCCAGAGGGACATCCTTCCCCTGATCGAAGGTACGACGGTTTTCACAAAATACGGGATGGTTCAAACCGATCACGTTTTGTTTATCGCGGCGGGGGCATTCCACGGCAGCAGCCCGGCGGACCTGATCCCGGAGTTGCAGGGAAGATTTCCCATTCGGGTGGAACTGGACCCACTCGAAAAAGAGGATTTCGAACGAATCCTTCGTGAACCGAAAAACTCCCTGATTCAGCAGTATATCGCCCTTGTGGAAACAGACGGTGTAACGTTGGAGTTCAAAGACGATGCCGTGACAACCATGGCCGAAATGGCATTTGAAATCAACGAAGAGACGGAGAACATCGGGGCACGGCGATTGCACACCATCATGGAGAAGGTCCTTGAGGATGTTCTATTCGATGCCCCTGACATTGAGAAACATCATGTCGTGGTCAATTCCGACTTTGTGAAAAAGAAACTGGAGGACATTGTGGAGGATACGGACCTGTCGAAGTATATTCTTTGAAAGTGGCCTTTGTGGACAAAGTGAACTGAGTGGACAAAAGACCACCCGTTCCTGTTCACTTCTTACCCTCTGAAAAACGACTTAGTAGTCCGCCGTTTCCATCCGGGTGAGCAGTTCGTTCAGCTCTCCCATGATCTCGCCCATGCGATCATGGTCATTGGATTCCTTGGCCGTTTTCAGTTCATCCACCACTCGTCGGGCGCTTTCCGAAAGAGCGTCATCAAACTCACCGAACATTCGCTCGGCGCGGTAGATCAGGCTTTCGGCTTCATTGACCAGGTTATCTCTCTGGCGCAGTTTCATGATTTCCGCAACCCGTTTGCGGGCCTCGTCGGTCAGGCGTTTCACCTCTTCCGGAGCGAGTCGGTTGTCGGTGGAGAGGATGGTCACGCTGACTTCCTTGTTGGTCGTCAGATCCGTGGCGGTGGCTTCAAGAATCCGATCCTGGTTGAGTCGGAATGTCACTTCAATTCGGGGCACGCCGCGTGGAGCAGGCGGAATTCCATCAATGCGAAGCATATCCAGGAATGTGTTGGCAGAAGCCACCGACTCTTCCCCCTCATAGACAGGGAATGAGATAGCGGTCTGGAAATCGCGTGTCGTCGTGAACAGGTCGCGGGCTTCGGTCGGATAAGTCGAGTTCCGTTCGATCAAAACTCCGTACCGGTCTTCCGCCAATCCCACTCCCAACGAGAACGGGGTAAGGTGGACAATCACCGGCCCGTCAGTCTGGACGGATTCCGCCGCGGTCGATTCCAGTTCATCGTCCAACGGTGCGAGAATGGACGCCTGGATGGCAGCCCCCAGAGCAACACACTCATCGGGACTGACATCTTTTCGAGGTTCCTTGTTAATCAGGGAACGAACCAGCTGCTGAACGTAGGGGATGCGGGTCGTGCCGCCGACGAGCAGCACATTACTGATATCATCCGGCTGCAAGCCCGCATCGATAATGGCCTCCCGTGAAGGGCCGATGGTGCTTTCCAGCAGATCACCTGTCAGCGATTCGAATTTGGCGCGCGTAAGTTCCGTGTCCACCGTAACGGGGCCTTTTTGCGTCATGGCAACGGCCTCAACGAGAATGTGGGTTTTGGTGACACCGGAGAGTTCGATTTTCGCTTCCTGAGAGGCATCCCGAAGACGGAACATCGCTCTGGCGTCTTTGGTAAGGTCAAGACCATGTTGACGTTTGACCTCCGCGAGGAGAAACTCCACAATTCGTTCGTCCAGATCGTCGCCGCCCAGCTTATTATTGCCCTTAATCGACAAAACCTGAAAAACCCCGCCGACCATCTCGATGATGGACACGTCGAACGTGCCACCGCCAAAATCGTACACCATCAGGATCTGGTCGCTTTCCTTGTCCAAGCCATAGGAGATGGCGGCAGCGGTCGGCTCGTCGATAATCCGTCGAACCCGGAAACCGGCAATCATCCCTGCGTCACGGGTGGCCTGACGTTGTGCATCTGTGAAATAGGCGGGAACGGTGATGACAGCCTGCTCGATATCCTGTCCCAGGTAGTTCTCTGCATCCGTTTTCAGTTTCTGAAGAACGATGGAAGAGATCTCCTGCGGGGTTCGTTGAATCCCATCGATATTCACACGATATTTCGTCCCCATCCGTCTCTTGATGGAGAAAATCGTGCGATCCGGATTCAAAGCGGCCGCTCGTCGGGCTTTCTTCCCAACAAGGATGTCTCCGTCCTCGGCAAAATGAACAATGGAAGGCGTCAGCCGATCCCCCAGATCGTTGGGGAGGATGGTCGGTTTGCCATTGTCCATATAGGCCATGACAGAATTTGTCGTACCAAGATCGATTCCCAGGATAATTCCCATACGCTACTCCTGAAGCGCACAGCCTATTGCGTCCTATAATCTATCATAAGGAAGGCATTTCCTCACACCCAATATACCGGGCAGGGAAATGCTCCGGAGCTGACTGATCCTAATCACGTGGAGACCGAGCAACAATGACTCTCGAATCACGGAGGATACGATCCTTATATTGATATCCTTTCTCAACTTCCTCCACAATAGTGTTGTCTTCCACGGAAGAGTCCTCCCGCACATCCATGACATCATGATGGGTAAGATCCAGCTTCTGTCCAAGAGATTTTATCGCGGACAGCCCCTCCCGTTCCAGAGCTAACTGCAGATGTCGGTAGACCGCCTTGATTGCCTTGAACCAATTGGCAAGAACCTCATCCTCCTCAAGATTCAGGGTGGAGGAATATTTCAGAATGTTATCGAAAGCGTCAAGGATAGGGATCATACGGCGCATCAAGTCTTCTTTGGAGTCTTTTCTGCGCCCGACCCGCTGGGGCATTTCAGTCCGCTCCAGCACTTCAAGGCATGCGGAGAGGACATCCCGTTTACGGTCGCTTCGGACCTCCAAAGGAACTTCCTCAATCGGGAAGATCTCCTTGAGATCCGAACGATCAGATTTGCCGAGTCTCCAACCGGGCATTCCGCTTTCCTTGCTCTAAGGGTGTTCGTCGATGCAAGCCTTTCGGCTTGATCAACGAAGATTTCCGAGACGTTTCGCCTCTCGGAGTCCTTGTTTTGCGACCTTGTTCCTGGGATCAAGTTCCAGGATCTTTTCGTATTCTTTCAACGCAGCGGGGAATTTCCGCATTTCGAAGTAGGTTTCGGCGATCAGCCCTCGGACATCCAGATTGGCCGGATCGAAACGAAGCGCATTCTTGAAGTGCGCCAGGGCCTGCTGATGGATGTTCTGGCCACGCAAACGTTTCCCGATGGTGATATTTCCACGGATAATGTGATCCTTCACCTGTTCCTTGCCGCCGCTGACTTTCAGAGCGCGGTTCCACATGTGGAAGGCCTCGTTGATACGGCTTGTATTGAGATAGGCCCATCCGAGCTGGCACAGAAAATCGACATCATCGCGGCATTCATCAAAGCAGGATTCAAAGGCGCGGACAGCCTGGGCCCAATTGCCTCGCTGCATACAGGCATATCCCAGGTCTTTGCCGGAACCGCCCACAAAATCCTCGGAGGCACTTGTGGCTCCGCCCAGAAACCGCCCGCCGCTCTGTTTGTGCGCCGCCAGAATGAGCGCCTTGTAATATTCATCATCGGGGTATTGACGGAGAACCCCATGCCAGGCCTCCAGGGCTTTCTTCCACCATTTGTCCTGATTCTCCCCATCCTCCATCTTGCCATACGCTATGGCAAGGTTCTGGAACAAATCCCCATCCCGCATTTCCTCGGCAAGGGGCAGCCAAATCTCAACCGCTTCCTCCCAGCGTCCGGCAAAGGCAAGGTCATAGCCTTGCTTCCAGCGCATGGCGCGCCGGTTATGCACGGTTTCGGAATCGCCGGACTTATAGCGCAGAATCGTTTTGAAGTCCTCTTCCGCCTCTTCCCACCGTCCATGATCCGCCAGATAAAGCGAACGTCCCCGAAGGATGATAATGGCCTTTGCACGTTCCTCGTCGGGGAGCTGATCGAGGTTCCGCTCTCCCAGAATGGCGGAAAGTTGCTGATTTAACTTGAAATGTGACAATGGCTGTTCCGGGTAATCCGGATAATCGGAGTACCGGAGGCGCGGTGAAGGTGCAAGAATGGAAATATTCTCACGCGCCCTGGAAGCGGGATCCTTCAGAATATCGTAAGCGGTACGAACTTCGATGAATTCATCCGGATGATATTCGGGTGAATATTTTTTGACCAAAGCGAAATAAGCCGCTTTGATCTCGTCCTCCGTGGCCCGACGGTCCACGCCCAGGACTCTGTAGGGGCTTCGAGTGAGTGCAATATCTGTGGTGGTTTCCGTGTCGGCCATACTTCCGCCCGATGACAAACAAAAGAGGTCCCTGCCCTGTTGACAGGTGAAAACGTGCAATCTTAGCGTAAGGAACCAACTATTTCAACAGACTTCCCTTCTGTAAGATAGAATGAAGGCAAATTCAACCCGATTTGGGAGTGTCCCATGCTTGAACTGTCCCCCCAGAAACACACGGAATTGCTCTATTCCCATCCGGTCTTGCTGCTGTCCTCGCGTGTGGGCTTGAAGGCCAATGTCATGCCGGTTTGCTGGTATGTGCCGCTCAGTTCCATGCCGGCGTTGATCGGAGTCTCGTTGACCCCCAGCTCCCACACCTGCCACCTGGTGCAGGAATCCGGGGAATTTGTGCTGGGCGTCCCGGATGAAACCATGTTGAAAGAAATTCACTTCTGCGGAGTTCACTGTGGAATGGACGTGGATAAGGTTCGTCACTTGAAGATGGTGACCCACCGTGCCCGCGATGTCAGCGCATTCCTGCTTTCGGACTGCCTCGGTCAGATTGAATGCCGGGTCCGACAGGTGCAGTCCACCGGCGACCGGAAGTTCTTCATCTCAGAGGTGATGACGGTGACGGTTCAGCCATTTGCATGGAACAACGGTTGGACCGACGAGATTCGCCTGGTGCATTATCTGGGTGGGTTGGATTATCGGATTGGAGACGAGCGTGTGCGAGTTGAGGGAGTCCATCCGGGATACGTGCCGCCGGAACGATAGAGGGAATTCATAGACTGCCCCGATCCGGATTCGGGCAATTCATGAATTGCCGCTACAGGGTGGCCAAAGCCCCAGGGCTTTCTCCCCAAAGACTTCGGCTTCGTAGGTGTAAATCTCCGTGTCAGGGCTTTTCCAGGCATGTATGGACAAACCGGCCTTGCGGCAGGTCTGTTCCAGAAAAGTCTGGCGATCCCAGCCCTGCTCTGCTCCCACCTGCGGCAACAAGGTCCCGTGCCGCTGACTCCCGAAAGGCGATTTCCCGATAATATACAAACCGTGGCGGCCCACCTGGATCTCATCGAGATCCCGGACGCGGATCATCGGTGTCAAGACGGAGATCTCGATGTCCAGTTCAGGAATCTCACCGGGTGAGACGGGAAGAAAACGGCCGTCGTTGAGTGCCGCCTCTCGCGCCATGATGGCAACCAATTCCAGGACTGGGATATCCTCCGGTTCGAATCGCCCCAGGCAGCCTCGAAGTTCCTCATCCCGGTGAAGCGTAACAAAAACGCCGCATTTCCGGGCCAGATTCCCGAGAGGCTCCACAATTTCACAGATCGTGTCGTTTACGGCTGCCTGGACAGCATCACGGGCAACACTCAACAACTGCCGCTGCTCCAGCTCGGTCAGAAACGGACTTTCCCCTGACATTATTCTCTTCTCCCTTCCCAGAAGGATCGTTTAGCTAGTGCTGATACTTGCTCCTGCGGTTGAGCGATATACGGCCAAAGAACCGTAGCCCACCACCTCGTCTCTGGAACCGTAGGTGGAATCGCCGGAATTGCGGTAGGCCAGGATCTCGGCACGATCCGCGCCCAGGTTCCCGGCGGCACGCAAAGCCACGAGGACCGCACCAGCACCACAGAGAACACAATGCAGGCCCCGGACCGGTTCACGTTCCAATTCCGCCAGGCGGTTCCGAATATATTCTTCATTCAGAGTGACAAGCGCCTCCAGTGTCTGGCCGTCAATTCGAACCGCATCTTCATAAGGCGGGTAGTGAGTCATGTCCGACGATGCAACTAAAACGAACTTCTTTTCGGGGTGATTCTTCAGAACGGACGAGATCCCGTTCCCGATCTGTCTGCCCAATTCCGGGTCTTGTCCGCCGATCAGGATTTCGACGACACGCGCGCCGGGAAGCGCAGTCTGAATAAACGGGATCTGCATTTCGGCGGAATTTTCCGGGCGTCCAAAAGCCCCGGTGTGGGCGGCTTTGATATATGGCAGGCCCGGAATCGACTGTCGGAATTCCGATACCAGCTCGCGGTCGATGTCAATTCGCCCAAGGGGTGTTTCGCAGGCTTCCACGTCCAGGATCGAGGCTTCCACTGCACCACTGTGGCAGACTGCGAGAACAATCGCTGTGTCGATTCCCCTGCCCTGCAAGGCACGATAGGAGAATCCCGCCACCGGCCCGGAGAAGGTATAGCCCGCATGGGGAGACATGACAGCAAGAATCTCCCCCGGGGGTTCGGCCATACGGGCTTGGTCGAGATAAGATTGTATTTCGGCCTTCAAGGCCCTTGGATTGCCCGAATACCATTGACCTGCGAGAGCGGCGTGTTTAATGCTCGACATGGTGTCTTTCTCTGCTGTTCGGGGGCGGGACGCACCCGCAAAACGTTCAAACTCCAGTCGGGGGCGAGACGCCCCCGCTCCTATATCATGATCCGTCATTCCGGCGAAAGCCGGAATCCAGGGTCCCAGGGACGGAGCACCGTTCTGAGTGATTGACCGTTGTGTATGATAGCAGTTCGGAAAATGAAGATAGAAGGAGACAACCCGGCGTGCCATATTCCGTGCATCTCATTAACAGGGACTATCCCTGGCTGCGGGATCTCCGTTGGGAAAACGATCCGGCGGGGTGGGTATCGGCGGGTGCGCAGGTAATCAAGAAATCCAAGTCCCGGTTCGTCTTTCTCTGGAAAGGGGAATCCCCCGTTTTTATCAAGCGATACTTGTCCCGTCGATGGACAACACAATGGTTGTCCTGGCTGGTGGGAGTGAAATCGGCGCGTGAGGCAAAAATCCTTTTGAAGCTGCGTGGATATGGCATCCCCGCGCCGGAACCGTTTGGGGTGGTCACTCCCTGGACGCCGCTTGGGCAGACAGCGAACTACCTGGTGCTGGAACCATTGCGCGGCCAGAACCTTCATGCGCTCATCCGGGAGTCGCCGGAAAAAATGGAAAGGGTCGCGCAGAAACTCGGTTCTCTTCTCGCACAGATGCATGCAATCGGATTTTTCCATCATGATGCAAACCTGCACAATTTCTTCTTGGATGAATCCGACGAGACACTGTATGCGATTGATGTGGATGGTGGCTGGTTCCCGCTTCGTTTATTGATGTATCACCGTCGGAGGAATGTGGAACAGGTTTTAAAATCAGGCCGGGGATGTTGCACTGACAAGGAATGGGAAGCACGATTTTGTAAGGCCTATGCGGAATCGGCGGGAATCCGCCTGGAGACCATCGCGGCGCTGTAGAACTGTTCAAAGAGATCGGCGATGCATTCGGGCGTATGTTGCCGCTCCGCTCGCATCCGTCCATTCCGCCCCATCTTCCGCAATCGGTCGGGCGATTCAATCAAGTCCAGAATAACCTGCGCCAGTACATCCGGTCCTTCATCGCGACAAATCACCCCGTTTACGCCATCCTCGACAAGATCCACCAAGGCTCCAATCGGCGAAACCAGGCTGGGTACTCCGGCCGCCATCGCCTCCAATACGGTCCGGCAGGTTCCATCCGAACCGGGCCGCAGATAGATCAGGAGATCCATTGCGGCAATATGCTGGGGGAAATCATCCGTATGGTATCCCCCGAAGATGACGGAATCGGTCAAGCCCCGTTCAATCACCAGGCGGTGAATCTGGTCCTCGTTCTCGCCCCGCCCGATCAGAAGGAGACGCGCATCCGGCCTGGCTCGAACCACGTGTGCCCAGGCTTCCACGACCAGATCATGACGACGATATGGCTGAAACCGAGAGATCATCCCGGCCACGGGAGCCTCGGCGGGAATATTGAATGTGCGGCGCACGGATTCGCCATCCAGTCCGGGGTGAAACCGTTCGATATCCACAAGACCGGGGAGGACCCAGCAGGCTTCCGGTCCAATCATTCGCTCATGGACCATTCGGTCACGTGTCGTGGACGAGACGCAGAATACCCCATTGACACGCCTGTAGATGTAGTCCGAGAGGGGATCTTTCGGCGGCGGTTGATCTTTGTAGACGCTCGCCACAAGAGCAGTACTTGCCGGGCGGGAACCATACGCGAACGCAGCAAGTGCCAAGTCATGGGGAAAATGGGCGTGGATGACATCCCACTCACCGCTGCGTATGAATTTGCGCAGGGCACGAATATCCGAAAGGTTATCCAACAGATTCAGATGCCGATTCAGGCGAATTTGTGGCACAAGATACAGTCCCTGCTCCTCAGCCAGAGCGCCTAATCCCCGTCGCTCCTGTTTCTCGCGACTCGTGAAGACCGGTCCCCGACTGGAGAAACGAAACCGGGGCGGTCCGGCGGGAGAGGCAAATCCGATCTGGTGTCCGCGCTTCGCCAGCAATGAGCAAACCGTCAGTACCATCTCCGCGGGACCCGTGTAGCGGTCGTTTCCATAAAGATGCAGAACGCGGAGTCGGCGGACGGGGACGGCAAGCGACGGAGGCGAGACAGGCCGCTTTCTTTCAGACACCACGTCCGGGGCCAGTTCGATCTGACTGGGAGAGTCAGATTCTGTTCTCAGGCGTTCCAGCATCCCCAGGAACAACACAAGAGCAGGAGTCACGTTCCTTGTGAAAAGTAGCGTGTCAAAACAACAAAAGACCGTAAATCCCACGGCAGCCCCGAAAAAGTAAGCATGTTCCCCATATCGACCCCATGTGCCGGAAGGCGAACGTGGCGGAACAAATCGCACAAACCGGACAGCCAGCCAGATTAACGCGAAAAGACCGGCGGGGCCGTAAATCAGCCAGACATGGAAAAAGAGATTGTGCGCATGGTTGATTTCCGGGTACGGAGGACGATCCACGCGAAAGGATTGCAGGTAAGAAACCCGATCCTTGACCGCATTCCCGCCACCCCAGCCGGACGCGGGAAGATCCGGGACAGCATAACGCATCATCTGGTCCCAAATCACCAGTCGGGATTGCGGACGGGAGCCAGAGATATCCAGAAAAGTCTCCTTCATCCGTCCCATGGCTGGACCGACGAAAAAAGGCGCGACGAGTCCCGCGATCAACAATAACGGCAAGAGGTGAACAAGCGCCCGACGTCCGCCCAACCGCCACATACAAACGAGGGAAACAAACAGCCCCAGGTAGGCCGCTCGTGAAAAGGTCATCAGAACCGCCAGGAAAATCAGTACCGCCACACAGAATATCCCCGCATGAACCCACCACTCTTTCGAAAGACGGGCAATCAGAAGAAGCATGGGCAATCCAAGCAGGGCGTAGGCGGCCAACAGATTGGGGTGGCCGAATGTGCCCTCTGCACGGAATTGCCCGCTTACAATCCATTCAAACAAAACCACCATCCCCAGGTAGAAGTTCCCGGCAACAAAAGCACCTGTGACCCATCGACCGGCACGTTCATGAAATGGGAAATTGACCAATGCGAAATAGAAAGCGGTGCACAGAATCAATTTGAGTGCTTCTTTGAGAGACTCGTAGCCGTATCCCGGTACGGCGCTGGAAAAAAGCGAGACAAGCGCCAGCCCGATCAGTGGAGAAAGGAAAATCCCCGGACGAAGACTCAAGTCACCCCCAAGAAGCCAAAAGACGATCCATGTGATCAGGAATGGCGTAAAAAGCTTGTAAGCATCTCCCCCAATAGAGACGGACTGCCCAAACAGATCAAAAGCAATTCTTCCGGCGGGGATGGTGAATAGAATGATTCCCAGCTGAATCCACAGGAGAATTCCCAACCAGGAACGAAAGTCATTTTGACGGTACTCGGCCATTTGCACGGTTATCATCACCCGGAACCGCAGGATCCTGACACAACCGGGTCTTCTCGTCAGAGCATAAACCGAAATGATACCATCACACAAGCGAGAAAGATTCCAGAGTATTGTCCATGGATTCCATGCCTCTTACCATCCTTCAGATCGCAAGCAGCAGCCAGATGACAGGAGAATCCGGTCATGTTCTCAGCCTGTCCCGGGGATTGATCGAACGCGATCATCGGGTCCTGATCGGCTGTCGGAGCATCAAGAAAGGGAAACCGATTGACCTGATGCTGCAAGAGGCAAAACAGGTGGAAGGCGCGGAGGTCTTTCCGCTCGGCCTGGTGAAAGGGGTTTCATTGCGATATGACTTGGCGGATCTGGGAACACTGGATCGCCTGTGCAGAAGCAATCCTGAATTGCGGATCATTCACGCTCACCGATCCAAGGAGCATTGGCTGGCCGTGCTGTTAAGGCGACGGTATCCATACTTGCGAGTTATTCGAACCCGGCATGTGACCACGCGCACCCGATCACACATTTTGAACCGCTGGCTGTATCGACAAACCGACGCGGTGATCGCCACCTCAAACGCTATTCGAGATGGGCTTGCCGCGTCTGGGATTCTTCCGGCGGAGAGGATTTCCATAATCCATGGCGGGATTGATGCAAAACGGTTCCATCCGGGAGTCTCCGGAGAATCGTTCCGAAAAGAACTCGGCGTGGATATGGATACCCCGTTGGTGGTCGCCGTAGGGCATTTGGACCAAGTCAAAGGTTATGGCGTGCTGATCCGCGCGTTCCGGGAGATTCACCGGGCGTTTCCCACCGCTCATCTGGTTATTGTTGGGGAAGAAATCAAGGTCCGACAGAACGATCTGCTCAGTCTCGCTGCCGATTTGGAAATTGCGGACCGGGTGCATTCGCCGGGGAGACGGGAGGATATCCCGGAGATCATGGCGGCGAGCACGGTTGGGGCAATTTCCTCGGTAGGCTCCGAAGGAAACAGCCGCGTGGCGCTGGAGTTCATGGCAACGGGAAAACCGGTGGTGTCTACCACGGTTGGATGTCTCCCGGATCTGATTCGAGACAATGAGACCGGAATCTTGGTCGCCCCTGGGGACTGCAATGCGCTGGCACAGGGGATACTCAGGATTCTGGAGACGCCGGAGATGGGGATGGAATTCGGGAGGGCCGGACGGCACCTGGTCGAGACAGCCTATACCGAGGAGATTGCAGCCAAGCGGGTTGAGGAGGTTTACATGGGGCTGCCATAAAGTGGACATGGCGGACGCGGTGGACATAGTGGACGTCTGAATGGTGAGTGATCCGCGCGGAATTTCCTTACGGATTTGGGTGGATTGGCATAAGATGGTTTAACCTTTTCGGGAAAAGGGTGGAACCACCTTGCACCTGTCTTTCGGAGACGTTCTTCTTCTTGCCTTTGAAGATATCGTGAATGCGCCGGTGCTCTTTGCCATTTTGACACCGTGCCTGGTGTATTTCTCCCGCTCCTTTCCATCCCTCGGTGCAGCAATATCCGGTTTGGGGATCGGGCTTCTTGCAGGGTCACTTCTGCCTCAAATTGTTGAGAATCCATGGGTAGCATTGGCGGCGGCTATCGCACTATCCGCACTTTGTTGGGGGCCGGTTTGGAAATGGGCGCGGAACCGAAATCGGTTGACGGAAGTCGACACCGTGCTCATGGTTGGCTCTGCGCTAGTCTTATTATTTTCTATCATCTGCATTCTATACAGCTGGTATACGGGACAGCGATCCTGGGGTGTGCGGCCCGTTGTGGCAGTGATTGTTCTTCTGGTCTGCTATCGAAGGCTGTCGCCTGTCTTCGCCCAGGGGAAAGGAATCCGTATCGCGAAAGGTATTGCAGTAGCGGGAGCGATGATCCTTTGCGCACGGGGAATGATCTGGTACGGACAGTATCACACGCTTTCTTCCGCAAGGTCGCCCCGTGCCGATTTCTTCGTGAATATCCGTTGCCTGGAGGCAACACAGAACGCTTTGGTGTATTTAGAGAACGGCAGAATGCAGGAAGCGGTTGGCGCGTTGCGGGAATGCCTTATCGGCGGGGGACCGGAAACGGTTTCCGCGCGTGTGGCAAGATGGTCTGGCCTGGAACCGACGGCACTGCCCCTCATACTGGCCTTCGGGGGACGTGTGCCTGTGGATCGTCGGACACACGTCTATTCATCCGCATGGGATTGTGCGCATGGCCGCATTCTGGTACTGGGCGAGAAAGGGAAACTATGGGCGTTGACTCGCTCCGGAGCAGAAAACTTGGGCACACCGCTGGCAGAGGCGATTGCAGTAACTCTCAGTATGGATGGATCGCAAATCGGCCTGATTTCGGAAAAGGGGAGAGTGTTTATCACAGATCACCAGGGGAAGGAATTGTGGAAATTATGGCTCCCTGAAGCGACCTATCGAGACATGGCAGGAACCGAGTCGCCAGATCGTTTCCTGGCACTCCGCGCGGATGGCGCGGTTTACAATGTCACCAATCAAGGCTCCCGGTTGCTTGAGGGATATCCCACCTGGAAAGACACGGAACCGGCCGTGTCGATTGTCTCAACTCCCGATGGAAAAGGGCATTATGTCCTGGACCGATTCGGGGGCGTGCATCCCAGAGGCGAGACGGTTATCCGGTACGAGGATCTGAAGGGGCAATCGGAGAGCGGCCATTACTGGCCGGAACGAGACACGGCACGTGCCATTCTTCTGGCCCCACCGGACAATGAGCCAATGTATGTGGATCGATTCGGAGGCTTGCACAGCATTGTCAAAAAGGACGGCGCGGTTTCTTACCATGGGAACGCCTATCCTCCTCTGGATGAGCCGGTTGTCGTAGATGTTCTCGCCGGGATTGTCCCTGGTCTGTTTCACATTCTCTGCGAAGACGGGCGGATTGTGCCCGTTCCGGACTACGGGTGGCTGATTCCGGGGGGGAAGCATGAGTGAACAGGCCCCCCTGCGTGTCTGGCACGTGGACTCTGGGAAACGTCATGGGGGCGGACAAGTCCAGATTTCCCATCTGTTGAACGGCCTCGTCCGTCGGGGAGTGGCCTGCACGTTGGTCTGTCCGAAAGAATCGCCGATTCCGAGCCTGGGCATTCCGCCGGAAATCGAAATAATCCACCTGAACCTGAGGTCGGAATGGGATCTTCCGTCGATTTGGAAACTGCGGAGGACGGTACGCCTGGGCAGGCCGGATATCCTTCACGCGCATGATGCCACCGCGCATACGATTTGCCTTCTCGCCAGAACCGACAGGCAGAAAATGGTCGTACACCGACGGGTATCCTTTCCGATCCATCGGCATGTGCTGACCCGGTGGAAATACGGGACCGGAGTGGACCGATATATCGCCGTAGCGGAATGTGTTCGGGACCGCCTGGTTGAAATCGGGGTGCCGAAGGAGAAGGTGGCGGTGATTCACAGCGCAGTGGACCTATCCCGATTCGAAAATATCGGGCAGGATATTGCCGCCGTAAGAGAAGAATTCGGCTTGACGGAAAATCGAAAGATCATCGGTACGGTCGGGCGACTCACGCGAGAAAAACGGTATGATTGGCTGCTGGACACCCTGAAGTCGATTCTGGAAAATAATCCCGCGTATTGTCTGGTCCTGGCGGGGGATGGCCCGGAACGCGGGGCGTTGGAGAGTCAGGCCGAACATCTCGGCATTCGGGAGCAGATCGTGTTTGCGGGGCATCGAGAGGATGTGCCCCGGCTTCTGTCGGCTTTTGATGTTTATGTGCTTTGTTCGGAATCGGAGGGGTATCCGGTCAGTCTGGCGGAGGCGATGGCGGCAGGCTGTGCTGTGGTGAGCACCGATGTGGGCGGGGTCTCGGAAATTGTGAGGCCAGGCGAGAACGGGATTGTGGTCTCGCCAGATGATGGAGTCCAGCTGAGAGATGCCGTCGGGGATCTGTTGCAAAATGAACAATCGCGGATGGAACTGGGCCGTGCCGGTCGAGAATCCGCGATGAAAAAAATGGGGGCAGAAGCAATAGTCGAATCGGTTCTGAAGCTGTATAATGAGTGCATATTATGAGACGGTGAGGCGACTGAATTGCGATGGCAAAACCAAAGCGATTAAAAATCGTCGGGAACTTCTCATCTGTTCTGATTATTCGTCTGAATGACATTGGCGAAGTGGTGATGACCCTTCCGTGTCTGGATGCGGTGCGTCATGCGCTTCCGGGCGCACGGATCGGGTTCCTCGTATCTCCCCCAAGCCATGAACTGCTTCTGCATGACAGCCGAGTCGACCAGATCTTTGTTTTTGAGAAAAAGCTGTGGCGGGATCGTCCATCCCTGAACGGTATCAAGCAGCTGGGGAAGCTTCTCCTGGACCTTCGGCGCGAGCGTTTCGACTTGGCTATCGATCTTCACAACAATCCATCCACGCACTGGCTGGCCTATGTGTCCGGAGCCAAGTACCGGGTATCGATGGAATCGAAATATGGTTCTCGGCATCTGATGACGTGGAATGCCGCTCCATGTGCAGGCTGGGAACAGATGCACAACATCGAACGGCATTTTCATGTTCTCACCTCGGTGGGAATACCAACTCGAGGGGCGGAATATCGCTTTGCGTTGGATCCGGAGTCCAGGATGCGGGTGAAGACCCAGCTGGACCAGGAATTGGATCCGGGAAAGCCTGTGATCGTCCTCCAACCGGGGGCGGGTTTGCCGGAACGATGCTGGCCCGTACAGCGATTCGGGGAGTTGGCCGCTCGGTTGGTGGAGGAAGCCGGAGCACAGATCGTCGTCCATTGCGGTCCGGGCGAGGACCACTTGGGGGAACGAATCCGGCAGTCGGTATCGCAGCCGGTTTTAATTGCAAAGCGCCTGACATTACAGGAGTTAGCGGGGCTGTTGGATCTCTGTGACCTGCTCGTATCCAACGATTCGGGGCCGATGCACCTGGCCGCTGCTCTGGGGAAACCGGTGGTCGCGGTATTCGGGCCAACGCATCCTCAACGTTCGGGGCCTTATCAGACCCGTTCCGTGGCAGTCAGCAATTACGTGGAATGCTCGCCTTGTGGCATTCAGAATCTTTCGTGCATTCACCGGAAATGCCTGACCGATATCTCGGCTGACGAGGTATACGACGCGGCGGTAAACCTCCTGAGCCAGGAGCGGGATCGGCCACAGGAAGAATCCTCCGGAATCGCCTCCGCCGGGGCCTCATGACTCAATCCATCGCCTTGATCCATCGCGCCGGTTGGGGAGGAGCCGAGCAGACTCTCCTCGATTTGATTGCAGGTCTCCCGGGCGAGGAATGGCGAGTAACGGCAACCGTGCTGAAAAACCGGTTCTCCCGGAATCTCGCTGCACTGAACGTGAACGTCGAACTGATGAGAAAGATCCCTGCCTGGCGAAAGGGCAGGGATTTCATAGCCTGTTATGTATGTACGCTTGGTATGGTGGGGATGGCCCAACGAATTTGCGCAAAAGTCATAATCGCAGGAGACATCCGTACCGCGCCATTTGCTATTCGGGCAGCATTGAATCTAAAAATCCCCAGTCTGGTCTTCATACAGGATTCGACCATTGAGCAGCGGCATATCATGGCCTATAGAGTAGATGAGGCCGACAGGGTGCTCTGTCCCTCCAACCGCCAACTTCAACACACCATCCAGGGAGGGGTCGATCCGTCCAGGGCCATTCTCCTGCCGGTTGGGATCGACACCGACCGCTTCAATCCGAATCGGGATGGATCGCATTTACGAAGTCAGTGGAAACTGCGTAAGGATGCCGTTCTGGTGGGATGTATCGGGAGTATGTCCAGCCTGAAAGGTCAGGACCTTCTGCTGGATGCCATGCTGTCGTTGATGCAGGAAGACAAACGAATCCAGCTGATCCTGGTGGGATCGGGAAAGAAGGCATTTATCAGGGAACTAACAGAGCAGGCGGACGAGTTTCTCTCTAACGGGAGGGTTCGTTTCGTGGACTGGATGGATGATGTGGAGGCAGCGTATTCGGCGGTGGATGTGGTGGCGGTTCCCTCCTGGTCGGAGTCGTTTTCACGTGTGACGGCGGAAGCGATGGCCTGCGGGAAAGCGGTTGTCGCCACACAAACCGGCGCGGTGGAAGAATTGTTCGACGGGGATCGTTGCGGAATATCGGTTCCTGTCGGCGAAGACTCGCCGATGCAGGAGGCATTGGCCCGCCTCGTAAATGACGCCGAACTGCGAGTTCAGTTGGGGCATGCAGCATCTGAACGGATAGCCAGTCATTTCCCCCTGGCGAAATCGCAGGAACAGTTCCGGACTATTCTCCAAAACATTTGTAGTTGACAAGGGCCTCTGGGTACAACCGATGGAATGGGATTACCACAAAACACTGACCAGCATTCAGAATCCCCTGGTGAAGCAGGTCGCGAAATTGAAAGACCGGCGGCATCGGGATGAACTGGGCCTGATGGTGATCGAGGGATACCGCGAGATCGCGCGTGCATTCGAGAGTGGGATTCGGATCAATCAACTTTTTGTCTGCAGAGAACGGCTACAGAATGAGCAGGCGGAGGGAATTATCCAACAAGCGACGCAAGCAGGCAGTGAGATTCTGGAGATCGACACACGGATTCTGGAGAAGATCGCCTACCGGGAGAACCCGGATGGTCTGGTGGCCGTGGCAAGACAACCCGCCTGGTCGCTGGAGGATTTTCGGTTGAGCCAATGCCCCCTGGTTGTCGTCGCAGCAGGCTTGGAGAAGCCCGGCAACCTGGGATCGATCCTGAGAAGCGTGGATGCAGCAGGGGCGGATGGTGTGGTGGTATGCGATGGGATTACAGACCCGGCGAATCCGAATGTCATCCGCGCCGCAACCGGCACCTTGTTCACCGCCCAACTCGCAAAAGCGAGTCCTGAAGAGACGCTCCTCTGGCTGGCGGAGAAGCGGATTCGAATTCTGGCTGCATCACCGGAGGGACGGAATGAGTTCTGGGATACGGACTGGCGGAGACCTTGCGCGATTGTAGTCGGCACAGAACATGCCGGCCTGGACAAGAGATGGCGCGAGGGCGCAGAAGAGACGGTTCGAATTCCCATGAAGGGCCGGGCAGATTCGTTGAACGTGGCCGTAACAACGGCACTGCTGCTTTTTGAGGCAGTGCGGCAGAGAAAAGGGATCGCGTCACGATAAGAGAAGGCTTGGCAAATCCGCCCGGGAATCAGGGGGAAAGGCTATTGAGAACCTGCTTCAGGCGCTCATATTCATTCATCAACACGCCGTATAGATCCCGAATGACTGCGGAGTCCAGATTCTTGGCGGCGGTTTCAATCTGCAACGCTGCTTCGCGCATGGCATAAGCGGAAATATTCGCTGCCCCGCCTTTCAGGGAGTGAGCACAATCCCGAACACAAACCAGATCCTCGTTCTCTATCGCCTCCTGGAGTTTCCCCATGGAAAGATCCGTCTCGACCAGATAGGACCGGAGGGTCTCCAGAAGGAATTGCTCGTCATCGTAAACTCTTTCGAGCAGTGCGGGGCGGTCAAAAACGACCTTCCCCGAATCGGAGTCGGAGACATTGCTGTCGGGAACCGACAAGGCCGATTCCCCACTGAAATCAGGAACACAACCGATCCTAGTCCCTCTGACCTGCTTATGGATGATGGCGTTCAGGTGACGGGCTTCGATGGGTTTCGCGATGTAATCATTCATCCCGGCCTGAAGGCAACGCTCACGATCCCCTTTCATTGCATGAGCGGTCATGGCGATAATCGGGATATACCGCACAAGGCCATCCATTTTTCGGATGCGGGCTGTGGCCTCATATCCATCCATTTCCGGCATCTGGCAATCCATCAGGATGACATCAAACGGGACCCGTGCAAGCACATCGACTGCCTCTTGACCGTTAGAGACGGCTTCCACCTGGTAGCCCAGTTTTCTCAGAATCTGAATGGCCACTTTGCGGTTCGTCGGGTGGTCTTCCACCACAAGAATCCGCAGTCCCCGCCGCCGTTCGTTCTCGGCCAGGGTATGCCGCGTGACAAGTGGAGAGATCTCACGGCTTGGGGAAAACTCCGGCAGAAGAATGGTCGCGAGACAACCCTGCAAGTGCGATGGATTGATGGGCTTGGTCAAATAGGCGGAGAAGCCGATTTCTTTCATCCGGGCGGCATCGCCCCGTCGCCCCATTGACGTCAGCAGGACCAGGGCCGTATTGCGGATGATAGGGTCTGCTTTAATCGCGCGACCGAGTTCCTCTCCGTCCATACCCGGCATCTGGTAGTCAATCACAGCCACCTCAAAGGGATCTCCGGCTTGTACAGCCTCGCGGAGCATTTCCAGGGCCTGCCGGCCACCGATGATCTCCTCGTGACGACATCCCCATGATTCCAGCTGCGCCCGGAGAATGCGACGATTGATCTCATTATCGTCGATTACCAACACCCGTCGTCCGCGAATATCGGCGGCACGCATCCGCAAAGGACTCTCGGCATCCGAGACTTTTTCCAGAACGGCAGTGAACCAGAATGTCGAACCCTTCCCTGGTTCGCTTTCTACCCCGACATCGCCGTTCATGATTTCCACCAGTTGCTTGGAAATCGCCAACCCCAGCCCGGTTCCGCCGAAGCGGCGAGTTGTTGAAGAATCCACTTGCGTGAAAGACTGGAAGAGAGAATCCATCCGGTCGGGGGGAATACCAATGCCGGAATCGGTCACGGCAAAACGGAGAGTCAGATCGGACTCCGTCTCCCGAACCAGAGACGCTCGAACGGAAACCTCTCCGGAAAGGGTGAACTTGATGGCATTGTCAATCAGATTGCTGAGGACTTGCCGGAGTTTTCCCGGATCGCCGCGAACATAAGCAGGAACATCCGGCGCAACGGAATAATGCAACTCCAGTCCTTTCGCCTGCGCCCGCCGGGTCACGGTACCGATGACATCCTGCAGAGAAGTCCTGAGGTCGAAGCGTATGAACTCCAGGGTCAGTCTTCCGGCTTCAATCTTGGAGAAATCCAGAATATCGTTGATGATGGACAGAAGAGAGTCGGCGCTGCTCTGAAGGGTTTCGGCAAAATCACGCTGTTCGGCGTTCAAGTCGGTTTCCAGCAACAGGCCGATCATGCCGACCACACCATTGAGGGGAGTCCGGATTTCGTGACTCATGTTGGCAAGAAACTGGCTCTTGGCGACCGTGGCAGCCTGCGCAGAGTCCAGGGCCACCCGGAGATCCTCTTCCACCCGGAAGCGAGCGACCGCACCACTGCACTGGTCGGCAAACATGCGAAGCAGATTCAGATCGTCCTCGCCGTATCTGCCGGGGGTATAGCTCTGGACCGAAAGACAGGCAACATACCGCTCTTGCCAGAGAATCGGCATGAACAGAAGCGAGCGGGAAAACCGTATGTCGTCTCCGAAACCAAAGTATTCGGAATTCTGAGATGCTCCGACCACATTGACCACTTTGGGTTCCTGCAACAGCGCCGGGGAAGGCAATGCAACCGGGGAGATTTCCCTGGGTTGGCCGCCATGGACAGGCGTATCCTCGAAATAACCGTCTCGGAACTGAAGCGTATCGCGGTCCAACATGCAGAACCAGAATGCATCGTGAGAGAACAGTCGCCTGGATTCCAGCGCGATCACACGCCCGATCTCCCGTGCGGACAACGGCCCCGCCAATTCCTTCGAGAGACGGCGAAGGGCCTCCCGCTCCTCCTCGGTACGCTTGAGATCCGTAACATCCAGCCCGACAAAGACAGCCTCTTTGTTGTCGGAATACTTGCGACCGTAAACCAGGAAGCTGTGGAGCCTTCCATCTATGGTTCCAGTTGTCAACACGCTGCCGCTTTCCTCGGCGGACAGGAAAAGGTCCTCGACAAATCGGCAGAAGAGTTGATCGGATCCCCGAAATCCAACCGGTTTTCCCGCCAATTCCTCGGACGACATTCCCAGCAGCTGCCCCAGGTATCGGTTCATTCCCCGATAGGTCAAATCGGATCCAACCCAGGAGACACAGGCGGGAATTGCATCCAGGACGGCCATCAAGTGATCGCGAGTACGTCGCAGGTCTTCCTGGTCCTTCTCCCGATCGGTGATGTCTTTGACATATTCGATGATCCCGGCCACCTCCCCCTCGGAGTTCTTCAGCGGATAGGCCGTCAGCTCCAGGGTCCGTCTCGACTGCCCTTCCACCAGAGAAGAAACGATCTCCTGTTGGGTTTCCCCTGTCTCCAGTGCTTTGACCGCCGGACACCGGACGCAGGGACCTGTCTTCTGTTGGTATACTTCGTAGCATTTCCTCCCAATGATCGGCATCTCCTGAGGATAGGCTTTTTCCATAGAAGCATTGACCCGAACGATATTCAGTTCGGTATCCAAAACAGCGATCCGTTCCTGGATAGCGTCCATGAATTGCTGGAAATGCTTGTCGAACATGGGAACCGTATGCCTATGCTGCGACTGGGCGGGGGTTCCGGCCAAGTGGTCAAGTTCCCGATCGTCCCTCGGCTCCGGGCAGTAGTCTGTTCTCAGGAATTCATCTTTCATACCGGCCATGTTCCCATTATTGCAGATCCCTGTTCGGGACAAACACAGTCACGATCTTTGCACAGTATACCATAAGGATTATTGTGTAGAGGCAACAGAGGTCCGTTTCCCGGATTCAAAGAAGACAACTGACAGAGTCCTGCGGAAATGCAGGGGAATGGTGGTCTCGTCATAATAGATCAAAAATGGTATCTTTATCGGTAGATCGAGGAACAACAGAATAAGAGCCCACTTACCACGATGGACCAGCCAAATTCCTCAGGAGGGGATGCTCAAGCCAAAAGACCCGTGGCAATCGGGAGCGGAATGACGTCCACGAAACATGAGTTTCGGGCCGAGTACGTCAATCCGTTCATCCGGAGCGTCAGTAATCTGTTCCGAACGTTGTTCAAATGCAATGTGGAGAGGAAAGAAGTGGTGCTGAAACGCCGTCTTCCACCGAATCTGGATATTGTGGCCCTGGCTGGTTTGAGCGGTGGGGTGCGTGGATTGGTTGCGCTGGCATTTCCAGTACGAACCGCGCTGGCGATGGTGAGCCGCGCCTATGATGAGCGGATTGTTGTGGTGGATGACAAGGTTCTGGATGCCGTGGCGGAATGCGTGAATATCGTCGCCGGCGGTGCTCAATCCGAATTGGCAAGTGCGGCAGGGACACCGATTGTGCTGAGTCTGCCCACCGTCATTCGAGGGAACGATTTCAGCCTGGAATATCCGGCATTGCGAAATTGGGTTGAGGTGCCGTTTACAAGTGAGCTCGGTCCATTCTCGATACGAATCACAATCGCAGCAAACAGGAGTGAGAGTGACAGCAATGCGAGCATTGATTGTGGATGATTCCGTTCTGGCCCGAGCCATGCTGGCCCGGGCACTCAAGGAATCGGGGATTCCGGAGATCGATCAAGCGGAAGACGGATTTGAAGCGATCGAGAAAATCCGGGAGAATGCCTACGATTTGATCCTGATGGACTGCAACATGCCCAACATGACGGGTTTGGACACAGTCAGGACCATTCGAAATGAGGGGAAAGAGATGCCGATTATTGTGGTGTCATGCGAATCGGACCAACGTATGGTTGCGGAGATTCTTTCCTCCGGCGCCAATGATTACATTGTCAAACCTTTCGAGCCCAAAACCATCAGCGGGATTTTGCGGAAGGTATTGCCTGATTTATCCAAACAGGATCGCGACCTGTAACATAGCGATTTTGGGAGAGTGCCTGTTGACCAGGTTCGCGTGTCTTTCGAAAGTCCGTGAGTCTGACAAGGGCGTGGAATTGGGGT
This sequence comes from Candidatus Omnitrophota bacterium, assembly GCA_029568995.1. Taxonomy (GTDB): domain Bacteria; phylum Hinthialibacterota; class Hinthialibacteria; order Hinthialibacterales; family JAKPRU01; genus JAKPRU01. Next base: position 23,789 of record JAKPYU010000485.1, on the reverse strand, counting down.
GAGCGTGTGCCTGCGAACCTCAATCCATGTTCAACATTCATGAATCCGGAGTACAAGGCAGGAATCCATGAGGCGTTTTCTGGTCAGTGTGGTTCTATTGGGCATCTCGGCCGGCGTGGTGTGGCGAATTGTCACGATGGAGGCTTCGCCGAAAAGTGGATTCTCCGGTCGCGGTCAGGTTCCGATCGCCGTGGAATGCGCGGAAGCGATTCAGGGGGATGTCGACGACGTAGCCATCTTCACAGGAACCCTGGCCGGGATCGCCGAAGTGCAGATTTCCCCCAAGATCGCCGGTCGAATTGAATCCCTTCAAGCGAACTTGGGAGACGAAGTCCGACAGGGACAGTTGCTGGCAACACTGGACGACAGTGAAGCACGTCATGCGGTCACGGAAGCCCAGGCGAAGTTGGCGGTCGCCCGTGCCGGCCTGGAGGAGTGTCAAACGAACCTGGAGACCGCCAGACGCGAGTTGGAGCGAGTCCGGACTTTGCGAGAACGCAAGGTTGCGGCGGCCTCGGAACTGGAAGCGGCGGAATCAGAAGTCTCCACATTGGAGGCCCGTAAGAGATTTGCCGAAGCCAACATCCTCCAGCAGGAAGCAGCCTTTCGAGTGGCGGAAGCACGGCTTTCCTACACACAAATCGCCGCACCGATCTCGGGATTCGTGGGGAAACGCTTCTTTGACGAAGGAACCATGGTCTCCGCTTCAACCCCTATCTTGTCACTGGCCGATATCCGGACTGTCAAGACCGTTGTCAACGTGGTCGAACAGGACTATGCGAAAATTCGGCTTGGGCTGACAGCCTATCTGTCCGTGGATGCATACCCGGATCGTGAATTCGAGGGGCATGTGTCTCGAATCGCTCCGGTTTTGGATTTGGATACACGTACCGCAGAGACGGAGATCGAGATTCCGAATACCGACTTGTTGCTGAAACCCGGGATGTTCACACGGGCGCGGATTCACTTCAGCACCCATCAAGGTGTCACCCTGATCCCCAATCGCGCTCTGGTGAAACGGGAGATGAAGCAGGGAGTGTTTATGCCGACTGCCAACAACAAACAGGCTCGCTTTATTGAGTTGGAGGTGGGAATCTCGGCAAAGGATGTTATTGAAGTAACCGGCATTCAACCCGGACAGCGCATCATTGTTCTGGGACAGCATCTTCTCAACGAAGGAGATCCCATCATTGTGAACGCGACTTCGGAAATCAGCTCCTTTTAAAGCGACCAGCTATGAAGATCTGCAGCCTCGCCATCAATTATCCCGTAACCACAACCATGCTTTTCCTGATGGTGATTCTGTTCGGAGCCGTCTCGTTTGTCCGATTACCGATTGACCTTATGCCGGATATCACGTATCCCAGTATTACGGTTCGGACGGATTATGAGCATGTAGGTCCCCAGGAAATCGAGCAGCTCATCACACGGCCGATTGAAGAAACCGTAGGCTCGGTTCAGGGGGTGGAGAAGATCCGTTCGACATCGACGGAAGGAGAAAGCTCGGTCCGCGTCAGTTTTATTTGGGGAACCGATCTGGATGCGGCGGCAAACGATATCCGAGCTCGTGTGGACCGAATTCGCGGACGGTTGCCGGAAGATTCGGAGACGCCGGTAATCTACAAATTCGATTTATCCGCATTTCCAATTCTATATTTGGGTGTTTCCGGTGCTTTGGATCCGGTGGAGATGCTGGACCTGGCGGAACATCAAATCAAGTATCGGATTGAACGTGCTCCCGGAGTAGCCGCGGTCGATATCCGTGGCGGTCTGCGTCGAGAAATCCATGTGGATCTGGACCGGGAAAAACTGACTGCACTCGACCTCTCACTGGACTCTGTATTGGAAGCTCTTCGGTCGAGGAATCTGAATCTGCCCGCAGGAACGGTAGAAGATGGAAACCTGGACGTTCTAGTGCGAACGAAAGGGGAATTCGAGACACTGGATGAGATCCGCAATACGTTCGTCCGGATTCGTAATGGCGTTCCGATTCTTGTGAAGGACATTGCAACGGTGGAAGACTCCTATGAGGAGGTTACTCAGACAGTCCGGCTGAACGGTGTTCCGGGACTGCGAATGTATATCAACAAGCAGTCCGGAAGTAACACCGTACAGGTAGTTGACGCCGTGCTGAAAGAAGTCGAGCGTATCAACGTCGATCTGCCGCAAGTCAAGGTGTTTCCGACCCTGAATACATCGGACTATATCAAGCGCGCCATCAACAATGTGAGCAATTCCACTCTGTATGGAGCCACATTTGCCGCGGTCGTCTTGTTCTTCTTTCTGCATAGCCTGCGCACCACCCTCATTATCGGTGCGGCGATTCCGATCTCGATCATGGCGACGTTCGGTCTCATGTACTTTAGCGGGTTTACGCTGAACATCATGACATTTGGCGGACTGGCCTTGGGAGTGGGAATGCTGGTAGACAATGCCATTGTGGTTCTGGAAAACATCTTCCGTCATACGGAGAGGGGAGTCCCACCGAAAGAAGCCGCCGAGACAGGATCGTCGGAAGTCTCCACAGCGATTGTGGCGAGCACTTTGACGACGCTGGTCGTATTCCTTCCGGTGGTTTTTATCCGTGGGATTTCCAGCATCACTTTCAAGCAATTGGCTTCGGTGGTCTCCTTTGCACTTTTCTGTTCGCTCATTGTGGCCCTCACTTTAATTCCCCTCCTGGGAAGTCGCTTTCTTCGCGCGGGAGGCCGTCCGGGAGACAAAACCGGAGGGGGACTGTTGATGACTTTCGTTCGGAAAGAATACGGCATATTGCTCCATACCGCGCTTCGCTATCGGAAGACGGTGCTGTTTCTTGCATTGGCGCTGTTTGTGGCGAGTATCTGGCTCACGAAAAAGATCGGTGTCGAATTCATGCCTCAGGCGGATGAAAGCGAGGTTCGGATCAACGGAGAGATGGCGGTTGGAACGCGGATTGAAGTGCTGGATGCGATGTTTGCGAGAATCGAGAAGATTGTGCGAGAGGCGGTTCCGGAGGCAACAACGATCTACTCACGGACCGGTGGGGGTGGATTCAGCAGCAGTGGCGGACATACCGGGGAGGTCCGAGTGACCCTGGTCCCCGTGTCTCAACGTACTCGATCGAGCACGGAGGTCGCCCAAGCTCTGCGACCTCTGCTGGCGAGCATTCCCGGGACAATCATTCGTGTCCGGGAAGGCCAGGGGCTTTTCCTGTTCCGAATGTTGTCCGGGGGCGAAGAGGAGGCCGAGGTCCTGGTAAGGGGGTACGACCTCGATATGGCACGTGAACTTGCCCTGCGTGTGAAACGCGAGATGGAACAAGTCGAGGGCATTACGGATGTATTGATCAGCCGTGAGGAAGGTCAACCGGAAGAGATCGTCCGCATCGACCGGGCAAAAGCCTCGACTCTGGGCCTATCCGTCTCCAAGATCGCGCGCGATATCGAAACCTGTCTTTCCGGAACCAATGCAACAATGTTCCGGGAAAGCGGAGATGAATACGAAATCCTCGTTCGCTTGAAGGAAACGGACCGCCTCTCGGTGCAGGACGTATTGAACATGACAGTGACAAGCGAAGGCGGTCGGAGCATCGTTTTGAAGAACGTAATCCGGCTGGAACGTCGGGAAGGTCCCGTACGCATCGAACGAGAGGACCAGCAACGCGTTATCAGTGTTGCCGGAAACATCACGGGCCGTGACCTGGTGTCGGTGATGAAGGATGTCCAGGCGCGGGTCGCAAAAATTCCCAAGCCTCAGGACTTCGAGATCATACCCGGCACGGAATATGAGGAACAGCAAAAAGCCTTTCGGGAATTGTTGTTCGGCCTGGGCCTGGCGATCATCCTGGTGTATATGGTAATGGCCTCTCAATTCGAGTCTCTCGTGGATCCCTTTGTGGTGATGTTCTCCATTCCGTTGGCGACAATTGGCGTCGTTGTGACTCTCCTGCTCACCAATACGATATTCAGCCTTCAGGCATTTATCGGCTGTATCATGCTGGCGGGGATTGTAGTGAATAACGGAATCATTCTAGTAGACTATACAAATCTCTTGCGGCGTCGGGATGGAATGCTGCTGAATGAAGCGATTGTGGAAGCCGGTCGAAGGCGGTTGCGCCCGATTCTGATGACCACCATGACGACAGTAGTAGGACTGATGCCGCTGGCCCTCGGTTTGGGGGAAGGAGGCGAGGTCCAGGCTCCCATGGCCCGTGTGGTGATCGGCGGTCTTACCAGTTCCACGCTGATCACACTGGTGATCATTCCGGTAGTTTACTCGCTGTTTGAACGAGGCAAGATACCCGATGCCACAAATTAAGTATCGACCGAGGATCTTCTGATGCGTTTTGTGATCTTGTCCCTTCTTTCGGGTCTTCTTCTTGCCATTTCGATTCCCTGCATCAGCGCACCGGTTGCAGGCGAAATCGCCTCCACCACCCTGACTCTCACCGTCACAAACAGCATCCTGATGGCGCTCGAAAACAACCGTGCACTGGCAGTAGAACGGTACGGGCCGGATATCCTGGAATCGTTCGTTACGGAAGAGGAAGCGAGTTTTGATCCCTCTCTTCAGGCGCAATGGTCTTCGTCGGAGACACACGGGCAGCGGACTTCGGGGGTCGGCGAGTTCACGACGGTTGAATCCATACAACGAACCACCACGGTGGATATCAACAAACGAACCACTCGGGGATGGGATGTCGGATTGGAGGCATCGGCGGGGTCACGTTCCTCGAACGTTTACAGAAGAATGTTCTCCACAAGGCTGGGAGTCAGTTTGAATGTTCCTTTGATGGAAGCGGCGGGAAAAGAGGTCAACCTGGTTGGAGTGAGACAGGCCCAACAAGACACGGAGATTTCTCGACAGGAACTGCGCGGATTCGTCCTCGAACTGGCTGCGCAGGTAGAGGAAAACTACTGGGATCTTGTGCTGGCCCGCGAGGAACTCAATATTCATCTGACATCGTTGGATCTTGCACGGCAACAGATGGAAGAGACCCAGGCTCGAATCGAAGTAGGGGATTTGCCGGAAATCGACATCGCGGCGGCAGAGGGAGAGGTGGCTTTGCGAGACGAAGATGTCATCGACGCGGAGAGCACCATCCAGAAAACAACTCTCCTTCTGCTGAGATCACTGAATCCTCCCATGGAAAATCTCTGGTCCTTGCCGATTGATCTGGTAGACACTCCCAACCGGGAAGAGCCGATTCTCGGAGACATACAGGAACAGATCCGGATTGCCCTTGAGAATCGCCCGGATCTCAACCAGGCGCATCTCGAATTGGAAAGAAACGAGTTAGAGATTGTTCGAACACGCAACGGGTTGCTTCCAAAACTGGACTTTTTTATCACATTGGGACGGACCGGGTACGCACGCACATTCGATGATTCCGTTCGGGGTTTGGAAGATCCGAATTTCGAACTGCTCGGTGGTTTCCTGTTCGAGCATCCGCTTGGAAACCGGGCCGATCATGCGCGCCATCGTCGTGCAGACCTGAGAGTGGAAGAGAGCAAGGCGGCCCTGCAAAACCTGGAACAGCTGATCGAACTGGATGTCCGCACGGCCTATGTGGAGGTGGAGCGAACCGGTCGGCAAATTCAGGCTACGCAGACAGCCACACGTCTGCAGGAGGCAAAGCACACGGCAGAGGTCGAAAAATTCCGCGTCGGAAAATCGACTAACTTGCTGGTCCTCGTCGCTCAGCGCGATTTGATCCAGTCCAATCTCGATGAAGTCCGCGCCCGTATCCAGCAGAGAAAAGCCTTAGTCGATCTTTACCGCTCCGAGGGAATCCTTCTTGACCGGAGAGATATCGTCATCCCCTCCGACACGACTCCCGTGATCCCAACCCAGTCGATTTCCGATCCACGTTGACAGGAGACCTCTATTCAGTGGCCATATTTCTCTCGCAACATCCGAGCAGCCTCCGTCAGGGCTCTCAGTTTGCGGTACGCTTCGTCCATTTGAATCGGATTGGTACTGCCCGGCGCAAATCCGCAATCGGGATTCAAGAAAATCTGCTCCGGCAGGAAATATTCCAACGCCTGTTCCACCCGCCGTACAATTCTCTCGGGATCGTCGATTTCAATCGAGCGAACATCTACCACGCCGACACCGATGGAACGATTCTCAGGAAATTCGCAGCCGTCAAAAACCTCAAAACCACCCGCCTCAGGCACGGCGAACTCCATTACGTACTGGTCTACCTGTATGGAGAATATGGCGTCCAGGATACTCGAATAATCCCCGGCGCCCCCGATCCCGCGTTTTCGATGTGCACGGCATAGATGCAGCGCCAGGAGCGTGCCATATTTTCGCTCCCGACCAACATAGTCTTCAATGACCGCATTGGTTCCCTCAACAGCCATGCGGATTTCCTCATCCGGGTCCTTGTAGTTCGCTCGGAATTTCTCATCGACCAGAAGACACATCCCCGGATCGTCGAATTGTATGATTGCGATATCCATGTCCATCAATTCATCTAACTCCGCACGGAATATCGGAATCAAGGCGTCCAGGAATTCCCGTCGGGTCGGATAGGCTTTGCGGGAATGCCCCTCCGACCAATGTCGCTGCGTCATCAGATACGGCGACGGCAATGTGATCTTGATCGGTCTCTCTGTGTGCTCGAGCAGATAGCGGGCCTCGTCCGCAACAATGGAACCTGTTCGCTCCAGCTTGTCCGTGACGACAGAACACCAGCCCCCGATAAGGTTGCCCTCAAATCCTTTCACCCGCTCACACACCACCTCCGTGAAACTGCGCCGTCGCAATTCTCCATCGGTGATGATGTCGATTCCCGCTGTTTCCTGCAAGCCGATTGCAAACTCGACAGCCCGATCCATCCCCTCATTCAATTCTTCACGGCCGATCGGCTTTTCATGAAATTGCGCCTGTGCCTTTCGCTCCCAGTCCGTCTGGAGATCCTGCTCTCGTCGATTCGCGACGTACGCCGAGGAATAACGCTCCATCAGATCCAATAGCCATACCGGACGCGGCAGACTTCCCACCACCGCCGTGGGGAATAACGGCAATTCCTGATTGCGGTATGTACGTTTTATGGTCTTCCTCTCCATCTTCTCAAATCGCCTCACCTTTCGTCATAATGGTAATTCGCGCTCGTGCACTCGCGTCACTCAGGCTCTTGCAATCGAATTGAATCTCATTTGCGCCCCGATTGAGATTCGGCAGATTCCCCTCCGGCTTGATCTCACCGAGCAATTCCCCGTCCTTTCCATACTGCTTGCAGTCCGAGAGAGAATTGAACTCAAGGTACTGGCCCGTTTCCAAATTCACCGGAAATGTAATTGTTTTTCCACCGACGGTAATGGATGGATTCTTCAAAGTGATCGGAACCAATGGCAATGCCCTTAGAGAACCCACTCCGCACTGAATTTCCGTACCCATGGGCACATCGTTGCACCAGATATTGACCGACTTGGTGGATGCCAGCACGACATTCTCGCGATAGATCGAATAGTCAGAACCGAACGGCCATCGGTAATTCGCATGACGCTCCGACTCCACCTCAATCAACTCGAAATATCGCCAGCCCGTGAAATCGACAATGACATAATGCTCTCCCGTACCCCGGTCGGCAATATGCTCGGCGTTCTGAAGCTGGAAGTTGAGTACCTCGCCTTTGCCGTCCCCGTAGATCCATACCCCCAGCGCATCCTTCCCCTCCAGGTTCAGAAGCGGATCGTAGATCTTTCCTGCCATCGCCCAAGCGCCCTTCGCGTCCGATTGTCCCGTATTCTTTAATGTGACAAGGCTGCAAGACCGATTGTCCCGTTTGATTTCCCCACCTGATTGAATATTGAATTGCACCCCGGATGTGGCATTTCGTACCGGAAGCGCCTCCCCCGACGCAAAATCAATCAGAGTCACCGCATCCGTCGCATCAAAAGGCGCAGCAGACATCAGCGCCTCGATACGGATTTTCAGTGGCTGTCTTTTATACCTGTTCTCGATTTTCCAGCGGTTATCACCGTATCTCATTCCCGTCACTTTGTGCTTTTGATAGTCCATGCGATAGAACCGCCATTTTCCGCCCGGCTCTTCCACCAGAGTGAATTCATCCCCCGGAACACGAAGCTGCTTCTTCACGGATTCGTCGAAATAATTCGCGTGGCGAAGATCCTCATACTGCCGCATGATATTCGCCAGTCGCTGATAAACAGGCTTATGCCGATTTTGCGGATTGATCCCCATAATGGAAAAACCGATATCATGGCCGATACATTTCGAGCAGAGGTATTCGATATCATCGGAGAATGTCGGTTCGCCCTGGATACCGGTCCAGGTCTTGATCGCCCACCAGCCCAGGTGCGGCGGCAGGAACATTCGTTTGACCTCCTCGTTGGCCTTGCAGTGAACATCGATAAATTGCTTATGCGCGCGTGTCGGATGGTCCCATGCCCCCATTCGCGCTCGCACATACCACAGGTGATGATGAAAAGTACTCATCTCCATCAGGGCGGGCTTCTTCAGTCGTTTGCACAATTCGAATACGAATTTTGAGCCGTAGTGCCAGCCATACTCCGGGCCTCCAAGGATGCTTTCTCCATCCAAGGCATCCAGGTACATCATATCGAATCCACAGTCGTTGAATGTCTCCGCCGACTTTCCGGCAACCTCGGCTAATAAGGTTGATTCGGCCTCCGGGACAAACAGTCCGAAGCACTCCTTCAGGTGAGCGATCTTTGCACCCGCTTTATGGGGGGCAATTCGAGTCCCGTAAGCCCCACGGGTGCATTCGGTAAATGCATAAGGGGGCGACTTCTGAATGTTTGCATAGTTGATCAGTTCATCGTCGATCTGTAATGTGATGCTGTTGTGCACAAAGAATCCCGTGATCGTTGACATATTTTCCGTCGATTCGATAACCGGAACATCCGTAGCCGTGTCGGTCAGGTCGCTTTCCAGAGTGAAAAAGACATCCTTGGCAAGTCGGGGATCGGGAACAGGAGTCACCCATGGGCAGTTCTTGTCGATAAAAAACGCATACGTATGAAGTCCTGCGGCAATTCCCGCTTCATGAAGTCGGTCGATGACTGCTTTCAGACTTTCTTTCCCCTTTGGATAGGTCTTCGGATTCGGGAAGCAATCTCCGAATCGAAATGAACCCCCACCATGAAAGTCGATCTGATTGATCCCGACAAGCTTCGCCAGGGCGATCCATTCATCGACGGTTTCCTCCGAAAGGTCCGAAAAATTGAAGAGATACGAACCGCGATTGATCGGTCCATCCAGCGCCCAGGGACCGCCGATATTGGACTGTGGGATTTCCTTTGCCTGGAGCACGACTTCTTTCATGATGGAACGCAACTGCTCGTAGGGGCACAGGATTAGCGACGCTTCCGCCCCTTCCATCCCGAATTTCGGATGGCAGATCGCGCGTAATTGCGTATTGTCCATCGGAATTTCGGGAACATTGGTCTGAAGGTTCAATGCAAGCGAACATCCGACCAACGAATTGTCTTGATCCTTCTTACGTATGAGATAAACGTTGAAGAATGTGCATTGCTCGATATCGGCTCCTTTTACCTGTGCAACTTTCATCAGGAAGTAATTATCCCGAATCGTCAGCTGGACCTGCGCGGTGACATTTGTCTCTCCGAAGGCCAGGTGCAGAACATCACCTTTCCTCTCCAAATGCGTAACGGGTTGCATCTCGCCCTTAATGACCACGAAGGCAAACTCTGCCCCATGCGTACGATCCAGGAAGTCTTCTCCTGTGCGGCGGTCAATAACGCTCAGGTTTTGGCCATTCGCACCAATCTCATAGCGCACATGGCGGTTCTCAAGAACGATATTGGCCCCCTCGCAGTACGCAGATAATTGCCCGATGACCGGACATATCGAAACAACGGCTGCCGCCATGAACAGCAGCGCCACATTACAGCGATAATGACGGAAATTGCGTGTCCTGTACATCATGTCACCTCTATGGGCTGGAATGAATGATCTCATTTGGTGGTTTGATCCGAATTCGCTTTCGGTCCGAACCATTTGAGGAATACATCGCGCGGTACGCTGGCAATCGGATGAAATTCCTCGCTTCTTGCATAGCCGATCAGCGTATGCAGCAGGTATCTTGCCTCGATACGATCTCTTAGACTCGGCAGAATTCCGAGGGTAGTCACAAGAACTTTTCCGTTCCCGACCCGAAACTCCACTATATGTGCGTTGTTGCGGTTTGCCGCGTAATGGTCGATCATGCGAATAATCGGGGTGACTCCGTATTCGCGCAGGGGGCTGAATTCCACCGGGAGGACACCACGAATCATCGAGACAAATTGAAGATCGCATCGTCCATCATGAGGGAAATCGCGCAATGCCGGATGAAGAGTGACGATGGAGCCGGAATTGCCGCTGTTTCCAGCGTTCCAGGGTATCGTGCGGAACATCCTGTAAAAACTAAGCGACGGCAAATAAACCGCGGTGTTTTGGATTGGAACATCCGAGCACAACAGGATACATCTACCCCCTTTGTCCAGGTAAGTCGCCAGCTGTTCCTCGGTGGAATCGGTAATAACAAGAGATGCGACCTCCGGAATTGCCGTCTTGGCCTCGTTGGCAAATGCGGCGAACACATCCTCTGCAATCATCTCTCCACGTTTATCCTGAAGCGTGGAGAGTTCGGGCGCGATGTCGGGAAATGCCCAGAACGACCATTCATTTCGGTTCACAGGAATGCCGTCGTTCAGTAAGGTGGTCTGAAGAGTGAAGCGATAGGCCTTCTTGTCATCGGGTAGCCGACAATCGGCGGCGCCCGCTTGCTGGAGCGTGCCTCGTTTCAATTCCGGTACATTCAGATCCCCTTCATGATTCCATCCCGGGCCGGAGAAACGCCAGTGCAATTTCAAGTTCTGATAATCATCCAGGCCATAATGACTGATCGCGAGAGGGATATTCAGTTCTTTGCCCATCTGCATACATCGATTCCCCTCCTCGGCCAGGAGAATAACCGTGTCGCCATTGGACTGCAAAAATTCCTCCGGGGAGACGTTTTTCGGCTCCCAGAAATCGTTAAGCAAGCCCTCGCAGTACTGGCCGAAATCAATCAGAAGCCACAGGATGTAGCCTTCCACATCTGTATTGCGCCGGGCGTATTCGATTCCGTCTTTTCTGCACAATGCCTGAAGCCAGAGGGAATTTTCGCGGTAAATAGACAGCAATTCTCCCTGGCCGTTTTCCAAGGCTGTCCGGGTTAATTGATCCAGCCAGGAAGGCGTGAACTGCGTCTCCATATATCGACTCTTCATTTGCGGATCGGGATAGCAGCTCCACCAGTTATATTCGTGGAGCAGAACCGGATGCTTGCCATCGGTTGTGATGGGAGGTTCAATCAGAACTTCCTTCATCCAGGCAGGCATAATGTGTGCGTAGAAATCGGTCTTGCGTTTGCCCTTTGCTGTGTCTTCGTCATACAGATAACCCGTGCAGTCAATCAGGAGTGCATGGGGAGCAAGTTTCCGGGCCTGATCGATTAAATCGCGGCTGAAGAAATCAAACGACTCCTGCGTTTGACTACCGAAATCCATCTCGCTGGACATGCTATAAGCCGCAACCGAGGCATTATTGCGACTTTCGCGAATTAAACCGTCCATCTCGGAGGAATAGTACTCTCGGAATCGCTCGTCAATCGTGCAGCGATTGGCTCTCAGGCCGCTGAGTCCGAACGGCATCTCCTGAATCACCAGAATCCCAGCCTCGTCGGCGGCTTCCAGGTAGTCCTGACTGAGAATCTCCACACAACTCTTTACCGCGTTCATGCCATACGCACGGGCACATTTGAGGCGGGACAAGTACCAATTGACATCCGGCGGTGGAGCGACCGTGTCCGGATAGAACTGATCCTCTCCATAGCAGCGGATAAAGATCGGATTACCGTTCAGGTAGAATTGTTTTCCGAGCGTCAGGAGCTCGCGCATTCCGAATCGAATCGCGACTCGATCCAGAGGATCTGTTGCAGAGGATTGATGGAGAGACAGGTGGAGCGTGTACAACTGCGGATTTTCCGGGGACCACGGGGAATACCGCCCTAATTGGATCGTGGCCGTACCCATTACTTGCCCCACGGAAACCGGCACCCGTGTTTCACCAACAATCCGGTCACTATCGCAGACCTGTAGTCGTAATTCCGCTGCATCCGCAGGTACACAAGAAAGTTCGAAATTTACAAGGACTGAACTGGAGAAGATCTGCGGACGTATATACACGTCTACAAGGGAAACCCGATCTGTAATCTCTAATGAAATCGGACGATACACGCCTGTCCACATGGTATGAAGTTCTTCCATTTCCCACAGACCATCCAGGCGCACTTCCGGGAAGTCGCAGACCTGTACGGCGATGAGATTCTCTGTTCCCGGTTTGAGAAAATCGGTCACGTCGACTCGCTGCTGTGTCCGGGAACTCTTGGTGTATCCCACAAACAAACCATTCAGGTAAATCTCCGCTGCCGGCAGAACTCCGCCGATGCGCAGCCAAACACGCTGGTTCGGTCCGATTGCAGGCAGGAAAAAACTCCGCCGTACCCAGAAAGGTCCTTCAAAATAGTTCTTTCGGTGCGGCGTCGATTCGCCGAAACCTTGCGCTTGTGGCGCACCCGGGATATTCATCTTGTCGGCAAATGTGCCCTCGCCGCGATGCCAACCGGCTCCGGTTCCCTGCCGATTGGGATCACGCTGAAGTTCCCATGGGCCGTTCAAGTCGATCTTGGATCGACCCTCGGACCGATGGGAAAAGACATCCGTGAGGAACGGTGCTGCGTTCTTCGGCCTTGCGGCAGTGACATCCGCAGGTTCAATCCGGATTGCATTGGAAGACGTCGCGAACAGCAGGACAGAAATCAGAATTGCAGATATCTTCGCAGCCATGGTCATCCCTCCGACGGATGCTTGGAATCCGGGCAATTGACGCGAACCGAACCAGACCGCCACGAGGCTAATCGCGAACAGACGGGATGTCAATCGCAAACCCGGGAAGAAGTTGTTTGAATTCGAGAGCCTGCAAGCCTGTACAGATGCGGGTCAGAAGATCAAGATGGAGACAAAAACAGACAATCAAAAGGACGGACCGGCAAGATGGCTGAACTGTACGGGCTGATTTTCGATGTAGATGGTGTAATTGCGGATACCGAGGGCGTGAATGCACGCGCGTCGATCCAGGTGTTTGTGGATCTTTTCGGCATTGATGGCGTGAAACGCGAAGATTTTGAAGCAGGATTGGGGCGTGGCGCAGAGGCCTATATGATCGCGGCAGCCACCGTTCACGGTCTGGAAATGACTCCCGAACAGGTCGAGCAATCTACGGCGAAACGGGAAGAGAATTTTCTGAAGATCCTTGAAGTGGAGCCGTTGCCGGCCTTTCCGGGAATCCTGGAGCTGATTGCACAGGCACTGGATCGGCCCGATTTTCGCCTGGGGATCGCAACCTCCAGCAGTCGCCAGATGTCCGGGGCCGTTCTCCGTTCCGCTGGCGTACCGTTCGAACGGATGACCTGGATTACCGGCGATAAGATCACGCACAAGAAGCCAAATCCGGAGATCTTCCTGACCTGTGCGCGGGGGATGGATGTTCCGCCTGAGCAGTGCGTTGTTGTGGAAGACACCCCCAGCGGAGTCGCGGCGGCCAGGGCCGCAGGCAGTAAATGCATTGCGGTAACCAACTCCACCGGACCGGAGAACTTGTCTCAGGCAGATCTCATTGTTCGTTGCATGACTGAAGTCGATGTTGATCGGGTAATCCGACTGATACGCGGCGTTTAGCCCGTGCAATCTTCCCCTGAATACCGAATCATGCCTTCGGACCAAGACCCGCAATACATTGGTCTTCGCGAATGACCTTTCGCGGCCCGCCATCCGGACCGGTAGACCAATCGTGTGGCTCGGCAATCCGGGCAAACCGTTCAAGAACACCCAGAGTACGCGCCCGATCATAGATGAGTTGCCAGGCACATTCACGCTCGGATACAATTTCACACTTGCCGTTTCGTGATCCGGCGCATGGTCCGTTTAACAAGCGTTTCGCACATCGAGTAATCGGACAGATTCCCACGAACTCTCCAAGCCTGCAACTTCCGCAACCGGCACACTTCTCGGTCCATACTCCCTGCGCTTCCAGGATACCGATGAACTGCGTGTTCAAACCGGGATAAACGGCCGTATTCGGGAAACGTTCCGCCAATGCCTGCACACCCGCCCCACAACCCAGCGAGCAAATCGCATCATATTCCTTCACACGCGGAGCCAGAATATCAATAAAGGCATCCTCGCATTGCCGCTCAATGGTACACTCGTCTACAACTACCTTGTCTCGCCCGATGAGACGAAGGGCCATGCGAAGGGCGGAACCCAGGATGCCTGTCTCGCGCTCCCCCCCAGCCAGGCAGACAGTAACGCAGGTGCCGCATCCGACAAGCAGAACGCGGCTATGCTCCTTAATCATATCCCGAATTTCAGGTACTTTCTTTCGGTCGGCAACAATCATTTCGCCTCTCCTTGAAGAGTCGGTTCCTCTTGTTCGACAATATTGCCCAATTCCCTGTCATTATGCAGGCCATTCCGGTGTAACGGGCTAAGCCCCAGCCTGCAAATGCGCTCAGTCATTTCGCTCACAATTTGAGCAAAACGCCCTCCCTCTGCCGAGGAAAGGTTGTACATTTCCAGGCGTTCCGGCTCGATGCCGATCTCCGCCAGTATTTCCTTCGCCCGTTCCACCCGTCGCCGTGCACGCAGATTCCCTTCAAGAAAATGACATCCGCCCTCAAGACACCCGGCCACAATCACGCCGTCGGCCCCATACTCAAAGGCCGAAAGAAGGTAGTTGATTTCTACTTTACCGGTACATGGCAAGCGGAGCACCCGGACATTTTCCGGGTACTGAAGACGCATGGAGCCTGCCAGGTCCGCAGCCGCATACGCGCAGTAATGGCAGCAAAAAGCAAGGAGGATCGGTTCTCTGTCGGTCATTCTTCGATTCTATTCCTTATGCCAGCGCGGCTGTGCCACCCCGACCTCTTCCAGATAGTCGCCGGAGATATTCGCCTGGCGCGGAGTAACACGCAGCAAATTCTTCACTGCACCAAGAATTTGTGAGTCAACATAATGCCGAAGCTGGATCGCCTTGGCCGGACACTCCGCCGTACAGCTTCCGCATCCCATACAGACAGCCGATTGGATCTCCGCCTTATTGAATGCGCCGATTCGCGGGGCCATATAAGGGCACACATGCACGCAAGTCATACAGGAAATGCACTTGTCCGGGTCAACCCACGCGATCTGACCGCTCACCGCCATTTCCTTGCGGGACAAAATCGACGCCGCCCGTGCCGCTACTGCATTTGCTTGTGAAATCGCCTCGCTGATGAATTTCGGCGCGTGCGCCGTGCCGCAGAGGAACAACCCCTCGCTCGCGAAATCCACAGGGCGCAATTTCATGTGCGCTTCCAGGAAAAATCCATCCGCATTCAGCGGGACGCGAAGCAGCTCGGAGAGTTCCTGCCGATCCGCGCGCGGTTCCATCGGCGCCGCCAACACTACAAGATCCGGCCTTAAATTCAAATAGCCGCCAAGCGAAGGCTCCTGTACTCTCACACGAATCCCGCCGTTCACCGAAACATCCGGCGGCCGATCCGGTTCATAACGAATAAACAAAACACCTTTCTCGCGCGCTTCCCGATACGCCGTCTCGCGGAAACCGTAGGTACGCATATCCCGATATAGAACAACAATCCGCGCGTATGGATAGCGTTCCCGGAGGACTAGAGCATTTTTCACGGCTGTCGTACAGCATACACGGCTGCAGTATGGGCGTTCTTCATTCCGCTGCTCCACGCACTGAATCATCACAACGGTACCGCGCTCCGGAAGCCTCAGAGTCCCGTTCGCCAGATGCTCAGTCAGCTCCAGTTGCGTTACAATTCTTTCATGTCTTCCATAACCGTAAGACTTCGGCTTCTTTTCCACCGCGCCCGTGGCAACGACAATCACGCCGTGCTCGATTTCTGTCTCCACCCCATCTACAGCCAATGCAGAGCGAAATTCTCCCACGTGCCCGTTGACAGTAGAAACACGAGTATTCAAATGGACTGCAATTCGCGGATTATTCGTGACCTGTTCGATTGCCCGGAGGAGGAAGGTCTGTACATTTTCCCCGTCCAGGGTCCGATACACACGAAGTGCCGTACCGCCGAGATCCTCACTCTTCTCCACCAAATGCACTGGAAATCCCTGATCTGCAAGGGCAAGAGCGACAGTCATACCGGCTATCCCTCCCCCCACGACCAGGGCCGCATGATTTACCGGAACCGTCTCCTCACTCAGCGGCATCGACTTAGCCGCGCGTCCAACGACCATTCGAACCAGATCGACCGCCTTCTCCGTAGCCTTTGCCGCGTGACCCGAATGGACCCAGGAACATTGGTCGCGAATATTCGCCATCTCCAGGAGATACGGATTTAATCCGGCGTCCCGCAAGGTATCACGGAAAATCGGCTCGTGGGTGCGCGGTGTACAGGACGCAACGACCACGCGATTGATACCCTGTTCCCTGATAATTCGCTTCATATTGTCCTGGCTGTCATCGGCACAGGTATAGATGTTGTGATCCGCATAAACAACATACGGTAACCGGCGCGCACTTTCGACTACCGCCTCCACGTCCACAACAGATGCAATGTTGCTTCCACAATGACAGACAAATACGCCGACTCTCGGTGGCTCGTCGGTAATGTCCCGCTCTCGCGGATAGATCTTGGTACGGGTTGCGCTGCCACGAGCGGAAGCAAGAAGCGACATGGCCCGCGCGGCGGCGGCACTTGCCTGCATAACCGTATCGGGAATGTCTTTCGGCTCCTGGAAAATGCCACCGACGTAAATACCGGAACGCGATGAATCCAGCGGAGCCAATTCGCGACTTTGCGCAAATCCCCACGGATTCAAATCCACGTCCCAGCTCTGTGCCTGTTGACGAAGCGATGAACTCGGCTCCAATCCAACCGACAAAACCACCAGATCGAATTCCTCTTCGATTTGCCTGAAATCCGACCCGAAATAGGTTAACGAAATATTCTTCGTATCCGGCATTTCGTATGTTCTGGATACAAACGATCGTATATAGCGAATCCCCAACCGTTGCGCCCGTTCGTAGTACCGGTCGAAATCTTTACCGAAAGCCCGAAGATCCAGGAAGAATACCGTTACGTCCAGATCCGGCTCGTGCTCCTTCGCTAGAATCGCTTCTTTCGTCGCCGCCATGCAGCAGACCGACGAGCAATAGTCGTTGCCACATGCAGAATCCCGTGAGCCGACACATTGAATGAAAGCGAGGCGTTTCGGTGTTTTCCCGTCGCAGGGTCGAATAATGTGCCCGCCCGTCGGACCCGAAGCGGACAGGATTCGCTCAAACTGGACATTTGTAACAACGTTCTCCGCAAAACCGAATCCATACTCTGCGCGGCGCGAAGCATCGAATGCCTCGAATCCCGGAGTCAGCAAAACCGCGCCAACCTGTATCTGAAACGTCCGCGGAATCTCGCTATGATTGATCGCGCCGGCCTGGCAAGCCTGGACGCACAACATACACTCGGAACATCCGGCGCAATTCAGGCAGCGTCGCGCTTCCCGCTGAGCCTCCTCCTCCGTGTACGTGTATTCAACCTCCTGAAAATTCCTTACACGATCCGCCACAGACAATTCCTTGGCATCCACACGTGGAATGCGGGCTGATCTCTTCCTTCGCCCGGCCAGTTCTTTCTCGCTGAGCGGATTCTCCCGCTTCTCAGCAGGTTTCAGACCATCTTTCAACGGACGACTCGATAGAAAATTGTCGATCGCTCTTGCCGCCCTCTTTCCATGGGCAATGGCATCAATGACACTGGATGGCCCAACCACAACATCGCCACCGGCGAAAATTCCATCCTTCGATGTAGCCATCGTGACATCGTCCGTTACAATGGTCCCCCTCTTCCTGGTTTCCAGGTCAAACAGCGCTGCAAGTTTCTGATCGGCAGACTGGCTCACCGCAGGGATCAGCGTATCGGCTTCAATAATGAATTCTGAGCCTTCAACAGGCACGGGCCGTCGCCGACCACTCCAGTCCGGCTCGCCCAATTCCATGCGGATGCACCGAATTCCGGTCATTTGTTCATTTTCGGAGAGAACTGTGAGAGGCGCGGCCAGAAAATGAATGTGGATATTCTCGGCAAGAGTCGCCTCGATCTCCTCCGGCGCGGCAGGCATCTCATCGCGTGACCGGCGGTAGACAATCGTGACCTTCTCCGCCCCGATGCGCTTCGCGGTACGTGCGGCATCAACGGCGGTGTTACCTCCACCGACAACGACTACCTGTCTGCCAATTCCTGTCTCCTGACCCAGGGAGAATTTGCGAAGGAAATCCACTCCGTGAATAACACCCCGGCATTCCTCACCGGGAATCCCCAACTTCAGGCTTTCGTGAGCACCCGTTGCGATAAAAACAGCGTCAAACTCCCTCTCGATCTGTTCCCTGGAAATATCTACTCCAACGGAAGTCCCCGGCTTGAATGCAACTCCCAGGTTGCGAATCGAGGTTAAGTCCCTGTCCAGAACATCGGGCGGTAGTCGATAATCAGGAATGCCGACGGCCAGCATACCACCCAGAACCGGCAATGCTTCATAAACTACACAGCGATGTCCCGCAAGAGCCAACGAATACGCGGCCGCCAGGCCCGCCGGGCCGGCCCCGACGATGGCCACAGACTTCCCGCTTGGTTCGATAGGATTGGGTTGGTCCGATCCGGGAAACCGATCCATCGCGAATCGCTTCAGTCCGCGTATGTTAATCGGCTCATCAATCTCGCCGCGATTACAGACGGATTCGCAAGGATGGAAACACACACGCCCGCAAATCGACGGTAACGGATTTTCGCGACGAATCACATCCGCCGCTTCCTTGAACTTCCCCGCGGCGATCAGGGCAACATATCCCTGAACACTGGAATCGATGGGACATCCGGCGCTGCACGTCGCGCGACCCTTTTTCCAGATGACATTCGCATTCGGCGCGGCCTGTGCATAAACCCGGTCGATGGCCTTTCGAGTACCAAGTCCGGCATCAAATGTGCTCCGCAAGTTAACCGGACAGACAGCGGTACAGTCACCGCACGCTGTGCATTTGTTGATATCAACATATCTCGGACGCTGACGGACGGTAACAGTAAAGTTGCCAGCTTCCCCCTCAATATCCAGAACGTCCGAAAGTGTAAACACATCGATATTGAGATCCCGCATACACTCAACGAGCTTCGGAGAGATAATGCAGGTAGCGCAATCGCCTGTGGGGAAAGTCTTGTCGAGACGGGACATTCCGCCGCCCACCGCCGGGCTTTCCTCTACCAGGTAAACACGAAATCCTGCCGCGGAGAGATCGAGAGACGCCTGAATCCCCGCGACTCCCGCGCCACACACCAATACAGCTCCACACAGGTCCTTTGCCCCCTCGGAATTTGATATGCGGCCGTTCAAGCTCATAGTCATGCTCCTCTCACGGCTGCATTCAGGATTTCATATTTAGCCAGACACGGCATGGCATTCACGGCCAGGGCCGCCAAGGCGACCTCATCCCGTGAGCGGCCCAGGGCCAATCCCAGCAATTGTGTAATGTAGAGAATCGGAATCTCAGGAACCTCTCCGAACGACTTCTTGATATCTGCCTGTCGAAGATCAAGATTGGATTGGCAAAGTGGACAGGCGACGGCAATGCACTCGGCCCCGGCTCGACGCGCCATGTCAAGCAACTTATGGCCAAGACGGCAAACGACATCCGCGTCGGTAATCGAAAGACTCGCCCCGCAACACTCCGTCTTGTAGGGCCAATCAATCGGCTCGGCCCCAGCGGCCTCCAGCAATTCTTCCATGCAGGTCGGGTGTTCCGGATTATCAAAAGCGGCTATTTCCGGAGGACGAGAAAGGAGACAACCGTAATAACACGCTGCTTTCAATCCTCGTAGTGGATTCAAGATGTGCTTTCGGATTTGCTTCGTTCCTAAATCGTTAGCCAGGACATCCAGGAGATGCCGGACCGGCACAGAACCGTCGTAAGGTCTGCCGGTGATTCTTTCGGCGCGAAGGCGTTCCTCCGGATCATGGATGATCTTATAGTTGGCCGTACGAAGGCGCGAATAACAGGAGGCACAGGCGGCCATGACCGGCATCCCCATGTCTTGCGCCTTGAGCAGGCTAAATACGGGGAGAGCGACGGCTAGCGAGGCATTACCGGCGTGGGCCGGTGTGGAACCACAACAAATCCAATCGGGGATTTCATGCAATTCCAGTCCCAGTGCCGCGCACACGGAAAGCGTGGATTTTTCAAAATCCCAAGCTGTTGACTCGAGGCTGCATCCGGGGAAGAAAGCGTATTTCACCGGTTCTTTTCCTCCTCCTCGGCTTTTCGGAATATCTCCTTGACTTCCGCAACATCCGCAGATCGTTTTGGCAATAGGGACAATTTCCCTTTCGCCCATAATTTAGGAGCTTTATCCAAATCCGTAAGAAAATCCGCGCAACGTAATTTATAAGCGGTAAGCATCCCCAATTCAAAAACCCGACCGTGCCTGCGCACACTGGAAAGAAAGGAACGATGGAATGTCTCACCCCGCGTGCGAGGGTCCGTCAGTTTACGTTCGACTGCCATAATGCGGAGGATATCCATGACGCCTGCAATGTCGATTCCCATCGGACAACGGGTTGTGCAGGCCTCACAGGATGCGCAAAGCCAGATTGAATGGGATTTGAGGACCTTTTCCTCTTCACCAAGATGAATTAACCGCATGATCTGGCTAGACAGAAATTCCATCTCCGCGCCGATGGGACAACCAGTAGAGCATTTGTGGCATTGGAAACATGCGCTTACCGGCGTGCCGCTGCGCCGTTCAACCTCGCGAAGGAAGGCAATATCTTTCCATTCCAGTGTCTCAGTCATCTCTTATTCGCCCATTCCATTATAGTCCGGCTCCGGTTCGGCAACCGCATCCTTCAGGGGGACAACTTTACGATATACTTCCCCCGGTTTCCGCAGAACTCCGTCCACCGTGAGCAGGTCGCGCTCCACCTCAATTCCGAATAGCCGCTCGTTCTCGCGAAGATACGGCAGGATCAATTTCCAATCCGAACCGTTCACGGTCTGGTACGCACCACCATTCAACTGTTCATTGACAAGCGTCCGGCAAGGGTCTCGGACATAGATCGCGCCGCCGGAGGCTAACGAAAGAAGATTACTGCCGGGATAAGGCAAATCTAATGGGACCACTTTTCCATCCGCATCGAATCGAATTCCATTCACAACAGCAAAGCCCCCGCCCCGCAAAGGATTGCCCGCCATGAACGATTCCGCCAGGAAATCCAGAGCGGTACCGTTAATGATCACCCTGGGCCGTCCGACCGCGTTGATCATGGGACGTCCCGCGGCATTTCCCATCACATAGATTTCCCCGCCTTTTGCCCCATACAGAAACGTCTGACCGACGTCCCCATAAATGACGACCTTGCCACGTTTTGCGATCTGGCACAGCTGGTCCTGTGCATTACAGTGAACATACGCTTCCAGGCCGTCAATCCCGGAAGCCAGGTAATCGCCCGGATTGTCGTAACAATCGACCCGGAGTCCATCCGTATTGGGACCGAATCCAACCGCGTGAAAACGTGTGCCGCGCGTATTGTAATGAATCAGATGTCGCCAACCAACACGGTAAGCATCCACGGCCAGTTTTCCATCGCATCGCTCCCCCTCGGCGGAAAATCCGCGCGCATCGATCAGGAGCGTAGTCTCACCGGCAAGCGGGGCGCGCAATTGCTTGCGTGTATCCCAGGTAATTCGTCTACATACGGCCTCGCGGGAATCTCCAAGAAGCGGCTGTCGCCCAAAGATCTTTTCAAGGCCGCTCCGAAGGATCATCAAAACGGAGCTCCGTTTCTTGTTCCCGGTCGGATACCGTCGATCCATGCAGGCCGTGAATATCTCGATTCCCAGGACAGGAGATTTGACCGCCGTCTGCGCGACGATTTCATCCACTAACCAACGAAGTCGGCTGTAATCCATATCCTTCGTGGATTCCTGCACATATCGGAATAAATCTGTCGAGGAATTCTCTCGAACGGATTGCTGAATCCTGGAAAGATCCTGTTCCTTCTCTACCGGCGGATTTGCCGAAATGGCGAAATCGCACGGAACCTGTCCCGAGGGAACGGTAACCGGTTCCCCGAACTTGTTGGTTACGCGAAGGTTATAGTGCCCATTGTTTCCTTTCCCATTTCCGTGCGGAACAACATTCATGAGAAACGCGCCGCCATCGGTATGGCTGCCGCCGCGCGCATTCCAATACATGTCCGCCAGCGGACGAAACCGGGAATCCTCCGTGGCAAGACTTGCCAGCGTCGCATCTATGGCCTGCTTCTCGGAACAGATCAGGCCAATGGAGACTTCCCCTTCCTGGAGAGCGAACACCTGTGGGCGGAGCATCGCCGTGTCCGTAATTCCGAGTAGTTGAAAACCGCCTTTCTTGTCGAGAACGCGCGCAATGATGAAAAACCATGGTCCGTCGGGAGAACCATGAATGTGCGCCGCTTGGATCTGACGATAGATCCGCCGTCTCTCAGCAGGCAAGCGATCAAAATCCAGCTCCGTGGTCGGAGCCAATGCTTCAATAATGTATTCCACCGGATACTTGTAAACACGATGAAACAAATCGAACAGAAGAACCGAGACTTCCGTATCGGTCAGGAATTTCGGGAACAGGTTTCGCTGTGCAAGATATTCCGTAACGGAATGATAATTAGCAAAGTCGCCGTTGTGAACCAGCGCCTCGTTCATGCCGATAAACGGATGTGCCCCGCCGGGGTGCCAAACACGGCCTCGAGTCGGGTAGCGCTGGTGCGCCAGCCAGACATGTGCCCGCAAATCGGGCATCCGGTAGTATTGCACCGCCGCCTCCGCATACCCCACAATCTTGATGATAAAGAGATTCCGCGCATGGGACAGAACAAAGGCACGTTTGTCTCCCAGGGAAGAATAAAAGCGGTCGTTCAGTTGGTTGGAATTCTGAAAAACAAATTCATCCTCAATTTCCCGTTCGGTGAGACCGTTCAGATTGTTCTCTTCGGCAAACTGTTCCAGAATAGCCGGTTTCACCCGCACGAAATAGCGAACAACGTCTGGCGGCTTGATTTCAAGCAAAGGAACATCCCGATAGTCGTCGACAGTCGGAATAAGTCCGCCCTGTTCCACATCAAAATATGGCTCCAGGACGGTCTTCTCAATATCCTTCCGCGCATTCGGGTCCAACAAGGCAATCTGGAGAATGTAGTCCTCTTCGAGCGTCTCGCGGGAAACTCCCATGTCTTCAGGGACAAGGCCGCAGGCGGCAATTCCACCTCCCTTACCGTTGCCTCGATTCCGCATCTGGATCGACGGTTCATAAATATGCTTGCCACCCACAGGGATGGTGGATGCGAATCCGGTAACGCCGCATCCACCTTCCGCTTCGGGAGACTTTCGGAACCACTCGGATGCCGGGGGGCGCAAATCCGAGCGAGCCTGTATGTATCTTAGTATCCGTTCGTCCATCGATCCAGCTTCAAAACAATAAGCGTTAATCGGTCATCGTTCGCTCGTGCATTCATTCTTCATAGTCGAGATGTCCCAGCAGGTCCGTCCGCCCGCGCAAGGCGGTCACGGAGTCGAGACCCAGCCGATACAGAATGTCGATCAGCATTTCGCGCCATGCGTTGTACATATTCACCAGTCGCTGTGTACACCATTCG
>JAKPYU010000480.1 GCA_029568995.1 Candidatus Omnitrophota bacterium | reverse complement strand
CCTGGCTCCATCCGGCGACCATTCCGCCTGGTCTCCATCGCAGATTCGCTCCGGTTGAGAACCGTCCCGGTGCATTTTCCAGATACCGGTTTTTCCGCCTCGTGTCGAACTGAACAGAATCCACTTCCCATCCGGGCTGAAACGCGGGTCCACATCCATCGCGTCCGCTTCGGTTTTCGTGATCTGACAAACGTCGGAGCCATTGGCCTGCATCGTCCAGATACACCACGAGCCGGAACGATTGCTCGAGAAGAGCATCTCGCCCTTCAGATCCTTCAGATCCAGAGCCATGGCAACAAGCGGAAAAATCCAGAGAACAAAAAAAACTCCAGAGCACGCGGTCTGCACTTTTTTCAGGATCATCATCGGCGCCACTCCGTTTTCAACGTCTTCGTTG
Organism: Candidatus Omnitrophota bacterium; assembly: GCA_029568995.1. GTDB lineage: Bacteria > Hinthialibacterota > Hinthialibacteria > Hinthialibacterales > JAKPRU01 > JAKPRU01. Next base: position 10,879 of record JAKPYU010000480.1, on the reverse strand, counting down.
GGACCAGAAAGGGCTGGCGGGATAACCGCCGTGAAGAAATAGCAACGCAGGTATTCTATTCAGTGGTGAGACCGGCGGCAAGCAGACCTTGTCTGTGCTGCTATACGGGGGGCACGAGGTGAGTTACACTAGGCATTCACAGATTCGACGAGTTGACTTGTCAGTTCAGATTCATCGCAGGCAACGGAGGTCTTTGAAATGTTTCAGAAAAATATCCCAGCGTGGGCAATGCTCGTCATCGGTCTCTTGTGGAATCCCGCCCAGTCGGCGGAGATTGGATCGACGCGCAATCAAGACCGACTCTGGGAACCGATCCCGGACGAGGTTTTTCTGCAGGAAGTGGGAAGGATAGTCCAAACGGATAGCCCCGCTCTTGCCGTAGCAGTGTACCGGGAGCGTGTGTACGCGGGATTCGAGAACGGTCTTAGATTGCTTGAAGGGGAATCACTTTCGCCGGTAGGGGAGATTCGCGAACCGGTGCGTCGGCTGGAGGCATTGGCAAATTCCCTTTGGACGATCACGGATCAGGGTCTTCATCGACTCGATTCGAATGGCTGGAAATCCATCGGAGAAGGGGGATACCGAGATCTCTGTGTGCATTCCGGCGAGTTGATCGTGGCCGGGGAAAGAGCGCTTTATCGAGTCGACGGAGACGAACTGGTTCCGTTGGAGAATGCGGAGAATTGTCCGATGGCCATTCAGTCCATTGAATCGTACGGCGGAGCGATTCATGTACTGGGGGCAGGTCGCCTGGCGATTTTTGACGGACACAAGTACGAATTCGAGGAAGTTGTTGACTGGGGAGAGATGCCAAGCCCGGAAACACGGGACCTGTGCACGATGGGGAGCCGCCTTTACGTGGCAACGGCCCGGGGGCTGGGGGTCCTGCGTGGAATGGCAATGACCCAGATCCGGGGCAAGGATGGGTTGTGTGTGGAGGACACCACCTGCCTGACCGCGTCCGACAAGGACCTGTGGGTCGGCACATCGCGAGGAGCCATCCGGATGACCGCCACGGGGGAATTTCAGTATTTCGCGGCGGACCGTTGGCTGCCGAGCAATTCCGTCCACGCCATCGCCTGCGGTGAGAATTGTGTGTATATCGCTACGTACGGCGGGCTGGGGATCATCGAATACGTTTCGTATACGCTTCAGAAAAAGGCCGCCTTCTATGAACGGCATCTGGAAGAATGGGGAATGAAGCGTCTCGGATTTGTACATAAATTGCTCTACGAGGAAGACAAAGGCGGCTGGGTGAGAGAGATCAGCGACAATGACGGAGGATGGACCGCACATTACCTTGCCGCCATGTCCTACAAGTATGCGGTAACCCGCGACGAAGAAGCGAAGAAAGAGGCCATCAACTCGTTTCATGCGATGAAATGGCTGGAGGAAATCACGCCGATTGACGGTTACCCGGCCCGCGCGGTCTGGGCGAAAGGGGAAAAGGGCCATCAGGCGCAACACGGTTCCGGCGGATTTCCGGCGGAATGGCATGACACCCCGGATGGCGTGTGGGAATGGAAAAGCGACACCTCCAGCGATGAGATTGACGCGCATTTCTACTCGGTTTCCGTTTTTCATGATGTCGCCGCCGAAGGAAAAGAAAAAGAACGCGCTAAAGAACATCTTGCACGGATGGCCTCGCACATTATTGACAACGGTTGGGTCCTGATGGATTTGGACGGGAAACCGACGATGTGGGGTCGATGGGACCCGGAGTACCTTCAGAGACCGAAAGGATTCAATGCACGCGGGTTGAACGGACTGGAAGCGCTCTCTTTTATGTGTACCGCCTACGCGATCACCGGTAATGAAAAGTTCCTGAAAGCTTACCAGGAGTTGCAGAAACTGGGATATCCCAAAGAGGTGATTCGGCAGAAATTAGTCTTTCCGCCCGACTCGATTTTTCATTCGGATGATGAGCTGGCGTTCTATGTCTATTTCCCGATTCTGCACTATGAAACAAATCCTCTTCTGCTCTCGATCTATCGTCGGAGCATCGAGCGCAGCTGGGAAGTCGAACGGATCGAACAGAATCCCTGGTTTAATATGATCTACGGTGTTGTCACCGGAAACGATTGCGAGCTGGAACAGGCCACGCAGCACCTCCGCGAATGGCCGCTGGATCTGGTTGAATATACCTACCGGAATTCCAACCGCGATGATTTGTTTACCCCGAAAGGGTATGTGGCCTATTCGGGCGGAGTGAAAGCGATTTCCCCGCGTGAGCGCGGTCCCCTGCGCTGGGCGGCGCCGTCATTGCAGCTGGACGGAGGAAGCGGCGGCCGTTCGGTAGAGGATCCATCCGGGTGGATTCATGCATACTGGATGGGGCGATATTACGGAATGATTACCGCTCCGACTGTGACCGATCCGGCGTTGCTGACGGTCGAACGAAGGAATGTACAATTGGGCGCGACGCCATATAGCGGCCCGCCGAGACCGGATTTGAAGTAGACGGAGAGAGAAGGATGAAGGATGAAGGATGAATAAGAGAATGGGGCGGGGGATTGAGGAACAAAGGCTACGCAAAAGAATCCCTCACCCCAAGCCTCTCCCGGAGGGAGAGGGAGATGAGTGGTTGCAGGGGCAATTTGTGAATTGCCCCTGCAACCGTTATTCCGGCCTGTGATTGGTAATGTCAGATGACCTGTTCGAACAGGTCGAGCGTGGATCGTTCCCCGATAGCGATGCGTTCGAGCCGCATTCGAATCTTCGGAAGGACTTGTGTGACGTAGCGCCGCGCAATGACCTTCTTGTGCTCGGTATGGCGGGACGCATTCAGGAACAGGTATGAGACGATGGTCTCCATCGCGTTATCGACCAGGTCGCGCGCATAGAGTTGCCGGAACGCTTCGTCCTGTTGATTGTATTCCGCGATGCTCTTCTCCATCTTCTTTACATGGTCACGCAGTGCATCCAGGAGATCGGGATCGACTTTGCCATCCACCGGCTTGTCCAGATCGGAGAGGAATTTCATCAAGGTTCCGCTGGTGACTCCCAGGATAGCCGCAACGACCTGGAGCTCGCTGGTTCCTTCATAGATATTCGTAATGCGCGCATCCCGGAAGTAGCGTTCGACCGGATAGTCTTTCATGTAGCCACTACCGCCATGTACCTGGATAGCCGTGGTCGTCACATACTGGCACATTTCCGTGGCCAGGAGTTTTGACATGGGTGTGAGCATCGCGGCGCACCGCTTGGCATGGATATGGCGAGCCTTCAGTTCATCCAGGCGTTCCCGCTCCGTAATCTTTCCGGATTCGAGTTGGTCACCCAGGTAACGGTCCAGATCTACCTCGACCGCCGTGCGCATATTGAGAGCGCGGGCGGCCTCGATCTGGGTTTTCATCTCGGCAAGCATATTGCGGACGGGTGGCATATCTTTGATCTTTTTCCCGAATTGTTCGCGGGCCTCGGCGAAGCTCATTGCGGCATTGTAGGCCGCCTGGGCAATCCCCACGCCCTGCCCGGCGATTCCGATTCGAGCACCGTTCATGAGGGCCATGACATATTGAGTCAATCCGCGTTTTCGCTGTCCGATCAGCTGCGCGGGGGTGTTCATGAATTGGATTTCACAGGTCGGAGAGCCGCGAATTCCCAGTTTCTTTTCCAGTCGGCGGATCTTGACGGTCGGTCCCTGTTCGCAGATTAAGAGGCTCAGTCCACGGGCGGTGGCGCTTCCCGGTTCGCTGCGGGCCAGGACCAGCAGAACATGCCCGCATCCGTTACTGATGAATCGCTTGACGCCATTCAGTCGCCAACAGCTATTCTCCGTGTCTTCGTGGGCGCGGAGGGCCACGGCCTGCAAATCGGACCCGGCATCCGGCTCGGTCAACACCATGGCTCCGGTGACCTCGCCGTTACAGAATTTCGGGAGATAATGATCTTTGATTTCGTCTGAGGCAAATTCGTAAATTGTTTCCGCGATGTCCTGCAAGCCGAAAATCGTCATCAGGCTTGCATCGCCCTGGGAAATCATCTCGATGGCCAGGTTGTAGACAAACGTCGGCATGTTGAGGCCGCCATACCGGCGCGGAAGAGTAATGCCCATCAGGTCGGCCTGGGACAATTCGCGGATTGCGGCCTGAATCCCTGCCGCATAGCGCACCTTGCCACCCTCCAGGACCGAGCCTTCTTCGTCTACATCGGCGGACCGGGGAGCGATCTGTTCGCCCGCGATTTCTCCGACCAGATCCAATACATGTCGGTAGCCGTCGATAGCGTCTTGCGCATCGAACGGCGCATCGGCGTAAATTCCTGCATCGGAGAAATCGGCTTCTTTCAGCCGAATCACTTCATCCCAGTCACCATGAGTGAGGTGAAAATCGATATCCGGATTGTCTTTGAAGAAATTCGTCATGACGATAGGTTCCTGTTGCCGAAAACGGTCTGTCAGTGTCCCCGGTAAGCCCGGATCATCATGGGAATGACCTGGTTGAGGTCACCAATGATCGCGTAATGAGCAATGCTCAAAATGGGGGCATCCGGGTTGCTGTTGATCGCAATGATTTTCGAAGATTCCTGCATTCCGGCCCGGTGTTGCACGGCTCCGCTGATTCCGCAGGCGATGTACAGCCTGGGTCTTACGGTCGTGCCGGTCTGGCCGACCTGGTGGGCCTTGGAGATATACCCGGCATCCACCGCCGCGCGGCTGGCGCCGACCGCGCCGCCAAGCACGTTCGCCAGTTCTCTCAGCAGATCGAATCCGTCCTTGCTGCCGACTCCGGCTCCGCCGGATATGATAATCTGGGCTTTGCGGAGATCGACTTCTCGTTCGGTGCGATGCCGCTCGATGATCTCGACTACTTCCTCGGCATCGGTAATTTTCGGGGTTACGTGGATCGTTTGAAACGGCCGGTGATTATCCGCCGGGACCAGTTTCATCACGCCTTCCCGCACGGTAGCCATCTGGGGCCGGTGGTTCGGGCCGACAATGGTGGCAATGACATTCCCGCCGAACGCGGGGCGGATCTGGTAGAGGATTTGATCGTGATGTTTTTCGGTGAACGGGTCGTCATAATCGCCGATCTGGAGATCAGTACAATCGGCGGTGAGACCGGTCCACAGTTCGGAAGCGATCCGGGGCGCAAGGTCCCGCCCGACTACCGTCGCTCCGTAAATCACGATTTGCGGCTTATGTTCCCGGACCAGATCGCAAATTACTCTTGCGTAAGGTAATGTTCGGTAATACCGGAGCGCCGGATGATCCGCGAGGTAGATGGAATCCGCGCCCTGGGCGGCTAACTCTTTCGCGAGTGCCTCACAATGGTGACCGAGCAGGAGCGCGCCGACTTTCGCACCGAGTTCATTCGCGAGTTGACGCGCTTTACCGGTCAGCTCCAGCGCCACGCTGTTCAGAACACCGTCTTCCTGTTCCGCAAAAATCCAGACTTCGTTTTCTGCCATGATTTTTTCAAACTCAGCTGAGGATATGACCGGCTTTCAGTTCCTGAACCAGGGAGGCAATCCCGGCCTCGGTTGCCGGAATCAGTTTGCTTTCTCCACCGCGCAGGATCACGCCTTCCACCTTTTTGACACGAGTCGGGGAGCCTTTGAGACCGATTCGTTCCGAGTTGGCACCGATGTCCTCCGCCGTCCATACGGGGATGAGCAGGTCGCGTTCGGCGAACGCACGGGCCTCTTCCTCAGTTTTTCTTTCCAATTCTTCTTTGGACATTTCGGGGTATTTCTGTTTCAACTCCGACTGCAAGTCGAAGATCGTTTTCAGACGTTTGTATTTCAGAAGACGTTTCACCGCCGGTGGCCGGGGTTGAATACCCGCGGTGACGGTCAAGAGCGCGGGCATGGGAATCCGAAGAATTTCGTAGCCGTTCTCGACATCCTTCGTGACCCGCAAATGTCCGTCTTCCAGGCGTACTTCTTTCACGTACGTGGCCTGGGGAACGTGGAGTTTTTCCGCCAGCTGGGGGCCGACTTGGGCGGTATCGCCGTCAATGGCCTGCCGTCCACAGAAGACGATATCCGGCATGCCCAGTTTTGCGATGGCCTTGGAGATCGTATACGAGGTTGCCAGCGTATCGGCGGCGGCGAACAGTTTATCGCTGAGGAGAATGGCCCGGTCGGCTCCGCGACACAGGGCATCCCGAAGGATCTCCACGGCGCGGGGTGGCCCCATGCTCATGATGGTGACCGTGCCCCCGTAAAGGTCCCGGACGGTGAGGGCCAGTTCCAGAGCGCACAGGTCATCCGGGTTAAAAATCGCCGGAAGGGCCTGCCGATTGACCGTGCCGTCCTCTTTCATGGTTTCGCCGGTTACATTTTTCGTATCCGGCACCTGTTTGGCGAGTACAATCAGATTCAAACTCACAGTTTTCATGCCTGCCTTTGTTAAACAACAAACTTTTAGTATAGCAGAGACGCCCATAAGCAAAAGACTTGTTCCGTCTTCAGAAGCGGGTGTTAGAGCACATCCGGTGGTTGGGGATTGTCGGGCAGGGGAGGAGCGATATAGCTTTTATCTCCCCGGTCCAGCGGGATGCCGTGTTCCTTGATTTTTCGATAGAGGGTGCGGAGGCTGAAACCGAGCATGGCGGCGGTGGAGTCTTTGTCTCCCCGTGTCAGATCCAGCGTGCGGCGAATCAGAATCCCCTCGGCCTCGGCGGCGGAGATGCCGACCGGTAAAACGATCCGGTCATCCGGTTCCCGGCTGGGTCGTAAATCGCGCGGGAGATCCAAGGCGGTGATGCGATCCCCCCGTGCCACCACCACGGCATATTCAATGGCGTTTTCCAGTTCGCGCACATTTCCGGGCCAGGAATGGGATTCGAGAATCTGCATCGATTTCTCTCCGAACCCGACGAGGCGTTTTTTGTTGCGTTCGGCGTACTTGTTCATGAAATGGTGCGCCAGCAGCGTGATATCCTCGTGCCGTTCCTGCAAGGTGGGCAGATGGATATGAAAGACCTTGATTCGATAATAGAGATCCTCGCGGAATGTGCGTTCTTCCACGGCTTTTTCAAGCGGTTGATTGGTGGCGGCGACCACACGGACATTGACCTTGATGGAAGAGGTACCGCCGACCCGCTCGAATTCCCCCTCCTGAAGCACCCGAAGCAGTCGAACCTGGGCTGCGGGAGTCATCGCCCCGATTTCATCCAGAAAGATGGTCCCGGTGTCCGCCGCCTCGAAACGTCCCTGCCGGTCGCGATGTGCGCCTGTGAAGGCTCCCCGCACGTGGCCGAACAGTTCCGATTCCACCAGTGTATCCGGCAGTGCTCCGCAGTTCACTTTTACCAGGGGTCTTCCGGTTCGGGGGCTGAGAAAATGGATGGCCTCGGCGACCACTTCCTTGCCTGTTCCCGTGTCCCCGGTGATCAGGACGGTTGCTGTACTGGGAGCGACCTGCTCGACATGGTCCATCACCTCCCGCATGGCTCGGCTCCGACCGATGATCGTTTCGTGCCGATATCGTTTCTCCAGCTGTTCTCGCAAGTAGCGGTTCTCCGCGAGTGCCTCCCGGCTTTCCAGCGCCTTGGAGACATAGAGAAGAAGGTCTCTCATGCTGATCGGTTTTGTCAGGTAATGAAAAGCGCCTTCCCGCATGGCCTCGACGGCGCTGTCAATGGACCCGTGTCCTGTGATCATAATCACCGGCAGGGCCGGATCGATTGCCTTCAGACTTCTTACGAACGAGATTCCATCCATCCCGGGCATGACCAGATCGGTAATCACCAGATCGGGGGCGCAATCCGCCACTTTGCGAAGCCCTTCATGTCCCGACAGTGCGGTGACGGCGCGATGTCCGTCCTGGGATACGACCCGCGCGAGGGTTGAGACCATTGTTTCATCATCGTCGACAATCAAGATGCAGCGTTCAGCCATTGCCTTCCGATCCTACGTGACTTTCCCCTGAAGAGCGCGCTTCCGTTCTGTGAAAACCGCTTGCAGGAAACACAACGATGACCGTGGTTCCCTGGCCAGGGGTACTCTCCATTCGGACCTGGCCTCCGTGGGCCAGAACGACTTCTCTGACAATATACAATCCCAGGCCGGAGCCGGTGGGTTTTGAGGTTTCGAATGGCTCAAAGATAATCTCCGTGCGTTCCGGGGCGATTCCGGTTCCGGTGTCGGAGAAACGAATTTCGACTTGTCCCTCGCGGTATTGCGTTTCCAGCGTGATCGTCCCCCCGGCGGGCATGGCATCCAAGGCATTGGACAGAAGGTTGTAGAAGAGGTGTCGAATCTGGGCCGTATCCAGATTCACGGAACAGGACGACAGAGAGGGGCTGTACAGGAATTCGATCGGCCTGCCTCTGATTTTCCGGCGCAAGTCCGAGGCGATCTCCATCATGAAAGCATTCAGATCCAGTCGGGTTCGCTGTGGAACGCGAATCCGCGCCAGAAACAAGTAGTGATCGACGATCTCGTTCAACCGGATGATTTCTTTCCGAGTGTCTTCCGCGAGGGTGCGGATCTTGGAAGCCTCTTGCCGGATCGTATCGCTGTCGGGCGTGGCGAGGATTCTCTTGCTGGAATCGTGCAGCATATCCGATGCAAGGCTGAGTACGCTCAAGGGAGTTCGGATTTCATGCGCGACGCTGGCGGTGATTTTCGTCATGGCGCTCAGGCGTTCCATTTTGGCGACCTGCGCGGTGAGTTCCTTGATCGGTGTGACGTCGCGGACCAGGGCCGCAAAGCCAATGGGATTTCCATCCGGGCCACGGAGGATGGTGCGGGTCAGGTGGATGGTCAGGCGTCGCCCGTCCTTGGTGATCCGCTGCGTTTCGTATCGGCGCACCAAGCCCAATTTTGTTCGGGTCGCGATTTCTTTCAGTTCTTCCCGCTCGACGGGTCCTGGAACCAGGAGTGAGAAATTGTGGCCGAGGACTTCTTCTTCCGTGTATCCGAAGAGTTCTTCCGCCCCCCGATTCCAGTAGATGATCCGATCCTGCAGATCAATGCAGAGAATGGCATCCGAGGATTCGTCGAACACGAAACGTGCGACGGGGTCCAGCGGCACTGGAAGGTTCGGCGGACCGTCGATGACGGAACCTGGAGGGTTTTCGGGTCTCGGCAATTCTCAATCCCCGCACTTGGAATGGTTCAACGAAATTATACCGCCGATTGCTGCACCGCGAAGGAGGAGCCTCCTTTTCCGCTGCTTATCGCAGCAAGTCTTTCTCCTCGGCGCGACGCGCCTGCTGGATGCGATTGAGCCATGGAATCATTCGTTCGATTCCCGTTGTCCCGTCGATGGGGTCATATTTCAGCGCGGAGAACTTCTTGGGATCCGTTGTGACGGCCTCTATTGCGATTCCGAGGAAATGAAGCCCCAGAACGAGCGTTCTCTCATTGGGTTGCTGCACATCAAGCACTTTGCACTTGAGGACGTACAGTTCCTCCTGAACACTGCCTGCGGTGATTTCCTGCTGGCTGACTACCACGGTGCGTTTGGGATGGTATCCCTTCTGCGGTGTGAACAGGCTGATCCGAACCAGCAGGAGATCGTTTTCTTTCAGCGTGATATCCGGGGGCAATTGCGGGATGACAATGGAAGCGCCATACGGCGACAGATTGCGGACCGTATATCGGGGAATCGGACTATGGCGGTCCGACGGGAATCCGCCGATCTCGCAATAATGTTCCTCGACCCGGAGAGGCACGCGATACCGTCTGCGCCGATTGATCGTCTTCAGTTCAGTGGGAAACGAAACGAGCAAGGCGTCTTTGTCGATCAGGATTTCCCCCTTATTCACCAATTTCCTTGTTGTGCGGCTGAGGATCCTGCCATATCCCCCCATACGCACCTCGTTGGACAGAAAATAGACGCCGAGCGTGACACCCTCTTGCACGGCGGTCTCAGGGAGATCCTGGTACGGAATCCCCTGGATCACCATGAAATCCGTGTTCATTTTGAAGAATCGTTTCAGGGATTCGTAGATGAGATCATTGTCGCCGATCGGATAAGGCTTTTGCAGCTTATGCTGTACCTCCTGGTCGGCTCCGACGTTGAACACGACGGAAACCTGATTGAACGCCGTGACAATCATCGCCACCTGCTCCGGTTGGTTGAGCGTCACATCGGGAGTCTGAATCAATTCACTGAATTTCATCGTTGCCGCTCGCTTCCTTCGGTCCGTGGTATGGAAGCCACACAAGTCGAATATGTATGATGTGTCAGGATTCAGTGAAGGTCAACGCCAGATCGAGAGAGAATTCTTTTCCAACCACAAGTATCAATAAGCACACTTTCCACGCCGATTTCTTGTCAAGCGGAAGCGGCCTTTCCCGAACGAATGGTCTCCCGGATACAGCATGCGGAAAGAAACGCGATGAGAGCCGTAATAAAATACAGGAAAAAGGCCTTCTGATAGGCTTCCGGCGGGAATCCGGCCTCGGTTTTACCGTGGCTCTCCAGGATCAATCCCAGCACAGGCTGCATGATGGCCGCCCCCAGGAAAGGCATCAGATTCACCAATCCCACCGCTGTTCCCGCGATCTCAACGGGGAATTGCTCCTTGATGGAGGCAAATCCGACCGTTACAGCGGCGCTGCCGAAGAATCCGAACAGAAAACACCAGGCATAGAGCAACGGCACATTCAGATCTGCCGGAAAGAACGCCAACGGCACAGTGAGAAGCACCATAGCGAGGGCCGACCCCACCAGTGTTTTCTTTCGGGAGCGAAACAGGTGATCGGAGAGCAGGCTGTGAATGGGGCTGCCGATGACTATCGCCAGCGGGGCCATGCTCAGAATGTTGCCTGCTTCCGGTTTACTCAAGCCGTAAATGTGCATCAGGTACGGCCCACCCCACAATCCCGCGAAACTGAAAAAGATCCCGAAATCGAAAAAGAACCATCCGGCGAGAGACCAGAATCGGAAAGCCCCCAGGACCATTTTGACTCCCTGCCA
>JAKPYU010000426.1 GCA_029568995.1 Candidatus Omnitrophota bacterium | reverse complement strand
GTTCGATGAACTGGAGGAAATGCTGCGCCTCGATCCCGCGCCGGACAGAGTTTTCGAACTGTTCCCGCGTCTTGTCTTCCATTTATTTGCTATTATCTCCCCTTCTTCTTTTTCTTTTTCTTCTTACCTCCGCATGGCATTCGGCGGTCCTCCTTGTGGCGGCGGCATTGGCGGTCCTCCCCTGCCCGGTGGCGGCATGGGCGGCGGGGGCATCCCCGGCGGTGGTCCTCCCTGTGGAGGTCCCTGCTGCGGTGGTCCTCCCGGCGGCATCCCCGCCGGCGGTAGCTGCGCCATTGCCTGTTGCTGTTGCATCATTTGCTGTTGCTGCTGCATCTGCTGGCGCATCATAAACTGCTGCTCGCTTATCATTAAATCGTCAACGGCAATGTTCAGCATCTGGTATTTCTTCTTCTGGATTTTGATGATGTGCATCGGCTCCATGATCCCCATTTGAAGCCCCGCCTGCGTTGCAAACTGAACCAGCATATCCAGATGCTGAGCAATCTGCTGCTTCTCGCCCGCGCTTACGCCGATGTCGATTTCGATGTCATACTCGCCGTCAAGGTCTTGCGGGTTTACCTCAATATCCGTTCCCAATATCCGTATCGGGTCTTCGCTTCGCCATTTCTGGTTGATGAAAATAAAATCACGGATAAGGCCGGTAATAGGCCCGTTCCCGATAAGTTTTGCGGACATCCTCATCCGCTTTGCGGCGTTCTGCGAAATGAGCGTGATCCCGGTCGCAGTTTTATTGAGGCTCTCAGAATCGGTTCCCTGATTGTAGCGGCTCGACCCGGTTGCCTCTTCCCGATCCCCCTTCTGCATCTCCAACGCTTTCAGGATGAACGGGTCGGCCTTCTGCACCGGAACTTCCCCGATCTTCGTCGGGTCGCCCAAGATCACGTCAAAGGGTTTCCGAATCTGCAACATCTGCTGCATCCGGGCGTCGTTGGTGATGGGATTCCGGTAGCAGATTTGCGCCGCCATGTCCTGCACGAAGCGGGTCAGGTTGGTTGTGATTTTCTGGTCGTTGTCGAGGATGGCCGGGGGCGCGATCCCATGAACCTTGTGAGGCTCCGGCAGCATCCCGCCTATCCTAAACACGGGCCGCTGATACGGGTTCTCCTCCACCTGCGCAATGACATCATCCCCGATGATGACAACAATGCATGGCTCCAGCAACCCGTCCTGATCGATATCCAGCTTGCAATAACACTCTTTCCCGACGAGCTCACGGGACAAATCCACGTCGGCCTTGTCCGTCTTCGGCCTGCCGCTTTGTGTGGACTGATCCGCAATGTCGTCCGCGTCGAACTCCACCGCCTGCTGGTCCGAAGGCTCGTCCGTGTCGTCCTCGATTTCCTTGCACGCCTCAAACGTCCCTGACCTGTATATCCCCGCCCTTTCCTTTTTGCGGATGTCGTTCAACGTGCATTTGAACTGGTGATAGACCATCCGCCCCTCTATCGCGCCCCAGTCCCCGATCTTGCAATCCGGGGAATAAAAGAACTCCCACGGCGGCACAACCTCAAAATACGGGCCCGCATAGATGATGTCCTTCCGGGCAATCTTGACATTCTCGTAATACGTTTCCGGGGCCGGGGCGGGAAGCATGGGGTCCGCAGGCTTTTCCGGCTCCATCGTCGCCTCGGTGTATTTCGTCACCGTCCGGTTCGGCTGCTGCATCAACGCCATCATCTCATCGGCGGACAGCCTTTCGTATTCCTCCGGCACGATGTTGTAGTCTTCCTTGTAGAAGCACTTGAAGACGGCGTAATGGCAATATCCGGCGTTGTAGAGGAAGTCGAATATCTTCCGGTAGCCGTCCTGCTTGCGGAACATCTGGTAGCGAATCAGCTTTTCAAATTTCAACGCCCTTTCCGGCACGTCGGATTTCAGCGTGAAGAACTCGTCGGAGAAGATTTCCGTCAAGGATGCAAGGGAGGATTGGTGATTCGTCCATACCACGGGGCTAACCGTCTGGCTCCAACCCTCCCGTTCGTTGCCGTAGGAATTGGCGCGGAGAATCTTATAATAATTCTCCCGCTGAGAACCTAAATCATCCTGAATGCTCTGCGCCTGGTCGATGTCGGGATTGAGCTTCTCTAAAATCTCATCGTCGGTCAGCTTGACCTTCTTTTCCGCCTCTTCATCCCGCGCCGCAAATCCGTCCGCCTGCTCTACCATTTGTCCACCACTTCCTGTTTGACGTGCGTGATGTTCCCGCCCTCAAAGGAAACCGTGATTTTCCCGTACCATTGGTTGACAACGCACTTTTTCAACGTAGCCGCCAGCCTCAACAGCTTCTGCTCCCGTTCCTTCTTTGCATCCTCTAAGGCTTGCGTCACAGCATCACCGGCTTTCGGTCCTTGTTGCTGTATTGCACTTCGGGATACCATTGCGTATTCTTCAAGGCCAAGCGATACAGGCATTCCGTAAAGTCGTCGTCGGTCTTCTGCGCCTTGAAGGTCTCCGGGTCATACATGAGATTTTCCACCTGCTCGATGGTCTTCACGCAATCCTTGAAAAAGAAGATTCCCGGCATCTCGTTTTCCGTTAGAAGCAGATCGTTGACTATCGCAATCCCGTTGTCCTTGTCCTTGCTTGCCGTTTCCAAACTGTAATTCCGGCTTGCCAACGCCTCCGCCATGATGGAGTAAACGTCGATGTCGTTCCCCTCCCCGCCCTTCGCCAGCGGGTCAATGCCGATGCTGTTCACCCTCTCGTAATTGCGATTCCTGATCCGCCTCAATATCTCTTCCGCAATGTATTTAGGGTTCCCTCTGTCCCATATCTCGTCACAGACATATTTGAACCCGCTTTTCAATGTGGCAAGAAACACCACCGCCCACTTCTTCGACGGATGAAAGTCAATCTGTATATCCACCAACGCATCCAGCGGAATCTTGAACCTCTCCTTGACGTGCATCTGCCGATTGAACTTCGGGAATACCAGGGAACTCATGTATGACGGCTTCCCGAATAACCGGCTCTGTATCTCGTCCTCCGTCAAGGTCTTCCTGAACTGCTCAACCCCCTCAGCGGTAATCCCATATCCGACGTTTGAGTAAATATCCCCGGAAATGTTGTAAACACTCATGTCCGGCGAACCATCCGGCAATGTGGCCTTGATAACCTCCCGGTGTATCCACGCCTCCTTCAGAAGCGTCATGCAGAACAATTCCCTGCCCTGCCTGTCAATTAACCCCCTGGCCGCCGCAACCCGAACATCCCGCTTCGGCGGCTCGTCATAAACGACAAGATCACCCGACCACCCTTCAAATACCGAGCTGTCCTGCACGTTCGACATGATCTCGACGCTGCCCTTGCGCCCGGCATTCCAAAAGTAATCCACCCCCTGATTGTTCTTCTTCGTCTCTACCTTGACGCTCTTCGGCCACCAGAAATCCAACGCAGGCTCAACCACCGCCTTGATGTGGCTCTCCCATGCCTGCCCTACATACCGCACCTTCCGGGGCTCCTTGTGGGGAAACGTCAACTTCTCCCCGCTCCACGGCCATTCCCCCAACACCGTGCTGATCGCTATGATCGCCCCTACCGTCGTCTTCCCGATCCGATTCCCGCCGCTGTAAGTGAATACCTTGTAAGCAGGATTCCTCCAAGCCTCCAACAACTTCCTCTGCGGCGGATTCGCCTCCCGCATCTCCGGGTAATCGGGATTCCGCCTTTGATTGAAAGCGAAAATCCGATTCTCCGCAAATACCGCGTTTATCTGCGCCCTGAGCGCCTCATCGTCCGCCATGACCCCCCATCACCACAGAAGGCAACACAAAACCCAACGGCCCCTCTAACCCCCTCGGAAACCGCCCTATCCCATCCCCTAATCACTCCGGCGCACCCTCAAACCCTATCTCCAACGCGCGAACAGGAGCCTCCCCACTGTCACCAAATACCCGCTCCCAACCATCACGATATGCGTCCGTCGCAGGAGGCGTCTTAATCTCACTCATATAACCCCTTTTGTAATTTCGTATGGAAAGAGGGAAATATAAACATGGTCGCGGGGTCGTTGCCCTCCCCTGGGTGCGCTCCGGCTTCCCATGGCCAGCTCTCCCGTTTCCCTATGAACCTGTGTCATAATTGCAACACTTTTGCTTGTTTGTCGTATAATTTCTAATTATGTAAACTAATTATCCTTATAACTATACAATATCATTAGGTTCGTTGTTATCCACAGGGTTATCAACAGAAACAGATGCGATCAACTGGCGGATATCTACTGCGGATATGCTCGTTGCCTGCCCCCGAATGAGTCGGATCTTGTCCTCCAGTATGGCCGCATCCGTGAACCCTCGCTTGCTTAACATGGTTTTTAGGAGGTCGTCGTCCGCGAGGTTTATTAGCTTTGCTTGTATCCCCTCTAATATCTCCGCTTTGTTATCTCTAAACAGGATTAGTTCCGGATTTGCCTTAGCCTCCTGAATTAGTTCATGTATTTTCGATTTTGAGACACCGGTTAATGTTTCCGCTTGCCTGTATGACAAATTG
>JAKPYU010000421.1 GCA_029568995.1 Candidatus Omnitrophota bacterium | reverse complement strand
TTGGGATCAAGAAAGCACCGTGTCTCGCGCGATGGGCGAAGGAGTGAAGATACGCACAACCCCCTCTGTGTCTCCCCCAAACTTTGGGGGAGAGGTTCCTCCCCCGAAGATCGGGGGAGGTCAGGTGGGGGTTGACCGGATAGCACAAGACTCCTCGACGTGGCGATCTCAATCTTGCACGTTCGAACAGCCGGATTGCCACGCTTCGCTCGCAATAACGGTTAGGCGCGGGGGCATCCCGCCCCCGATCTTAACTCCGGAGGCAAGACTTCCTGGCTCCCGGATTCGTTATAGACAGCGGCACAAGATACAGTCTCAGGAGGTGGCATGATGGGGAACCCACGTTATATTTCCTGGATTCTTCCTTTGGTCGTCGGCGTAGTCCTGGAGAGCAGGGCAGAGGTTCAGTTCCCTCTGCACGGCGCATCCGGCGAGATCATCCTTGGTATGGGGCGATTGGAGACCGCCGCCTATTCCCCCGATGGTCGCTATATCGCGACAGGCGGCCCGGTGGGGGTTTTTCTCTGGGATGCGGGAACAGGTGAACTGGTTCGTGCCCTTCAGGGACACAAAGGGGCGGTCAAGGCGATGGCCTTCCTGCCGGATGGAAAACATCTTCTTGCGGCAAGCGAATATCCCGACCATTCGGCGAAACTGTGGGATATCGAAACGGGAAAAGTGATCCGGTCATGCGGGGAGTATGGGTATTGGTATGGCTGTCTGTCGCTCTCAGCCGATGGCACGAAAGCCGCCATGTTGGGCGAAAACCATGTGGTGGCCATTTGGGATATTGAGACGGGTTCCGAATTGGCGAGGTTCGAAGAAGGCGACGGTCCTGTGGGATCGGTTGCCTTGTCAGCCGACGCCAAAAAACTGCTGGTTGGGTACGAGGAGGGAATTGCGAGACTCTGGAATGTGGAGACCGGCGAATCGCTTTGGAGATTCCAGATCCATGAAGGTCGGGTCGGTGGGGTGGCTTTCTCCCCGAATGGACTCCATGTTGTCACAGGGGGCATGGATGGGATTGTTACTCTCAGGAATATGGAGACCGGGAGAAGGGTGAGGGCGTTCAAAGGCCACGAAAACTGGGTCTCTTGCGTTGCTATTTCGCCGGACGGGACTCGCATACTTGCGGGTGGACATGACTGCACGGCAAGACTCTGGGAGACCGAGACCGGCAATCTGCTGCA
>JAKPYU010000256.1 GCA_029568995.1 Candidatus Omnitrophota bacterium | reverse complement strand
GCTGATGTCGGTCGTGTTCTGCGCCCATACGTGCGTCCGGGTTCCGATCGCCTGAAGGGTCGCCGTGATCTGCTCGTCCGAGTTCGTTCGGAAGTTGTACACCGTGAATTGCCGCGTGTCTCCCACCGCGCGCGGTTGCGGACCCGCCGTTTCAGGGCGCGCCAACCGGGAGGGATCGGCTTCCCGGTATGGGAGTTTCGGGTTCAGTCGGTAGGCTTCCAGTTCGTGATCGGCGTCTCGTTCGTATTTGTCTTTCTTCAGTCGGTTCCTTGCGGCGCTCAAACTCCCGGTATAGGAAGTTGAATTTCCGTTCGTCGATTCGTTGCTGACAAGCAGCGTGTTTCCCGTATAGGTCGGGCCCGTGAAGTCGATGCCATCTCCGCCGCCGGATTGAACAATAAAGGACCAGACCGGGCCGGTCGTACTGCCGTAGTCGTTGGTCCCGACCACCTTCCAGTAGTAGGTCGTTCCGGCAGTTAAGGGACCGGCCGGGGTGTAGCTCGCGCTCGTAAGCCCGGATTGCGCCAAAGGCGGCGTACTTTGAGTCCCGAAATACACGTTATAGGAGGTAGCGTTCAAACAGGACCAAGTCAGCGTGGGCGTCGGGCTTACCCCCGAGGCGCCGTTGGACGGGGACGGATTCGAAGGGGTGGAAGGAGGATTCTGAACCGGTTCGCCAGCGATGTCCACCCAGGCTTCATCGATCCACAGGGTTCCGTTGTAAACGGACAGAACGACGACATTTTCTCCTGTTGACATGTCTTCTTCGTCGATATACCAGGTTTCCCAACTTTGTGTCAATTCTGCGTATCCGATGAAAGTATCGTTTACATACCCTTCGACATAAGCGGGATACCCATAGGCGGGAATCCCATAAGCGTTAAAATTGAAGGCGGTTTTCCCGGAATAGGTAAAGGTGAGCGTCCCTCCGACATTCGCTTTCCAATGTGGCGGGTTCGTGTTTTGGTAGTCATAGAAAGCGCTGGAGTATTCGAATTCGATGTTGCCTATGATCTCGGGGGTGGGAGAGCGCAGGATCACGCGCGCGCCCTCTTCCGGCGATCCACCGCCTTGAGTCGTAAAAGACCAGACCGGACCGGTGGCGCTTCCGTAATCATTTTTGGCGACAATCTTCCAATGATAGGTCGTCCCTTCGCTCAACGTCCCCGGATTGTACAAAGCGACAATCTGGTTTGAACTCACCTTCGCCGGAGAGGCGGATGTGCCGAAGTAAACGTCGTATCGCGTCGCTCCCGAACTGCTCCAACTGAGCGTCTGCGTCAGACTGAGCCCCGTCGATCCGTTCGAGGGTGTCGGATTGGATGGTGTGTTCGGCGGGTTGTTCACTCCCCCGCCAGAGTAACTCCCGACGACGTAGGTCGAACTCGTCGGGGTTCCCTGTACTGTTTGCGGATCATCCCCCTGGATCGACACATAGTTCTGCACTTGGTCTCTGGCATAATTGTAGAGTTCTTTGAAGGTTACTTGCCCGTC
>JAKPYU010000240.1 GCA_029568995.1 Candidatus Omnitrophota bacterium | reverse complement strand
ATTCAAGGCCCGGGCGCGATTACCCATATCTGGAATACGATTGATGCGGAACCCTACTATTCCCGGATGCTGGTCCTGAGATTCTATTGGGACGACCGGAAGGTTCCCTCGGTGGAGGTCCCCCTCGGAGATTTCTTCGGTGTCGGCCATGGCATGAATCGCCCGTTTCAGAGTCTCCCCGTCTGTGTGTCGTCCGATGGTCGGGCACGAAATTGTTACTGGTATATGCCGTTCAGGAAATCCGCCAAGATCACTGTGACTCACGAAGGCACTTCCCCATGTCGAGCGTTCTATTATTACATTGACTACCAGACGATGAATTCCCTGCCGGATGACATTCTCTATTTTCACGCACAGTATCGACAGGCGACACCGAATCCGAAGGTCGATACAAAGGGGATCAACCTGGACGGCAAGAAAAACTACCTTCTGATAGAAACCGAGGGAAAGGGGTTGTATGTCGGGACGGTACTCAGCGTACAGATGAACACGGATGGCTGGTTTGGAGAGGGAGACGATATGTTCTATGTCGACGGAGCGGAGAATCCCACGATGACAGGGACCGGCACGGAAGACTATTTTAATGACGCGTGGGGATTCCGCGAGTTCTGCTACCCGTATCATGGGGTAACGGTGTGGGAGGGGTCCAAATGCGGGGACCGGGGAACGGCCTACAAATGGCATATTTTCGATCCCGTTGCTTTCAACAAGTCCCTGCGAGCCACCATCGAGCACGGTCATGCAAACGACAGGCAGGATGACTTCTACTCGGTGGCGTTCTGGTATCAGACCCTGCCCGGTCCTCGTCCGCCCGCATTGCCGGAAATGACGGATCGCCTTCCGGACGAAGGGCACTTGTATATGAAACAAATCGCTTTGAATCAACGTCTGGCGCGCACACAACAGCGGGGTGATTGTGATCTGGCCATCCGACAATTGGAGCAATATGAGCGCGATAATCCTTTCGCGGATGAATTCGGCTATTGTTCCTTGCGGCGAGGCCTTTTCTTCAAGCGACTTGGGCGATTAGAGGAAGCCGGGCAGGCTTTGCGCACGGCGCTGAAAGAGAGTTCAAAACAAGGCCCGAAAGCGGCGGAACGCGGGGCATTGCAGATCCGCCCGATTGCTGAACGTGAAATCAAGACAATCGAGAATCCGGAAGCCACCCATCTCTACCTTCTTGCCGATGATCGATTCGAATTATTTGTGGACGGGAAACGGATCGCAGAGGA
>JAKPYU010000238.1 GCA_029568995.1 Candidatus Omnitrophota bacterium | reverse complement strand
CGCATTGCCCGCGCTGAAGAACGGCTCTGCGCTGGTTCTCCGCCGGGAACCGGAGAACCCGTTTGACCGGAACGCCGTGGAAGTGCTCACCGAAGATGGGATCAAGTTGGGCTATATTCCACGGACAGGCGTCCACTCGATCAGCCGGAACCTGGACCGTGGAATCCCCGTCCAATGCCGGGTCTATGAAATCCAGCCTGATGCGGGAACCTGGCAGCGAATATGGCTTGAATGCTATGTGAATGCGGGTTGAGGATCTGAGGTAATCTATCCCCCTCACAGCCATTCAATCATGGCGAGCAGTTCATCAATCACCGCCGGGTGTGCCGCCACAACCGGCTGCGGAGATCGGTGAGCGGCATCGAACATGCGCGTATCCATCGCGCCGCCGGACAGGAAGCGGGTGTCTGCCCCTGCCTGCCGGGCGATCACCGCGGCCGCCGCAATATCCCACACCAGCGGTGGTTCACAGACCGCCCCAATGACCGTGCCTTTGGCCACCATAGCCAGATGTACCGCCGCCGAACCATGACACCACACTTTCCCCGGAAACCGCAATCGCATCTTTTTCCAGGCATTCGAGAAAACCAGCAGCGGTGAGTTCTCCCCAATCGGCTTCGGGAGGTCCAGCATCATACGTGTGTCGTTCAACCATGCGCCGGTCTCCTCGGAGCCGTGGTAAAAATCCTCGATCACCGGCGCGTAGACCATCCCCAGAACAGGGCGGTCCTCAAAAAGAAGACCTACCGATACCGCCCAGATCGGCATTTCCGCCAGAAATGACGAGGTTCCGTCGATGGGGTCAATGGCCCACTGGAAATCGACGGAACCTGTTCCGCTTTCTCCGTATTCCTCCCCGACAATCGCATGTTCCGGGTATCGGTCGTGAATTTCACGCACCAGGAATCTTTCGACTTCCCTGTCCGCTTCCGAAACCTGGGACCGATCCGGTTTCTGCTCCGCTTTCACATTGCGGAAATGACGCAATGCGATCCGTCCGGCCTCCCGAACAACCGGCGTCATACTATGCAGGATATTCCGTTGCGAATAACGCGATTCGGAGATTGTTCCGTACCTTTCTTTGGCGGTGCGCCATCGCGAGGAGCGGCCCGGAGTCTGCGAAGGGCCGCGACGTGGCGATCTCAGGCCCTGCCGAGATTCCTCACATTCGTTCGGAATGACAATAGGCCTTTCATTTCGACCGAAGGGAGAAATCTCATCAGCTTCCCACTCAGCTCTCGCTCTTCTCTTCCTCCGCGCTCGGTGTCGGCTCCTCTTCCTTCGGTTTCACATCCAGGGCCTTCTGGACCGCTTCGGAAGCGTCGTCAATCAAGAGGGCGTAAACCTCACGCGGCTTCTCCCGCACGCCATACCGGACTTCCACGAAATCCTTCTGCCTGGGTGCGGAAAGCGCAATCGAGTTCGTCCCATCTTCCGTGGTCAGCGTGAATACCAGTTCCGGCTGATCCAATCCCAGCGGGGTTTCATCGGTGACACCGGCCACAAAATCATAGGCTTCCAGGTCGGTGATAGCCCGGACCACATCGCTGATATCGCTATATTCCGCCTTGCCTTCCATCGGTTTGATCAGCGTCCAGTCGATTTCTTCTTTGGATGCTTCGAAGATTGTCTCTCCCGCCTGGACGATAGCCAGATGATTCACATCCCACGATTTTACATCCGTGATCTTGTTCAGGCGGAATGTCTTGGGATCTTCGGGCAGATCGGTCAGAATGGACGACTCCACGGAGAACACGTTGTTCTGGCCTTCCCGTTTCGCATAGACCTGGTCGGCGGTTTCGCTCGAAACTCCCAGCAGCAGGGCCTTCGAGGACCACTGGCTTTCGGTTCCAGGCTGGCCGACCCAGAACACCACTCGCGTGGCCGGTTCGACCAACCCGTACTGCGCCAGATCCGTGGGATTCTCGTCGATGAACTTCATGACTCGACCGTTTCGGATCTTGTTAATTGCCCCATCGACCTTTGTTTTGTCGGCCCGCGCCTGGAACGGTGCGGTCAGCGTCCATTCGGGATCGGTTCCGCGCGACAACTGGTACTGCGTCGGACCTACTTGCACATCAATCCGCTGTACATCGTTGGGTTCCATTGAGACAATGGTCCTGTCCCGCAGATCGAGCAGGCTCTTATCGGCGGACGTCTGCACGTAATTATAGACGACGACAACCTGGTCCGTGGCGCTGGAAAGCATTGCGTAAGTTTCCGAGCCGGTGGGAGTTTTCTTGCCGAACAGAATGGTCTCCGGCGTCGCCCCGTCCACGTCGGCGATCGTCACTTTCATGGCGGGCTGATCCAGGCCGTACGGTGTCAGCGAGGCCGTGACATCTTTGATCGTTCGTTGACTTTTCGCATCGCCCAACGTTCGGGCGATACTGTCCCAGCTGGTCTTATCTCCGGCGGTTTGAAGCGGGCTGGTCAGAAGCCAGTTCTCTCCCTCTTTCCTGGCGGAGATGGTTTCTGTTCCCTTATCGATCGTGATCTGACCGATGTTCTCATTCGTGTGAACAAAAACTCTCTTCGCCTCTTCTTCCGCCTTTTCTTTCTTCTCGATCCTCTCGGTGTCCCAGAAATAATAGACTCCGATCAGAATCAGGATGATGAGCAGAATCAGGTTCTTCTTCATCCTCGCGCCCTCCGGATCATATAGATCATGATACCGATCAGGAGAACCAGCAACGGCAGAATCACCACCGGAACCCAGAACACGATTCGCTGCTGCACGTTGCTCATAAAGAGCGGCTGTCCTGAGTCCTCTTTCGGACGAATCGAGATGAGATCCTCCTCCTGGCAGAGCCAATCCACGCAATTCAACATGAAGTTCTTGTTTCTATCTATGCACTGATTCGACGCGCAATCGGAATCGCCGATGACGATCATCCTGCCCTGCGGTTTCTCTTCGCTCGTTGTATCCGGTTCCGTGCCGGATTCCTCTTTGGTGGCGTCGCTGATTCGTGCTTCGGCGTCCCAATCCACCGCCATCGCCATGGTCAGCGGGCCTTGATGGTCTTTCGCGGGATCGTTCGCCGCTGTCTTCTCACCGAACAGGCGGTCGATTTCCGTTTCCCCGAAACTATCATTGCTGCTCTTCACCAGCTCGGTAACGCGGACGCCCGTCGGCAGGGCCGGGTCTTTCTGCAGAGACCTCACCTGCGGGTACACCGTCATGATATCCCGGATACCGTTTGTCGCGGCATGTGAACCGTAGGAGGCGGCTCCGATGGTCAAAACCAATTGCGTCTGGCCGAATACCGCGCTGAGCGGGTCGTTATCCAGAATAATGTCGTCTCGAATCCAAATCCCATAGGATTCGCGCAGAAGGGATTCCAAACCGGTTACCGTGCGCGGGTCCTGCATCAGTATCAGGCTTCCACCGTATCTCAGATAATCCTTGATCGCGGCCACTTCATTTTCGAACAGGCTGGTCTGAGGTCCCGCGATCACCAGGAGGGAACAATCCTCCGGGACTTCCGTCAGTCCCGCCAGCTCCAGGTTCTCCGTTTCGTACGCTTCCTGTTCCAAGGCTTGTTTGAAGTACGAGACGCTCTTTCCGGAGCTCATATCCTCCGTGTCCTTCTCACCGTGTCTTGTCAGGAAATAGACCTTCTTCGCTTGTTCTCGTGTCACTTTGATCAGGGCGTTGGTGAAACTCCCTTCCTCCACGCCGGTGACTTTCTCCCGTTTGGTACCGCATTCGACAAAGGAACTGTTCAGGGACACTTCGTTCCCAATCGTGAATCGTTCCACGTCCGCCGGGTCCTTCCATGGGTCCACAAACCTGTAATCCAACTTGTCGGAATAGTGTCGAAATTCCTTGAATAGATCCTCCGCTTTCCCGCGATCACCGGCAATGTTCGGATTCCAGAGATAGGTGATCGTAACCGGCTGTTTGAGGTTCTTCAGGACCTGGATGGTCTGGTCTGCCAGGGTGTATTTGCCCGACTGCGTGACGTCGAAGCGTGCGCTGTGGCGGGTCAGGAGCACCTGCAGGAAGCAGATGATCGCCAGCGTTATGAGGACCATAATCGCGGAATTGAATCCCGCTTTTGCACTTCGCCCCGATAATTTCGCCACAAGCATGTTGAAATTCATGAGAACATAAATCAGGATCAGAATCGCTCCCAGCGCCAGCGGCGTGATGGACCAGGGGTCCAGGACACTTCGAATGGCCCAGACGAACAGTCCGACCAGCGCCAGAATAATGCCGATGACTAAGAAAAGACTCGTTTTATTTATCATTGGATCAGCCCCTCCACTTGTTGGAATCGAGGACTCTCAGGGTCATGAAGAGGAAGAATACGCTGAACAGGACATAATAGGCGACATGTCCCGTGTCGATCACGCCCTTTGAGAAATCCTCAAAGTGATTCAGGAGTGAGACTTGTGCGAGTATCTTGCCGATAACGCCACTGATCAGCTGTTCCCCCCAGCCGACTACCCAGACCAGAAGCAACGCACCGAATGAGACCACACCGGCGACGATCTGGTTTTCCGTCATGGAGGACAGGAAAATACCGATCGCGATGAACGCGGCCATCTGCAAAAACAATCCCAGGTAGCCGCTCATGATCACCGCATATTCCACCTGGTCCCCGACAACATATCGCGCCAGCAAGGGATAACTGAACGTGAGAACCAGCATCAGCCCGATCACCGCCAGCGCAGCGAAAAACTTGCCCAGTACCACCTCGATATCCCGAATCGGATAGGTCAATAATAATTCCATGGTTCCCATCTTCTTCTCTTCGGCAAACAACCGCATGGTCAACACTGGAACCATCAGGAGCAGGATGATGGACATGTCCCCCAGCATCCCCCGAAAAACAGTTTCCGTGAACGGCGGCAGACCGCCGCTATACTGTCGGTCCTGCATGGCGCTGACGCTGATTTTTGCATACCAGGACATCCCGATTGTGAAGAAGTAACCGGATAAAAGGAGAAAAACCACATAGAGCGCGTAGGCCATGGGGGAGATGAAATAGGCCCGCATTTCTCGCTTGAATATTGCCCAGATATTTCTCATGGTTGCCCTCCTTATTCCTCTGTCACGAGTTGGATGAAGATCTCTTCAAGCGACATTTCAATCGCCCGAAGGCCATAGAGTTCCCAACCGGCCGCTACAAGGGTCTGTGCCACGCCGGGTCGCAGGTCTTTTCCCTTTTCGGAATCGACCACCACGGTCAGCAGTCCGTTTTCCTGGTGTGTGATCTGAACGTCTTTGATACCCGCCACGGCTTTCAACTTCTGCTGCATCTCATTCTGCGGGGCACGGACAATCACTTCCAGCTGGCGGGAGGTCTGCAAGCGCTCTGTCAGATTGCCCGGCGTATCCACCGCCACGATTTCCCCCTTATTGATGATAATGACCCGCTGGCAGATCATGCTCACTTCCGGCAGGATGTGCGTGGAAAGGATAATCGTCCGCTTGCCCGCCATGTCCTTGATCAGCTCGCGGATTTCGATGATCTGCTTGGGATCGAGACCGACCGTGGGTTCGTCCAGGATCAGGATGGGCGGATCGTTCAGCAACGCCTGGGCCAATCCCACGCGCTGCTTGTATCCTTTGGAGAGCTTGCCCACCGTTCGATTTTGGACGTCGGTAATAGCAACTTCCTCCATCACCTCTTCGACTTTCCGGGCACGGTCCCCACGCGGGACTCCTTTAACCTCGGAAACGAACTGGAGGTATCCCTGGACGTCCATGTCCCAGTACAGCGGGCTGTTCTCAGGCAGGTACCCGATCCGCCGACGAACGGCCAGGTTATCCTTTTCCACATCCAATCCACCGACTGTCACCCGGCCTTTGGTGGGTGGCATGAACCCGGTAATGATCCGCATCGCCGTCGTTTTTCCGGCTCCGTTGGGTCCGAGAAACCCCAGCACTTCGCCTTCTTCCACCTGGAAGGAGACCTTGTCCAGGGCACGGACCTGACCGTAGGTCTTTGTCAAATTTTCCACCGTGATCACGATACCATTTTCCTCCTTGAGTCTCTGAAGAACCAATTCCTCGCCTGGTTCCTGGTTCTGCCGATACCCGTTGATCCGTTAGCATGACGAACAGCCCGGAATCGGCATATCCGACTCAGGAACCGGCCTGTCTGAGCGGGAAATAGGATAATTCCTGAATTCCCAAGAGACGTAATACGAACCTGTGACAATCAGGGTCACGCCTTCCTGGGAAATTTCCATGGAACTTCAATTTTTACCGCCTTGGGTCCGCAACGTCAAGTGACGATCTTTGGAAATCCATGCTGGAGTGAACTTGACAATGCGTGGGATTTGACAGCGGCAAGTCCTTACGATACAGTCCCTTAATGCATCTGTGACAAGAGGTTTCGAATGCGCTCCAATCCCCATTGGTCTATCATCTCGGTTGCAGCTTTCAGTCTGCTCTTTCTTGCGGCGGACGAGAACCCGACTTCGCCCCCTGCGGGACCGGCTCCCGCCAAGAAGACCGGAACAGCCGGAAAGAGCCTCCAGGTCTTGCTCTATGACGATCCGTTCATCCTGGTCGTGTATATGCAGGCCATTCAGAAATCGCTGGGAGTCTCTTGTGTCTATTGTCACAATCTGGACGACTTCTCGACTGATGAACCGAATGCGGACCGGAAAATCCACAAAAATGCTGCACGAAGCATGATACGGATGGTTTTGAACCTGAACGAATACATCAAAAATGATCCAAATCTGAAAAAGGCGATTGGTGCAACCCCGATCCGCCCCATTGACCTGACAAATCCCGGCAGGTTCGTGAAAAAACTCATCGAAGCAACCGATCCGGTTTCCAGGTATCTCCGGAGATGCTTTTCCGATGAACTAATCCAGTATCTCAACGACTATGATGGAGCCGATCTTCTTCCCACACCATTCGAGGAATTACTGGTGGATGAGTTGAATACGGTAACCCGCGGTGGGCACTTTCACGACAAGGATCGGTTCGCCGGTGTCACACTCAGCCCGGAGACGGAACAACTGTTGAACAAGAATCCCGACGGAGAGGAATTAGTGCGCCTGAATCGGACCCTGCTCCAGGAGGCGTACCCCGGCGATATCGCGGAGCCGAAACCGGTCGATTGCTTCCTGTGCCATCAGGGTGCGCTTCGCCCATCGCAGAAAGTCCGACCCGACGACCCATTCCGTGAGCAGCCGTTGATCCGCTGAACAATGTCCAACGAAACCGTCTTCTTCCTGCAAATGATTTTCTGCTTCACCTGTGTCCTGATCGCCAACCGGCTCGGATACGCGTATCTCGTGGCCCTCGTCTCGGTCATGGCGGTCGTGATGAACCTGTTTGTCATCAAGCAATTCAACCTGTTCGGTCTGGAGATCACCGGCGGGAATATCCTCTACGCGAACATCTTTGTCGCCACGGATCTTATCTCCGAGCACCGATCCCGCCGCAAATCCCATGACGCCGTCATGATCGGATTCTTTACCTCACTGTTCTTTCTGGCGATCACCCAGTTTGCCCTCTGGTACCATCCCAACCACCTCGATTTCGCCCATGGTCCGATGAAGGTTCTTTTCGGTTTTGTTCCCCGCATCGTGGCTTCATCCATGGTTTCCTATCTCATTGCCCAGAATCTCGATATTGTCCTGTTTCACGCCATCCGAAACCGGACAGGGGCAAGATTTCTCTGGCTCCGAAACAATGGTGCCACTCTGATTGCGCAGCTGGTCGATACCATCGTCTTTAGCATATTGGCTTTCGCAGGTGCCGGATACAATCTCTTTGACATGATCCTGTTCACGTATCTGGTGAAGGTGTTCGTAGCATTGTGCGACACACCTTTTGTATACTTGTCCTACCTGAGCGTCTTTCGACCGACCGACCGAACCGGGGATGATGAGAATGTCCAATAAGGCGTTGCTTGTGATCGACATGTTGAATGATTTCATTCGGGAAGGTGCGCCGCTTCATGTTCCCGGATCGCAGCGAATCATCGCGCCCATCGCCAAACAGATCGACCGCGCACGGCATGAGCGCGTACCCGTACTCTATCTCTGCGACTCTCATGAGCCGGACGATCCCGAACTGAGAGTCTGGCCGAAACACGCCATGAAAGGCACACCCGGCGGGGAGGTGATCGCCGAACTGGCCCCCTCGCCCACCGATGTCATTATCCCGAAAAAATACTATTCCGCCTTCTTCAAGACCGATCTGGAACCTCGCCTTCGAACCCTTCGGGTCAGCAGGATCTTCTTGACCGGCGTCTGCACGGAAATCTGCGTTCTCTATACCGCCGTCGACGCCATCATGCGGGGCATCCGGGTTGAAGTGCCCGACGGATGCACCGCCGGATTGACCCGACAGGGACATGAATTCGCTCTCAAACAGATCCGCGATGTCTTACAACCCCAGGGAGGGTGAAACCATGTTTCATATCGCTTCCGAGAAGGATATCCTCAAAGGTTCCGTCACCGATGCTTATTTTGTCCGGACGATGGAGATTCTGAAGCATGAGGATGCCAATCCACGCGTGGTCTGCGAGATCCGAGCCGGCAGTCTGCCGGATGGATGGGAATGGGCCGTGTTTGCAGGGCTTGGGGAAGCCATGGGGCTTCTCGCTGCGTTGAACAAACCGATTCAGGCCCGCGCTCTTCCCGAAGGATCGCTCTGTTATGCACAAGAGCCGGTTATGGTGATCGAGGGACGCTACCAGGATATCTGCGTATATGAGACGGCTCTTCTGGGACTGCTGTGCCAGGCAACCGGGATCGCGACGCGAGCCGCGCGGTGTAAACTCGTCGCCGAAGGAAGGCCCGTCTACAGCTTTGGCGCACGTCGAATGCACCCGGCTATTGCCCCGCTTGTGGATCGCAGCGCCTTCATCGGCGGCTGCGATGGTGTTTCCGGGGTGCTCAGCGCGGAACGGCTCGGAATGCCCCCGGTCGGAACCATGCCCCATGCTCTCATGCTGGTCCTGGGCGATACCGTGGGGGCGATTCTCGCATTCGATAAGATCGTCTCGAAAGACATCCCCCGCATTGCGCTCATCGACACGTTTGCCGATGAGAAATTCGAGGCTCTCCGTGTGGCGGAAGCAATGGGCAAACGTCTCAATGCCATCCGTCTCGATACGCCGTCCTCGCGGAGAGGAGATTTCCCACGGCTACTTGAAGAGGTCCGCTGGGAACTCGACCTGAGAGGTTTTCAGCACGTCAAAATCCTGGTCAGCGGGGGTCTCACCGACCAGACGATTCCACCATTGAATCCGTACGTCGATGGATACGGTGTCGGTACATTTATCAGCAATTCGCCGGTAGTCGATTTCTCATTGGATATAGTCGAGATCGAGGATGAACCGGTAGCCAAACGAGGCAAACGGTCCGGCAAGAAAATCCTTGCTGTTTCCGCATCCGGCGAGCGACGTCTTTTCCCCTCGTCCATAAAACTCCCGAAAGGCTGGAAACCGTTACTGCAGGAGATGCTGTCGGACGGAAAACTCGTCGGTCCGCTCCCCTCGGCACAGGAGATCCGGGAACAAGTGCTTCGGGGATTTGAAGAGGACCTGCGGTGAGTCTCATGAGAACATCTGAAGAATGCCCTCCCCAAGATTGGGGAGGGTAGGGTGGGGTTGACTCGCTAAGACAGTGTTACAGGAAAGCGGGGTGGGGTGAGGGAACTCCCGGATCTAACGGGTTAGCACAAAGAGCACCACAATGACCGGTAAAGAATTCCTTAATTCTCTCGCAAACGGTAAATCCGACATTCTCCAGGAGCTGCTTGTCATTCTTTCGGAAACGGATGCACGCTACTGCGTTATCGGTGGGCTTGCCGTTAATGCCTACGTTGAACCTGTAGTGAGCCTGGATGTCGATATCGTGATCGCGGTGGATGATATTGAAGCAGTTACAGCCTCGGCACGGAAACACGAATGGAAAGTTGAATGTTTTGAACACAGTATCAATATCGGCAGTCCCGACTCCGATCTTCGAATCCAGATTCAGACCGATCCTCGATTTCAGGGCTTTATTGCAGCCGCTGAAACAGGGAATATCCTTGGGTATACGATGAGGGTTGCCGCATTGGGGGATCTGTTACAGGGAAAGGTCTGGGCCTGGATGGATGAAACTCGTCGCAGGAGCAAGCGGCAGAAAGATCTTGCGGATATTTTGAGATTGATCGAGGCGTTTCCCGAACTTGAAGCGAAATTACCACAGAGCCTGAAAAAACAACTACTGGAAGAATAGAATAATCACTACTCCACCTGTTGTTGCACATCCGGATGGTCATTATTCAAACACGGCGGGATGACAGCCATCCCGCCGTGTTCTTTTTCCCTATGGCCTGTTCTCACGCCTTGGCCAGATCCGCCGCATTTGCCTGGATCTTGCGGATCGCCTCGGCAATCTGATCCATGTCCGTTTTGCCGGTGATCAACATGGTCTGGAAGAACCAGACGGCTTCCTGGCAGAGCTTGTCGTTTTCGGGACACTCATTTTCTTCGGCCCATTTCTTGAGTTGTTCGGCGGAGTAGATACGCTGGTAACCCCGCGTTTGGAAGGTATTCTCCAGAAATGGCTCCTTATTCAATGGGCTGTATCCGCCGGAGCAGGGAATTCCCTCCGCGCCCAGTGCCTTCATGAACTTATTGCGCGGCAATCCCGCGAATTTCTCCGGGTCGTAACGGAACATGAAGAGATGGTATGCATTCCGCGTGCATCCGTCGTACATCTTCGCGACGGTAATTCCCGGAATTTCGTTTAGTTGCTTTGTCAGATAGTTGGCGTTCTCGGTGCGGGTCCGACTTTGGGCTTCCAGCCGTGTCATCTGCTGGACCAGAAGAGTGGATTGAAATTCTGTCATGCGCAGGTTGGAGCCTTGTATGCCGTAGGTGAAATGATAGCTGCCCTGGCGGCGTGCCCGACCGTTGGTGTGGAACGCATAGCATCGATCCATCAGGTCGCTGTCGTCGCTGAGGACTGCACCGCCTTCGCCGCCGGAGAGATTCTTCGTTACCTGGAAACTGAAACATCCTGTTTTCCCCATCGTGCCGACCTTCTTGCCTTTCCATTCGGCGAGATGCGATTGACAGGCGTCCTCGATCACCGGGATGTTGTGTTTTGTGGCGACGGCCAGAATGGTGTCCATATCCGCGACATTGCCGCCGAGGTGGACCGGGATAATGCACCGCGTGTTTTCCGTGATTTTCTCTTCGATTTTCTTTGCGTCGATCTGACTGGTTTCCCGGTCGGTGTCCACAAAAATGGGAAGCGCATGTTGGAGCAGGACAACGTTGATAGTGGCGACGAACGTATACGGAGGCACAATGACCTCATCGCCGGGGCCGACTCCCAATCCGTTCAGGGAACAGAACAATGCGCTGGTTCCGTTGGCGGTTGCGATACACTCCTTGGCCCCCATCATTTCCGCGTAGGCCTTCTCGAATTGAGCGCCTCGTTCCCCCTGGGTTCGGCACCATCCGCGTTCCCGGAGAACCTCCATCCAGGCCTTTTCGTCGTTCTCTTCGATCATCGGCCAGGATGGGAACGGCTCGGTTCGGACTTTCGGACCGCCGAGTAAGGCGGGTTTTGCGGTGGCGGCGGATACGCCTTTGGGGAGCAGGGTGGCTCCGGCGAGCGTGAATGCCGCCGTTCCGGCTGCAGCGGTCTGTATAAAATCTCTTCGTTTCATTTCCATGATTGCGCTCCTCTGTCGACTCTTGAAATGGTCGGGGGTATGCCCTGAATTGTCTTATGTAAGCTGCTCCCGAAATGCGTTGTGGTCAAGAGGATTGACCGGTTCCGTTGTTCGCCCCAAAGACTTGGATTTGTTTGACAGATCGATTCGGATGGGGGATGATGAAATATCGTAGGTTGCAGGGGCGGGGTCTCGTGCCTGCCCGAATTGGCCCCAACCGCATTCGGAGCAATAGACATGACCATTCAGAAATTATCCCGCAGGACCTTCCTCACAACCACCGCATCCATGGGCGCCGCTGTCGCTGCCTCCGGCTGTGCCGGGCTGCGACGCTCGCAGGCCGCGCGGAGGCGGCAGCCGAATATCCTTTTCGTGTTTGCCGACCAGATGCGCGCTCAGGAAATGGGCTGCGCGGGACATCCCACTGTCCGCACACCGCGCCTGGACCGGATGGCAAGCGAAGGCGTCCGGTTCGTCAACGCCGTCTCGGCATGTCCGGTCTGCACTCCATACCGCGCCGCGCTCCTGTCGGGCTGCTATCCGCTGACCACGGGGATGTTCCTCAACGATCTCCGAATGCCGACCAACATTCCCACCGTCGGCACTGTCCTTCGGGATGAGGGATATCACATGGGATATATCGGCAAGTGGCACCTGGATGGAACCAACCGAGGTGTGTTCACGCCTCCCGGCCCACGTCGCCAGGGTTTCGACGATTTCTGGGCGGTTGCCAACTGCACCCACGATTACATGAAGGCCTACCTGTACCGCGATACCCCCGAACCGATCTGGCTGAACGGCTATGAACCGGATGTCCAGACCGACATTGCGATGGAGTTTCTGGACGCGGCTCCCCCGGATCGACCTTTCTGTCTCTTTGTTTCTTACGGTACACCGCACAATCCGTACGAGCTCATGCCAGAGGAGTACAAGATTTATCGTCCTGAGGATATTCAACCGCGCCCGAACTGCCCCAAACCGTCTCTCAAAGACATTGCGGGATACTGCTCGCACATCACGGCACTGGACCGTAACATGGGGAGATTACTCGATGCCATCGACCAGCGCGGGCTGGCGGAGGACACCCTTGTGGTGTTCACATCCGATCATGGCGACATGCTCGGCTCGCATGGGCAACAACGGAAGCAGCGCCCCTGGGATGAATCCATCTGTGTGCCCTTCCTGATCCGTCAACCGGGGCATGTTCCGGCGGGCATCAAAAGCGAGGCAATCATCAACACGCCGGATATTATGCCGACATTATTGTCTCTGTGCGGCGCCGAGATTCCCCCGCATGTCCAGGGGGAGGATCTTTCGAAGGTATGGACGGGACATTCGCGGAACGCCCCGACCAGTGCGCTGACTGCCTGCTATGTGGCATTCTCCGAAGGGAAGAATTTCCCCGAATGGCGTTGTGTTCGCACAAACCGGCATTCCCTGGTCCGCAATGGACTGGGTTCCTGGATGCTGTTTGACAACCGGGAAGATCCGTACCAGATGAACAACCTCATCGAATCCCCTGGGCATAGCGAAATTCGAAGCCGTCTGGAAAAAGATCTCGAACGATGGCTGGAACGCACCGGCGACACTTTCGAGGACCCGTTCTATTACATCGACACATTCGGCTACCCGGTCGATAAAGAAACCAAGCATATTCCATACTATGTGGAGTACGGCAAATCGGATTGAGAGGTGCGGGTCTCTCTGTGGCGAGCGGTTTGCCGTTTAGCCTGGCTGGCGTATCCGTATCTTTCGATTATCAATGATGGTCAATGCACCAATCCAGCGGGAGTCACCGACGGACTGAAGGAGTCTCTGCAATGCCGAACAGGCTTCTTCGGTCGTTGTGGGCCAGATTCGCAGGCGAATAACTCCATGATGCGTGCCCAGAGCATAAAGACGAGAATCAGCAAAATCCTCATCAAAGGTCACGATGACCGCGCTATGCTCTTGCGCCCACCGAAAAAGCACATCATCCGGTTGCCCCTCCAATCCCAAATCTCTCACGTGCCAAACATCCCAATCTTCCCGCATCTCACGCAAGAACCGCTTAACGGCATACGGGACATTTTGATCCAGAAAGAACGACCGAACAGGTTCAGCTGCGCACAATGATTTGCTCCTCATCAATCACTTGAGCAGCATATTCCAGGGCCGCTCGCACCTGTTCCTCTGTCAGTTCGGGATAGGCTTCAAGAATCCGTTGTACCGTATAGCCCCCCGCAACCATACCCAGAATGTTCTTCACCATGATTCGTGTCCCACGAATCGTTGGTTTTCCGGAGCAGACACTTGGATTCACGTCAATCCATTGGTCCATCATCTTCTTCATCCTCCAATACAACTGGCGGGATTGGCTTTTGGCGGCGAACTCTCGTATTGTCGCATTTTCCGTTTGCCGATCAACCTCAGTCTTCGAAGGTGTGCTCCGAGAGAGAGACGATCACATTTTCCACTTACCTACACCCCAATCCGGTCTCCAACCCGTCTCTGCCATTGACGAATGCGCTTCGAGAGTTCCTCAATGCGTTTATTATACATGCCCGTATAATAGAGATTCTGAGTCTCGCCGGGATCGAGATTCAGATTGAATAACTGGTCCGAATCCTGATCGTTCAGACAGAGTTTCCATCCGCTCGGCGAGATGACCGTTCGTGTATGCGATTTCAGCGCTCTGGTCCTTCTTTCCGGATCAATACAGTTCAAGGACTCCGAGGGATTCTCCATGGAATCCTTCGCACTCGATGGATTCCATTCGATGAATACATGATCCTCTCGTGCAAATCCACCTTTCATCAAAGGAACAAGGCTGTGCCCCGTAAATCGGTCCTCCATCGGTTTGCCCATCAAGTCGAGCAACGTCGGGACCATGTCGATATGGCTGACAGGCTGAGAAATAACCTGCGACTTGAAGCCGGACTGTGGGATGCGCATCATCCAGGGGACTCGCGCAGACTCTTCATACATCACGGTTTTTGCCAGGAGCCGATGCGATCCCATCATGTCGCCGTGGTCGCTGGTGTAGACCACGATGGTATTATCCGCCAAACCTTCCGCTTCGAGAGTCTTGAGGATTTCGCCCACGCTCTGGTCCACCTGGCTGCACAATCCCCAGTAATTAGCAATCAGACGTCGCCATCCGGCTTCCGTTTTCAAATCCAGATCTCCATACCCCCGTTCCCGGTAGTGTAACTGTTTCAGGCGATAGGCCAGCGGCTCGTCTTCTTCGAGAGGATCGTCGAAATTGGCCGGTAGAGAAATTTCGTCCGGGCTGTGCAAATCGTTCAATGGACCGAAAAAGGGCATGTGCGGTTCCAGGAAATTCACGTAGAGGATAAACGGTTCGCTTTTATGCCGACGGAGAAAATCGCAGGCACTCAGTTCGAGAAACTTCGGTTTGCAGTGCTCGATTTTGAGGTGTGAGGCAAATCCCCGGCTGAAATCGCCCTGGTCCGTATCCGGCGCGTATCCGAGGTCTTTTAAAAAATGATAATAGGAACTCTTTTGGGTCTTGTCGCGCGATTCGCGATAATACGGTCGGTAGCCATCCTCCATGCTGACCCATTCCTCAAAGCCATGCTGAGCGAAGATCTCATCCCCCAAATGCCACTTGCCGAAGTAGCCCGTGCGGTAGTCGGAATCCCCCAGGATCTCCGGGAGACACGGCGTGGTGTCCGGTAGTGGGATGTTGTTGGTGGTGCAGCCGCTCTCGTGCGGCCAGAGGCCGGTCATCACCGTGGATCGCGAGGGTGTGCAAACCGGCTGGCTGATGTATGCACGCTTGAACACGATGCTTTCCTGTGCCAGGCGGCTCATGTTCGGAGTCTGAATTGTGGCATTGCCATACACGTCGATCGTGTCGGCCCGTTGCTCATCCGTCCATAAAAACAGGAGATTGGGCTTTCGGTTTGCCGCACGGGAAATGTGCGGCGCACCCAGGATGCCTGCACCCAATGAAACACGGCCGGTTGTCTTCAGGAATTCTCTTCGCGAAAGATGGGACATCGTGTTCTTCTCCTTTAATCTCCAACTGTGAGTCAAGCAGATCATGATTTCTCACAATCGGTGAGCATACCTGTGAAATTCTCCCCCGGAATTAGCGGAAAAATTTCTTCCCCAGGCAGAATGGAGAGGTTCCTCCCCCAAAGTTCGGGCAGACACAGAGAGGGGGGTGCGTATCTTGACTCCCTGGCCTGCGGTATTTGCAACCACGGTTTCTTCACCCAATCACCGGCCCCCGCCGAAGGGAGGCTCTTCCCCCCTCTCCACACTTGGAGAGGGGGTTGGGGGTGAGGACGAATCAATCAATAAATCTCCCAGTTCCCCACCGGCACATAGAACGGATTTCGCAAAACCCGCGCCACGAAGGTATAGGAAAACATCTCATTCGAAACGTACGACAACGGGTCCCCGTACGGCGCATTGTTCGTTTCCGCAATCGCGACGATGATTTGATCGTTCATGGCGATGCGGGATTGCTTGGTTCGCCCGGCTCCAAGCACCGGATCGACTTCGTCAAGATCGGCATTGTTGCCGAGTTCGAACAACACAAAGGATGGCGTAGTCGGCTCCAGGTTGGAATCGAACATCCGGGCGAGCACCTCCCAGCGGTCAGTCTGAAACCGATCCCAGGACTGATCCTGCCATATCACAATCACATTCCCCGAGCTGTCCACCCCCATATCGGCGTTATGTTCAAATGTACTGAGCGGGTGGTCGATGAAATTGACGGTCTTGACAACGGTTATCCCTTCCGGGCCGATGTGATACTTCGTTATGAATCCCTGCGTTCCCTGAACACGGTCGGTGACATAAAGCCAATCGCCGAGACCTTGCAGGTCGTTGGGATCTCCCCGGTTTCCGCCATCCCCCTGGTATTCGGGAACAGAGATCGCCGGATACAGCCGCCCCAGTTCATTCCCATCATTGTCGAAGGCTACAATCGTCCCGCCGGTCTTGTAGTCGCGATACCGACAGGCAAACCATCCGTCTCCCGAAGCCAGTCCAAAGCGATTCTCGCCTCCCGATGTTGTGCAAATCGGGAACATGTCACGCACAATCCGGCCGTCCGGCCCAAGAATCACAACACCGATGGTTTGCGCACCGCTTGTCCTGCCATAAACATAATCCAGCCGGGTTCCGCGCTGGCGATCCTCATACAGAACGACGATGTTCCCATTCGACAGGAAACGAGTCATCCCGCCGCGAAGAAGCCCTTTCTCCTTCAAATAGGAACCATAAGGACTGGTCAGGTTCGAGCGGATCGTCCCGTCGTTTCCGATGACCTGGATCGCCGTATGATAGTCGCCGGTGTAATCCTTCGGATACCCCGGAAAGGCGTCCGGCCAGACATGCGCATTGCAGATCGTGTGAACCACGTATTGGTCGCCGGATCGACCGCCCACCGTATCCGCACCGAGCGCGTAAAACTTGTCGTCATTGCGGGTCGTGCAGATTGTGTTGAACCACGGCTGCCCATCGTTTGTGTAGAATGCCGTTCGCGCGGGTTCCAGCAGTTCGCCTTCCGGCGAGAAAATCGCCACCAGGTCCACCGTGTTCTCGGAATCCGCCACGTGATTCACATAGGGAGCCTTCCGCATCCCACCCAGCACGATGGCGTTACCATTGCTGAGCATATCGCAGTCGGGCCGCCAGTAATTGCTGTTTCCACCGTTTTCGTACCAGAGGTTCACATCGCCTGTCAGCGGGACAATCCCCACTGCTTCCGGCCCGGACCGAATCGGGAGCTGCTCCTCTTGAGCATATCCCGACAGGGTAATCAATCCGAATATCGTCAACGAGATGTGCAAACTCATCAGTTTCTTTGTCATGTTCAGGAACCCCGCAAGGTATTGGTTTTGGTTAATTCGATTGGATCTCTGACGGAATGGCGCGAATCTGGGCTGTATAATTCCCGTGCCCCGTTGCGATCCGCAATCCATCCGGAGAGAACGCCACCGCGCGCACGGAACCGGATTTCGGTTCCAACACATACACTTTTTCGCCCGTGGAGGCGTTCCAGAAAACCACCGTAGTGTCCAGGCCGGCAGTCGCAACCCACTTTCCGTCCGGCGAGAACACGGCATCCGTGACGGGTCCTTGATGCCCGGACAGCGTGAAGAGTGTCTGGGCCGTCGTGAGGTCCCAGATTTTCGCCGTGCCGTCATAACTTGCTGTCAGGAATCGCGTGGCGTCCAGCGGATGGAAATCCACTGCGCTGACACTCTCGCCGTGTCCGCTCAGTGTCCGAACCAATGCAGCCGTCTGCGCATCTCGGAATTCCACTACGCCTTTTCCCTCGCTGGTGGCAATCTCCGCATCGTTCAGCGAATAGGCGGCATCGAGGATCAGCGT
Organism: Candidatus Omnitrophota bacterium; assembly: GCA_029568995.1. Lineage (GTDB taxonomy): Bacteria > Hinthialibacterota > Hinthialibacteria > Hinthialibacterales > JAKPRU01 > JAKPRU01. The sequence continues at coordinate 30,859 of JAKPYU010000238.1, read as the reverse complement.
TCGATTGGTTGTGGCCAATTGAACGAGTTCCTGTCCCGTCGTAAAATCATAAATCCGGCCACCGCGTGTCGTACCGATCCCGGCGAAAAATCGTGTCCCATCCCGGGAAAAACCGACAGTGGTCACTCCACCGGTTGGCGGATTGACTCGCAACACTTTCGCGCCCGTTGCAGTATCCCAGATGATTACGGAACTGTCCCATCCTCCCGTAATCGCCTTGGTTCCATCCGGCGAAAATGCAACGCTGGTAATCCAGTCGGTCGGTTCCGACAAGGTGTGAATCGCCGTGCCGTCAGCGGCATTCCAGATCTTGGCCGTGTTGTCCCAGCTTCCGGTCAGCAGGGTCTGCCCATCCGGCGAGAAGGCCACTGAGTCCACCTGATCCCCGTGTCCTTCCAGGACCAGGACGGCTTGGCTGCCGTATCCCCCCGCCTGCGCCGCCGTCCAATGTCCACAGACCAATGCAGCCAGGACCAGCACCGCAAGGCGGCAGGATGGAATCCAATTTGTCCTTACTGGAACGCACCATTGTTGCAGAAGACTCTGTCTCCCGAGGCTCATACGTATTTTCTCCTCAAATCCATGGCATTCTGCGAAGAAATCTATCGGCAAAACCACCTTAACACAAACTGAGACGGAGATTAACCGTAGGGGCACACGGCTATGCACCCCTGAGACTTTCGTCGGTATTCTCTTCTCCCTCTCCCTCCGGGAGAGGGTTGGGGTGAGGGAAGGCAGGATGGCTGAGTCGGTTAAGGAGCGCTATTGCTTGGCTTTCAGCGTTGCAACGGCCTTGTGGATACTGAACCGAACCTGGTTATGCAGATCGTGATCGTGAAAATCGGAAAAAATAATCCGGCCCTTCTGCACATCGTACTGCACAGTCCCGGAATCCAGGGTCCCCTGGCCCCGATTCTCCTTCGTCTGAATCACAAACGAAACCGCCCAAACCGAAGGTTGATTCTTCGGGTCCGGTTGAGACGGTTTTTCGAGTCGAATCTCTTTTGTGTACTTCCATCCCATGGTCTCAGATTCCCTTCAGCGGTTCGATTGTGATCTTGTGGATAGTATTATATCTTGAGTGGAATTTCAAAATAAGGAGAATCCCTTGCCGGACACGGAAAAAAAGTGCGATGAGTTCCCCCCGCTTTCGGAGGAATTCCGAACCTTCGCCGTTTCGGATTCCTGCCAGGGGCAACGCATCGACCAGGCGATCAGCGCCCAGGTCCCTGATCTCTCACGCCAGCGTGCACAGGCACTTCTCCGGGATGCCGGGGTCACCGTCAATGGGACCCTTGTTCTGAAACCCAGCAGCTCCGTTCAGCCGGGCGATGTGGTTGTCGTCCGGATTCCGCCTCCGGAACCCACCGAAGTGGAACCGGAAAACATACCCCTGACCATCTTGTACGAAGACGATTTTCTGGCCGTCATTGACAAACCACCGGGATTGGTGGTCCATCCCACCGGATCGGTTCGTTCCGGGACGCTGGTCAATGCGCTTCTACACCATTTCGGCTCCCTTTCAGTGATCGGCGGAGTCACCCGGCCTGGCATTGTCCATCGACTGGACAGGGAAACGTCCGGTCTCCTCATCGTCGCCAAGCAGGACAGTGCCCATCGAGCGCTCCAGGATCAATTCAAAGCCCGTACGGTTCAAAAAACCTATTGGGCTTTGATACACGGAGTACCCAAAGTCAATTCCGGTACAGTGGATGCCGCCATTGGACGTCATCCCAGGAATCCGAAACGGTATGCCGTGCGCCCCGAAGGGAAACCCGCTGTCACGGACTGGGTCCTGCTGAAATCGCGGGCCGATGTCTCCTGGCTGGAGGTTCACCCTCATACGGGACGGACCCACCAGATCCGTGTCCATCTCCGACACATCGGCTTTCCCATCCTGAAAGATCGGATGTACGGTTTCCGAAACTCCCAACTCAAAGGCCAATGGATTCACCTTCTGCACGAGTATCCCGGCATTCTTCTCCATGCAAGGAGCGTAGGCTTCACACATCCCGTCTCCAATGACATGATGACCTTCCAGGCGGATCCCCCCCAGGGATTCCTGCGCGCGATTGACTGGATCAGAGGACTGGAAACCGAATGACTGCCAAGAGAACTCTTGTGATGTCGCGCGACGATATTGATCGAACGCTGCATCGAGTCGCTCACGAAATTGCCGAAAAATCCCCGGATCAGAGCGTCCCGGCACTTGTGGGGCTGAAAACGCGCGGGGATCTCCTTGCAACCAGGCTGAAACGCATTCTGGAAGATATCTTCTGCGCCCCGCTGGACAACGGCGCACTCGATATCGGCCTTTATCGCGATGATGTCGAGATCAGCGACAGCATCCGGGAATTGCGGAGCACCGATGTCGTCTTCGATGTCGATGAGCGTCGCATCATCCTGGTGGATGATGTCCTGTTTACCGGCAGAACCATTCGCGCCGCGATGAACGGTCTGTTCGATCTCGGTCGCCCTCAACGGGTGGAACTGGTCGTTCTGATCGATCGCGGACATCGCGAACTTCCGATTCGACCCGATTACGTGGGCCGGGAGGTCAACACGCGCAGTGATGAGCGAATTGATGTAAGACTGACAGAAATGGATGGAGAGGATGGCGTCTTTCTGGTTTCTCAGACCGAATAAGGAAACCCTCAGATGATTGCGGATTGTGGATTGTGGATTGCAGATTATGGACTGTACGGATATTCCCATGTTTCTATCAATAGGTCGAACGAATGACGACAAAATTCCCATACCAACACCTCCTGGGGCTTCGCGGAATCCCACGCGAAACCATCGAACTCATTCTCGACACCTCTCGCGCCATGAAAGAAGTCCACAGCCGCAAGGTCAAGAAAGTCCCGACCCTGCGCGGCAAGATCGTGGTCAACCTGTTCTACGAACCCAGCACACGGACCCGGACTTCTTTTGAACTGGCCGCGAAACGTCTCAGCGCTGATACGGTCAGCATCTCCACCACCACCAGCAGCGTTGTCAAAGGTGAAAGCCTTCTGGACACGGCACATACTCTCCGCGTGATGGGTGCGGATATCATCATCATGCGCCACTCCTCTTCCGGCGCTCCGCATCTCCTGGCGGAGAACCTCAACATCTCCATCATCAACGCGGGCGATGGAATCAACGAGCATCCCACTCAGGGCCTTCTGGACCTGTTCACCATCCGGGAACACAAGGGGCAAATCCAGGGACTGACCGTCACCATCGCCGGGGATGTCCGTCACAGCCGGGTGGCCCGGTCCAATATGTGGGGGCTGCTTACCCTGGGCGCAAGGGTCCGCATGGTCGGTCCGCCCACGCTGGTTCCGAAATATGTCCGGGACCTCGGCGTTGAGGTCTATACCGACTTCGATAAAGCCATTGACGGCGCGGATGTGGTCAACCTTCTTCGTATCCAGAAGGAACGCATGACCGCGAATTTCTTTCCGAACCTCCGGGAATACAATCGCTTGTACGGGATGAGTTCCGAACGGCTTGCCAATGCCAAATCCGGTGTGCTCATCATGCATCCGGGGCCGATTAACCGGGGTGTGGAAATCAGTTCTGAGGTGGCCGACGGTCCATCCTCGGTTATCCTGGAACAGGTGACCAACGGCATCGCCGTTCGAATGGCTGTTCTGTATCTCCTGGTAACCGGCCAACGGGAACGTTCGACGGAAGAAGGCGCTTCCTCGCTGTTGTGGGAAGCCGAATCCTGAATTCTCTTCAGAGTGATTGAGTAGGATCGCCATGGTGGATGATAGTGTGCTCTTAATTAAAAACGCGCGCATTTTGGACCCGGCCTCCGGTAAGGATGAAACCGGGTCGGTGCTCGTCAAAAACGGGGTGATCGAAAAGATCGGGAAGTCGGTCTCTTCGAAGACTGCCGAGGAAGTCGATGCCCAGAATCTCTGGCTGTTCCCCGGCCTGGTGGATATGCACGTTCACCTTCGGCAGCCGGGCCAGGATTCCAAAGAGACGTTTGCCACCGGCACACGCGCCGCCGCTGCCGGCGGGATCACCCGCGTGGTGACCATGGCCAACACGATTCCGGTTCTCGACAACAAAACCGGCATCGAGTTCGTTGTCGAGCGATCCAAAAGCGAAGGCTGTGTCCACGTCCACCCGGTCGGCAGTGTCAGCAAAGGATTGGAAGGAAAAGAGATCTCTGATATCGGTGAGATTGTCCATGCGGGTGCAGTGGCTCTTTCGGATGATGGAAAGGGTGTCATGGATGCGCAGCTGTTTCGCCGCGCCCTGGAATACTCCACCATCTTCGATGTACCCATCATCTCGCATTGCGAAGACCACAATCTCTCCCAGGGTGGTGTGATGAACGAGGGGCAGACTTCTACGTTCATCGGTCTGCCGGGAATTCCGGCAGAGGCCGAAACGGTCATGGTCTCCCGTGATATCCTTCTTGCCAAACGCACCGGCGCGCGTCTTCATATTGCTCATGTCAGCTGCGCCGAATCCGTGGATCTGATTCGCACCTATAAAAAACGCGGAGTCAAAATCACCGCCGAAACGGCCATGCACTATCTGCTTCTTACCGACAAGGCCGTGGAGGGGTATAACACAAACGCCAAGATGAATCCTCCACTTCGTACGGAAGAGGACTGTCAGGCTCTACTTGAAGGACTGCGGGATGGAACCATCGACGCGATTGCCAGCGATCATGCTCCACACACACGTGGCGACAAGTCCCAGGAGTTCGATCTGGCCCCCTTTGGCATTGTCGGATTGGAGACAACCCTTCCGCTCATGTTGAGCTATCTGCCCCAGGAAGGATTGGATCTCCTGGAACTGATCCGACGAATGACCGTGGCTCCCTGTGAAATCCTCAAACTCCCCGCCGGGAAACTGGAACCCGGCATGATCGCCGATCTCACCTTGTGGAATCCCACAGGGGAATCCCAGATCGATCCGAATCTCTTTTTCAGCAAAGGACGCAATACTCCGTTCGGCGGCTGGAAAGTCACAGGTCGTGTGGAGGCTACCATGGTTGCCGGACGAGTTGTGTATGCACCTTCTTACAGTCCCGCCGCATCTCTGGTGACGGTCAGGCCATCGTGATCGGTTCCGTGCCCAGGATTGCCTTCATCGACCTGACTTTCAACTGGCCCCCTGCCGGTGGCTGCTGGATTGACACCCTGAATGTCATGTCAGGGCTTCAGGCGCAGGGGATCGACGTCCGGTTGTTCGTCCCGGATTTCCAGGCCTATTATCCGCGCGGAAAGATCGCCGCCGACTTGCCCGTGCCGTTGACCCTCGTCCCCTTCAATCGCCTGACTTTCAATTTCGCGACGGTCAAACGCCGGTTCGGAGCCTTGATCCGGGAATACCAACCGGATCTGGTGTTTCTTGCAGATGGATATGCCATGAAAGCCCACTTGATGGATCTCCTGGGGCCGGAGCGAACCATTCTCCGCTTCTATTCCTATGAAATCCTGTGCACCAACCTCCACTATTATCGCTATCACGAAAACCGCGTTTGCGACCGGGGATTCCTGGCAGACCCGGATGAGTGCAGACGGTGCTGGTTTCGACGGATTCCGGCCTGGGTACGTGCTTTGCAGATTATGGGTCATTGGCCGGAACGACACCCGACTCTTCATTTCTCCCAGGAGGTCATCGCGTCCCGCGCCTTTACTCACGCCTATTGGCGACGACTCCGCGAGAATCTGGGACGATTGGCCTGTGCTGTGGTCTATAACCGATTCATCGCTTCCCTGCTGAAGCCCTACGCCAAGAATGTGCGCGTGATAGGAGGTGGTGTGGATATCGAGCGTTTCCAGCCGGGAGATTCTTATTCGATTGCCGATGGTTCCGGGGAATGTCCCGTGAAGACCTTCCTGCCGGGGAGGGCGAATGATCCACTCAAGGGGCTGGAGGTTCTTCGCCAGGCTGTAAGTCGGCTGAGATCAAAGGGACTGAACGTCGAGGTCCACTATACCGCCGCAATGGATATGCCGGGCTATGAACCGTGGGCGATCAACCATCATTGGATTGCCTACGAAAATCTACCGGATTTGTATCGTCAGATGGACATTGTCGCGGTCCCGTCAAGCTGGATTGAGCCGTTCGGCCTGACCGCAGTGGAAGGCATGGCGTCCGGATTGCCGGTCGTTGCCGGTCGAATCGGCGGACTGGCGGAATCTGTTGTCGATGGCGAGACCGGCTTTCATTTCACCCCGGACCGTCCCGATGAAATGGCTCTTCAACTGGAAAAACTCGTTTGTTCTCCCCAACTGCGCGCCGAAATGGGACAAAAAGGACGAGTTCGAGTTGAAAAACATTATTCCTGGCATAATATCGTACAGCACTCTTATCTTCCCTGGATTTGGGATCTGCTCGAGAAACGCTGAAATCCGATGCCCAGACGACGCTCACCCTACGTGCAGGCTATTCGACGATTAGAGGATCTCTTGGTAGATTGCCTCTCCAACCCGGTTCAGGAGAATTGGGAGAAACTCCGATCCCTGGACAGTCTCATCCCCCAATTCGCCAAACTCGAAGTCAAGACCCGTGTCGTGATGGAGCCGGTGCCTCCCGAACAATGCTGCGCGGTCCTCGTGGAATCTTTTATAGATGTTCGAAATGCCTTGCCCGAAGAGGTAGTCGTATATGTGACTTCGGACGTGCCGGAAGGGGATGTCGGGATTCGCAATCTCTATCTGTCCAGGATTTCGGACACCTGAGATTCCTCACGTTCGTTCGGAATGACAGCCGTCCTGTCATTTCGACCGAAGGGAGAAATCTCCGGCTATCCGCTGAGATTCCTCACATTCGTTCGGAATGACAGAATAGGGCAAGGGATTTCTGCTACACCGCGCCGGTGGGGACGCCATCCTTTTCATGTCGGGTTCGCAGACCATGTTTCGCAAACGCATTCTCCCATTTCTGTTATTTCTAATCTGTCTTGTCTTGGGATTTCTGTGCCTGATGGCGATGGAGAAGCGGGATCTGGTCCTTCTTCTGAGTGGCGCACTTCTTCCGCGATTGGTTGTCCTGGTTGTTGAGTCTTTGGAGGTTCCCGTCACCTACGGCGCGATAGCGCGTATCCCCGGACGGTGGGAAACTCTCTGGACCTGCGACCGGGATGAAGAAACACCCGAACGGTTTGCAGATGTTCTTCGTGTGTACAGAATCGGTTCGTGGATCTGGGGAAGGTGCCGCTTTTCCGCTGCCGACAGGCCGTACGTCATCAGGGGACGGATTGTCCGGGGCGGGATGGTGCACGGGCGGTGGAAATCCACACAGCGAGGGTCCGACTATCACGGGGTATTCGTTATGCAAATGGGTGAGGACCATACCGAACTTCGTGGCGCGTGGCTCGGAACCAGCGAACATCTGGGAATCCGCCAGGGCCAATGGCTCTGGAAACGCTGATGTCTCCTTCCGTTCTCTCTTGGTCCTTATCTTCTTCAATTCATCCTTTGTCCTTTTCCTCTCCCCTTTTTTTCTTCAATTCGTAATTCATAATTCGTAATTGGTAATATCTGCATTCAAAGGAGATCCATCCTATGGCAAAAGAACGTGTTCAACTCGGCAATACGGCTCTCATGGTCAGCCCGGTTTGTTTCGGATGCTGGCAGATGGGACAGACTTTCTGGGGAACAGTTCCCGAAGAGGATCTGGTCGCCGCCGTACACAAAGCACTGGATGTCGGGATCAACTTTTTTGATAACGCCGATGCTTACGGAGACGGGCTGGCCGAGGAAATCCTGGGTCGTGCCCTGAAAGGAATCTCGCGCGAGAAGTTTGTTGTTGCCACAAAAGCCTGCCACCACTGGCTGCCGGAACGAAACAATCAGCGAGTCCCCGATCTTTCTTACGACTATCTGGTCTGGGAATGCGAACAGTCGTTGCGCCGTTTGGGTCTAGAAACTATCGACTTATACCAGGCCCATGCTTTTGAGGTATTCACCCATCCCGAAGAAACCGCGCGGGCTTTTGAAGTCCTGAAACAACAGGGGAAAATCCGATACGCCGGGTGCAGCAACTACAATGTCGAGCAACTCCGCGCTGCCCTGCGTTTCGGTCGAATGGACACCGTTCAGCCAAGGTATAACCTTCTGTGCCGGGAAGCGGAAGATGAACTGTTTCCGTTCTGTATGGCGGAGGGGATCGGTGTCCTGGCCTTTTCTACTCTTCAATACGGTTTGTTGACAGGCAAATTCCAGGGAGATGAGACGTTTGACGATCTCCGGAAGACTCACCCGATGTTTCAGGGGGAAGAGTTCAAAAAGAACGTGAGTCGCATCAACCGGCTTCGTCCCATTGCAGAGGCGAATGGGATGACCGTGACACAGCAAGTGATTGCAGCAACCCTGGCGCATCCGGCGGTAACCTGCGCCCTTGTCGGAGTGAAGAGTCCGAAAAACATCGAAGAGGCCGCCGGAGCCATGGGCAAGAGCGTCTCACGGTGGGATTACTACCAGATCCGCAAGGCTCTGACCTCGGATGTGTGGCCCTGAAAACCTATTCGACCCCTTCGGGGTCAGGACAAAGCCTGTTGCATCCACAGCGCATTCCGAACCGCCTGCCCCAGGTGGCAGTTGTTGAATAACAGAAAAACAATCTGGGCGGTTTTGGAGAGGTTATCGATTTTCGGAAGCCACTCGGTCAACTCCTCCTCGGAGTATTCGTAATTATATCGGTCCCCCCCGCGCCACCAATGCTGTTTGTTTCGTCCGTGAAACCGAACGTAGGCAATGTGGGAGGTGACGTATGGGTCCGGCGGGACAAGGCCCGGAAGGTCCGGCTCATCGGGGATGCAATAGGTCATGTTCAAACTGCGCAGGAACTCCAGCACTTCCGGCGTGATCCAACTCTCATGCCGGAATTCCACGGCCAGGTTCAGATCCCCCAGTTGTTCCCGCAGCTGTTTCAAATAAAGGGAATTCTCACGATTCCCCTTGAACGAGAAAGGGAACTGAAGCAGCACTCCCTGGAATTTCCCCTGGTCCTGAAGAGGACGAATACACTCCAGGAATTGCGGGAAAATGTCGGGATTTTTCCCCCGATGATGGGTCATATCCTGGTGGGCTTTCACCCAGACATGGAAATCTTCGGGGGTGGTTTTTACGATATTCTCCATGGTTCGCGGCGAGGGAATCCGGTAATACGACACGTTCAGTTCGAGCGTATCGAAGTATTGGCAGTAGTGGGAAAGCATCTGCCGGTCGGGGAGTGTCGCTGGATAAAACACCCCCTTCCAGTCTTTGAACGAATAACCGGATGTGCCGATATGAACGTCCATCGCGAGAGTGATTACACTCCTCTCCATGCCAGGATGGACCCCCAGGTTATCATGCTTTCTCCATAAACGTCCTGAATCCGATCCTTCGCGAGAGTCAGCCGGTCTTTGTGGAGGGTCTCCGGATCGTCCAGGAGATGGCTCTGTACCCAGTCTCCTGTTTTTCTCAAATGGGAGACACTGACCCCCAACAGGCGTATCTTCCGAATACCATCCCAGTTTTTCAGAAACAATTCCTGGGCCTCCCGATAGATGATTTCTTCGGAATTGCATTCCATCGGCAGGGTATGTGCCCGCGTGATGGTTTGAAACGGTTCGAATCGGATTTTGACCGTGATCGTTCTTCCTTTTCGCTTGGCTTTGCGAAGACGTCGGCTCACTTTCTGTGCCAGGAAACGCAGGATTCCGAGCAGTTGTTCGCGCCGCCTGCTGTCTCGAAACAGGGTATACTCGTTCCCCATGGATTTCATTTCCGCTTCCTGGAAAGTATACACCAGCGGCGTATCATCCCACCCTCGGCAGGCATGATAAAAATACGTCCCGACCACTCCGAAATACTCCTGTAGTTTCTGTTCCGTAAACTGTCTCAAATCCCAAATTGTTTTGACTCCGATCCGGTGCATCGCCGCTTCCGCTTTTTCTCCGACTCCCCAGAGGTCGCGGATGGGGAGCCGCTGGAACAACGGGTCAATATCCGTCTCCCGAATCAGTGTCAGGCCGTCGGGCTTTTCCAGGTCCGAAGCCAATTTCGCCAGCAATTTGTTCTTTGCGATCCCAATGGAGCCGGTCAAATGGAACGTCCGCCCGATTTCCTTTTTGATCGTTCGTGCGATTCGTTCGGCCTCTTCCCAGGAATCCACATCCCATAGTTCATAAAAAGCCTCGTCAATGCTGAAGGGTTCGACGAAAGGCGTGAACCGCTGGAGAATTTGAAGGATTCCAGCGGAGATGTGGATATATTGTTCGTGGTGTCCCTGGACTAGGATCGCGCCCGGACATTTCCGAAGGGCTTCCCGAAGCGGCATTCCGGACCGCACTCCATACGGACGGGCTTCGTACGAGCAGGTGGAGACCACGCTTCTCCCGTCGGGATCTCCGGACACAATGACCGGTTTGCCGACCAGATGCGGATTGCTCATCTGTTCGACTGAGGCGAAAAAGGCATCCATATCCAGGTGGCTTACAAATCGCTCTTTCACGGGTTGCCTTTGTGCGTCTTCTTACATTTCACAACGCAATTTCCACTGCATCGTGCCGGAATCGAGCACCAGCTCGTACACATCTTCGGCTTCGGTAAGCACCGTATAGTGATATTGCCGGAATTTGCCGCGCATACTGCTCCAATGGCAGGTGATTTTACGGATCTTGAACGCCTGCCCGTCGCCGCCGATGACTCCTCTCCGACGCATCCGCAGGGGTCTCATCTCCGGCCCGGCGATCTCCGTCGGCCTGCGAAACAGGCAGATCACATCGACATCCTCATAGGTTTCCGAATACATCGCGGTTCAGGTTTTTTCTCGTCTCCCGGCCTGTCAACCAACAACCCCCACCCCAACCCTCCCCGTGAACGGGGAGGGAGCAGAAATTCCTCCCCCCGTTCACGGGGGGATTGAGGGGGGGGCAATCTGCAATCCCAAATCCCCAATCCACAATCAGATTGTACTGATCAAATGTTCAGTTGTCAAGACCGAAAAAAACAATCACAACCACCTCCTGCGTTTGAAAAACAACAGCAACATACCGGCCACGGCAACCATCAATCCGAGTGCAAATGGATATCCCCAATACCAGTCCAGTTCGGGCATGTTCCAGGAAGAAATCTCCGTATTGAAATTCATTCCGTAAATCCCGGCGATAAATGTGAGCGGAATGAAAATGGTAGCGATCACCGTCAATACTTTCATCACATCGTTCATCCGGGCACTCACCGAGGAAAGATAGAGGTCCATCAGATCCGAAGCCTGATCTTCAAAAATCTCAATCAGTTCCGTGATGTGAACGATGTGGTCATGACAATCCCGGAGATACACCCGCGTGGTCTCCGTGAGCGACGGGAAATCGTCCTTCATCAGCATCTCCACAACGTCCGGCAGGGGCCAGACGGCTTTGCGCAGGGTACGGAGTTCACGTTTCAGGTCGTGAATTTTAGATCTGCCCTCATCGGTCGGTCGCTCGAAAATCTCATCCTCCAGCTCCTCCAACCGTGTATCGAGTGTCTCCAGAATCGGGAGGTAATGGTCGATCATAGAGTCCAGCAGGGCGTATCCCAGGTAATCGGCTCCCATGTTCCGAATGCGCCCTCGTTTTTCCCGGATACGTTCCCGGATCACTCCCACCCCATCTCCGCTTCGCTCCTGAAAAGTCAGCACGTAGTTCTTTCCGATGAAAATGCTCAGTTGCTCGGTCTCAAACGGCTCCTCATCTTTGGGGATATGGCCGACAAGAAAAAGATGATCTTCGTAAGGCTCAAATTTGCCGCGCTGGTTATTGCTGACCACATCCTCCAGGGCCAGCCTGTGCAGATTGAACAGGATACCGATTTCTTGAAGGATTTGGGCATCGCCCAGTCCTGTCACCTGAATCCAGGTCACCGGCCATTTCCGAAGATATTCAGGCAGGCTCCCAACAGACGAGACATCCTCCTCAATCCAGGCATCCGGGCCATAAGCCAGAACCCGGATTGCCGGTCGGGGGGATTCGAAATCGACCGTCAATATGCCGGGGACCGATCCGGGGAAGAAATCCTTTCCGACCAGCCTTTTCCGGGTGTGACGCTTTCTGGATCTCCGACTCATGAAACTCTCCCAGGGAAATGGAGTTTCAATGGTGCTTGTTCTTTCGAATTCCCTTCAGGATAGCATAGGGGAAATAGGTGAAGTGGCGCAACCCCGGAATGTTGGAAACATGCCGCATGACATTCCTGATTTCTGTGTACAACTGGACCAGGACCACATCTTCCTTGACCTCCCCAACCTCTCTGATGAGGATCAATCGCCGCACCGCGTAGAGTCCAAATATGAAGGAGAACACGAACAGAAAATCCAATCCACGCAATTGGATGGGAGTCCACTGCATTTCGTGATGGGTCATGAGATCGGAGATCCAATGGAGGGTGACATTGAATTCCTGTGTGGCCAGTCCGTCCGCTGCCATCCCCGCAAGGAGAGGAGCCACAGTGGCTGCGCACCCGGATACGAGGGCATTTGTAGCCAGGTACGCGGTTGCGCGGCCACGCGGGGCGGTCTTCAGCGCGATCCCCCTCGAACACAACGTCACTCCGGCTGTGGAAACTCCGGCCAGTACGTGAATCACAATCAACAACAGCAGGGCGAACTTGTCGGAACCTGGCGTCGTTGTAAACGGCCAGAGAATCACGCTCACCATGAACATCGGCCCGCAAATCGCCAGGACTGACTTGTTGGAATAGCCATCTGCCAGACGCCCCCAGATCCGCAGAAACAACACATTCACAATCTGGCTGAGGGTGGACAGCAACAGGACAACACTCATGCTGAGATTCAGCCGCTGAAGCATATACACGGCAAAGAAGGGTGCAGAGAGATTCGCCGCAAATTGCCAGGCCGCCAGAAAAAACAACAGCATTCGATAGTTCGTATCCCGGAGCGGCTCCATCAAAATGGATGTGAGGCTTCGTCCGGGTATGATCTCCATTTTGGGTTCCGGGATCCGGGCCAGGCAGACCACGCCGATCATTCCGGAAAACAGGGCAATCGCAAAGACCATACTGTAGACATACAGATCATCGGTATACCGTGCCTTGCAGGAATCAATCCCAAACGCCGCCAGCAATCCCACCACCATCGCCGTCCCGATCGCCCAGGACATCCGGTCCGCCCAGAAGCGCCCCATCACCTCATCGGGAACCAGGTCCCGAATCCACGAGTTGAACGCGCAGACGCTGATGGTGTTCAGTGAAAAATACGCAAACAGTGACACCAGAAAGATATGCAGCCGATAGGGTCCTGCGGAGAAGAACGGCAAGGCAATGATCACCACCCAGAACAACCGTCCCCAGAAGGAAGCCGTGACCGAAAGCGCCTTGCGCCGCTGCGTCTTCTCCACCAGGAAAATCGAGGGGATCTGAAGAATCTGGGTGAGAGGGCTGACCGCGGAAATCAGGCCCACGACGGTGTTGGAGGCTCCAAGAAGCAGGGCATAAGCAATCAGGAACGCACCACCCGTCAGGCTTCCCATCATATTGGAGAAGATCCCGTCCCACAGGATCATGCGAAGACCCTTTTCATGGGATTCCCGGGATATGGTAGTTTGCGGAGAAAGCCAATGAAACATGCTGATTGCCTGAATTATCTGCCTGCAAAACGCTCGTGCCGCCGCTTTTCACCCCACCCCAGCCCTCCCCGTAGACCGACAAGAACCCCCACCCCAGCCCTCCCCGTGAACGGGGAGGGAGAAAGCCTCCCCCCGTTCACGGGGGGATTGAGGGGGGGCATTCACACAAAGATATCGCGCCCGACAGCTCACCGAGCGCGATATCGTCTCTTTTTTCCAATTTACAAAGCATTCATTCGTTTGAAAACACTACACCCGTGCAAATCTATGAGAAATCACAAAGAAAAAGCCCGTTCGCCGGGCCGTCAGTTCCGAAAGCGAACGGGCTTAATTCCTGCTCATCAACTACCGTAAATCAATAAATCGACCAATCCTGGATTGCTACCGGCTCAAATGGATTCTCGAAAATCCGAATAACCGGATCGTTCAGCGGCAGACCGAATGCCTTCGCCAATTGCTTCATCGTATCCGGAACACCCGGTACGATGGTTGTTCCGTCCATCACAGCGGCAACCTGCGAATTGATCGCGCAACGCGGCTGATGGATATCGCCCGCGGGGACTTGGCCGTACGGAGCATAGTCGACCACCGAGGGTTCCGTCCGGTAATTCTGATACACCGGGAACTCGCCACCATGGGGATTCCCATCTTTATCGAAGAACCGCCCGAAGATCTGCAGCTCACCGTCACCTTCGCCGAACCGGCCATCCTGCCAAACCACAAACACATTCCCATTTTCGTCCATATCGACAGAAGTTCGATCGACAAGGCCAAAGGAATTCACCAGATCGGATTCGTCAAACCGCACCCAGTTGCGAACCGAACCGTCCACATTGTAATAAATCAACGCGCCGATCGCGTCCGCGCCGGATGTAACATTGATGCTCTTCACAACCAGGTCTTTCCCGTTGCTGGCGATCATGCTGCTGTCGCCACGACCAGCGGAATCGGCAACGAAAGCGAAAGCAAATCCCTCAACAAGTTCCACGCCAGCCAGGGATTCGTGATCCGGCATGGACGGAGTTCGGGGCGTTCCGTCGTTGTTGTACCAGCGCATTCCGGCTCCGTGGTCGATCATGAATCCGCCCTCAAACGCCACGATATTCTGGTAAACAATACTGCTGTTGCCGGTCCCGATATATTGGCCGTTGGCATCGGTATGCACCAGGAACGGGGCCTTCTTTTGCGTTCCATCCGGCCCAAGGATAACTGCAACGGCTGCCTCGCCACCGACAAGACCCGCTGCGTCTTTCGCATCATCGCTGGATTGACGGTCCTCACCGAGGGCTACGATATCGCCGTTGCTGAGAATGACCGCACCGATATCCCGGTAACCCCCTTCTTCAGCGGTCAAAGTGCCGAAGGCGTTGATGCTGGTTCCCCTGGGCGTCCCGTCATTGTTGAATAGCTGAACCAGAGAAAAGGCCTCATCACCGACCTCAGCAGCATATTCCCATCCCAGAATGGACGCATATTGGCCCTGGTTATGAACGACAAAACCGTTCCCATTCACGCGATCCGCTGCTGCGCCATGGGTGAACGCCCCCCAGGCTCCGCCCAGTGAAGGATAATCGCAGAACGGGATCGGTGCCCCTGTGGAATCGTAGCTGCCACTGACCGGCAGGGGAGTAAGTTGAGTTCCATCGGGACCGAACATCAGAAACTCGCTTCCGGCGAGCCATCCGGGAGCCGTCATATCCATGGCGAGCTTGAAGGCCACGATATTGCCGTTTTTCAACGCGATAATCCAGGGATTTTCCCAGTTCACCATATCCGCGCCATAGGCACGCCAAGGGGTCAGGTCGCCGGTGACCGGCGTGATTCCGGCCTCTTCCGGGGAACTGGCGGATTGCACAACCGTCGCCAGCGGAACCAATAGGATCGTCAGCCCGACTGTCCACAGACAGAATCGTTTTTTCATTCTTCGCTCTCCTTTGGATCGTGAAGGTTTCGGGGCTTAGCCCCGTTGATTTGTATGAAATATATCATGGAGTCAAATAGTCCGCAACCGGCAGGAAGCCCACAATCACAATTCGGAGACCAATTTTACCCAGATTGCCTGTAGCCGCTCAGCGGTTTTTGACTGGCCCGCAAATTCAACAACGGTTTTTGAGGCGGCCATGGACTTCACAAAGAGCGGATCAAAAGCAATTCTCCCGAGACAGATCATATCCTGCCCATCGGAATACGATTCGATTTGGGATGCCATTTCTGCATTTAAATCGAATTTGTTGACAATCACAGAGGTTGGAATCTGAAAATGCCTGCACAACTCTGTCACCCTTTGCAGGTCGTGCAATCCTGAAACAGTCGGCTCTGTCACGATCAGGGCCGTATCGACGCCATTCAAAGAAGCAATGACCGGACACCCCACACCCGGCGATCCGTCGATCAGAATAAGATCGCGATGTTCTTGTTCCGCAATCTCCCGGCTTCGCGTGCGAACCATGGAGACCAGTTTACCGCTGCTGGATTCCCCCACATCCAGGCGCGCATGGACCATCGGACCGAAACGGGTATCGGAAACATACATCTCACCCGATTTCCGGTCTTCCAGTATCAATGCTCCGGTGGGGCAGATATCTACACAGCACCCGCAGCCTTCGCACGCAAAGGGATCGAATAAGGGCAGGAGAGAATCGTCATGCAGGGTCACCGCCCGGAACCGGCACACCGGGACACACTCTCCACAGGCGGAGCACTTCTCCGGGTCGAAACGGACCTGGTATCCGCTCATGAACTCCTGCGTTTCCAAGACGGTCGGATTGAAAATGAGATGCAGATCGGCGGCATCCACATCGCAATCGGCCAGGACTGCGTTCTCAGCCAGACCGGCGAATGCAGCGACAAAACTGGTTTTGCCGGTCCCGCCTTTGCCGGATATGACCGTGATCTGCTTCATGGACGAACCTCCTCGCGGATTCGCATGAAAAGCGTTTCGAAAAGGCTCCGGTATTGTGGGGAAACGCGGGCCGGAATGTCGCCACGGGAATAGATTTCCGCAATGCTTCGGTCAAACGGGATCTCCCCCAGCAGATAGATCCCTTCTCTTGAGCAATAGGCTTTCATATCGGTATTACCCAGTCCGGCCCGGTTGAGCAAAACCCCACACGGAAGATTCATTTTCCGACACATCTTGACGGCCAGAGTAAGGTCGTGCAAACCGAACGGTGTCGGTTCGGTCACCAGGACCACATAATCTACATCCTGAACGGAGGCAATCACCGGACACGAGGTCCCCGGAGGCGCGTCGATCAGTATCCATTCCGTTTCGGTGGGAAGACTGCGGATTTCCTCGATGAGAGGCGCGCTTCGCGCCTCCCCGATATCCAGATTCCCGTCTACAAAGGAGATGTGCTCACAGGTGGCAAATCGGATGGAGCCGATTTCACGGGTCCCTTCGCGGATCGCACCTGTAGGGCATTGCCGAATACATCCCCCACATGCATGACACAGTTCCGGAAACAGAATCGGTTCCGTCCCGAAAACAGCGATGGCATTGAACCGGCAGGCTTCCTGGCATGTTCGACAACCGTCACATTTCTGCGGATCGAAAACCGGAAATGGAACCGTAAATCGCTTGATTTTCTCCCATTGCGCCTTCAGAAAAAGGTGCGCATTCGGTTCCTCCACATCGCAATCGAGCAACGTTATGGGGCTTTCCGAAACTGCGGCGAGATTGACCGTCACGGTGGTTTTTCCTGTCCCGCCTTTTCCGGAGGCAATTGCGACACACTGAGCAGTTTTTATCATTGGAGATTCCCGATCAACTCCAATGCCCCTGCACATCGGGCCTATCCGTTGTTTTCATTTCACCCTTCTTGAACCTATCGAGGGTCTCTCGAACCGTCCCGAACGCTCCGGTAAGAATCTGAATCCCGGCAGCGTTCAACGCACGGTATGCTTTGGGTCCGATATGACCGGTCAGAACATACTGCACCCCTTCATCGGCCATTCTCTGGGCGGTTTGGATTCCCGCACCCTGTGCGGCGTTCAGATTCACTGAATTGTCGAGCGCCTTAAACGCCTCACTCTCGGTATCAACGACAAGAATGACCTTGGCACGACCGAACCGCTCATCCACTGGTCTGTCGAGATCTGTCCCCGTGCTTGTGATTGCAACTTTCATCCGCTTTCTCCACTTCCGAATCCGCTTATGGATCATCGAGTTTATATTTCAATACAAAGAACAGCAACATGCTTGCCAAATGTACCTGGAGTGGCTACTTATTATTTAAAATACTGATAATAAAATATTTATGGATATAAATATAGAATTCATATCAACATGCTGCAGAAACAGCCAAGTTGCAATATGCAACTTGGCCATTTCAAAAAACACCACTTCTATATGGGACTACTGATTAGAGCGACTTTGAAAACCGGGCAATTCGTCATGCACAAATTTCGTTGAATCCGGCAGAGTCTCCGCAATTTGGGCGTATACGATGTCCATGACCCTCAGTTTTTCCAGGTCCAGCACTTTCCCCGGTTTTTCAACACCGGGTCGTAGGGGAATCTGCGCGGATCGGCACTGGGCAAGGTACTCCTCCGTCTCTTTTGAGAGCAGGAAGTCGATCAGTCGCTGACCTTCTGTCTCATGCGGTGCTCCGGCGATCAGTGCAACGGTATTGGGTATCACCAGTACTCCCATCGCATCCTCTTCCTGGTCGGGAACCACGATTTTGACAGGCTTGCCGTCCTCAATAGCCCCGTTCGCGTCATCGGTATCGGTCAGGCCGAAGGCGATCTCACCACGAGCCGCCATGTCTCGGACCGCTGAATTGCTGGGCGCTGTGATTGTCTTGTTTGTCTTGATCGCCCGGAAATACTTCTTGGTCTTTTCCGGCCCCAGCACGGCAAACAGCGCGGCAATATGTGTTCCCGTTGTTCCGAATAGCGGGTTGGCGATTGCGGTCTGACCATGCCAGCGCGGATCGGCAAGATCCCAGATCGAACTCGGCAGGTGCGCTTCCGAAACCAGGTCCGTATTCACAATGAGAATCCGTCCACGCGCCGCGAATCCGGTCCAGAAATGCTCTGCATCACGGTACTTCTCCGGAATTCCCTCGGCCGTTGGGGAGGCGTACGACGCAAGAATCCCCTTATCCTTGAGAACCAGTGTTCGGGCCACCTCGTTATTCCAGAACACGTCGCACTGCGGTCTTGCCTTTTCCGCGATCAGCCGATTCACCAGACCCACGGTTTTATTCGATTCCGTGTCATAGACCGGCAGGACTTTAATTCCTATCTGTTGCTCGAACTTCTTCAGCAACGGCTCCGAATAGATCTGGTCCAGGGCCGTGTAGACTACGACCTCTGCTTTTTGCCCAAATGCCGATGAGAGGATACCGAATGTGGAAACGAGAAGAAGGATGAGTCGGATCATTTCGATTTCCCTCCAGTCATCACTATAGTATTCTTTTTACAGTTCATCATCAATATCATCACGATCAACCGATCCAAAAGAATGAACGAAGACATCCAGCGAAGCCAGGCTCGATGCCCGCATTTCGGGACTTGTGGCGGCTGCCGGACGCAGGACATCCCCTATCGCCTGCAATTGGAGCGGAAACAGAGTGACTTGCGGGAATTGCTGGCTCCCGCAGTGCCCCCGGACCTTCTGGAAAGCATGGATGTGCATCCTTCCCCGATCCTGTGGGAGTACCGGAATCGGATGGAATTCACATTCTCCGCGCATGATGACCGATTGGCATTGGGATTGCACCGTATGAGAAGGTATTGGGACTTGATCGACTTGGAGGAGTGTCATCTATGCCCGATCGAGTTCTCCCGGATTCTCTCGGCAGTGCGCGAATTTGCACGGGATTTGGGATTACCCGCATATCACAAAAACCGCCACGACGGATTCTGGCGATACCTGTTGATCCGAGGAACCTGCACCGCTCGTCAGTTCCTTGCGGATGTGATGACCGCAGAGGAAAACCCGCAAGTCATCACCGCATTGGCGGAACATCTGACCCAATCCTGCCCCGAACTGTCAGCACTATATTGGAGCCACGTGCCCGGAGTTGCGGATGTCGCCGCGCCGATCCGGTCGGAGCGGATTTTCGGTCAACCCTGCATCACAGAAAGGTTCTTGGGATTGGAAGTGCCGATTTATTCCCGGACCTTCATGCAACCGAATCTGACCGTGGCTGAGGCAATCTACGAGACTCTGGCGGATGCGCTCGACCTCAGTGGACAGGAAAAAGTCCTCGATCTGTATTGTGGCATGGGTTTGATTGGTGGTTCGCTGTCCGACAGGGCGGGGGAGGTGCTTGGGATTGAGATAGAGCCGGTCAATATCGAGACAGCACGTGAATTCATCCGTCGAAACGGACTCGGCAATGTGCGTGTCCTGCAATCGGATGTTGCCCTTCTCCAGCGGCCTCCGTTCGATCTGCGGGAGAAGGACGTCATCATTCTGGACCCGCCACGTGCCGGACTGAGCAAGCAGGTATTTGCTTTTCTCGAAGCCTGCCCCCCATGCCGTATCGCCTATCTGTCCTGCAATCCCAAGGCGTTGGCCGACAACCTGGCCCGGTTTGCCGATGCCGGTCGCTATCGCCCGTTCTTCCTGAAAGCCTTCGACATGTTCCCCCATACACCTCACGTAGAGACCCTGACCCTGCTGGAGCCGGTTATGAGCAGATAATCCATCGGGTATCATCTGGTAGGGGCAACCCCCCGTGGTTGCCCTAATACCCGCAATCCCCAATCCTCCGTCTCTTTCCTCTCTTCAATTCTTAATTTTTAATTCTTAATTCGTAATTCTCCCCCAATCCCCAATCCGCAGTTGTCTCACAGGCTTTCCAGCCGCTCGATGCGCAGACGGCAATCCTCATCGCTGGGATTCAGCTGGTAGGCTGCACGGTAACTCTTGGCTGCCGCGACAGTATTCCCCAAAAGTTCAAGGACATGCCCCAGGTTTTTGTGGGCCTCAAAAGAATTCGGGGCCAGCTTCACACATTGCTGAAGCGGGCCGACCGCTCGTTGTGGCTGTTTCTCTTTCAGAAGAATATACCCCTGGGTTAGAAGCAGCTCGGGAGATCGAGAGTCGATCTGAAGTCCGCGCATCAGGATCTGTTCCGCCTGCTTCTTGTGTTTCAAATCGTATTCCAGGCGCGCGATCAGCGCGTACGCGCGCGGGTCGCTCGCCGTCAGGCGAATGGCCCGCAGGTAGGTTTCTCTGGCTTTTTTGATATCGTCAGTCCGCTGGTAGGCGAATCCCAATTCCAGCAGGGCTTCGTAGTATTCCGGGTCCGCTTCAAGAGCCTCTGTCAACCCCCGGATGGCAACCTCATACTCCCCGATCCGATTGCATGTCAGTCCCAGGTTGAACAGGACAAGAGTCTCCGGGCGCATCGTATTGGCCAGATCGTAAAAAATATCTCGTGCCCGCTTGAACAGGCTTTTCCGAACATAAGCCAGGCCCAGAAGAATGGAGGCCTGTCGTCTGACCGCTCGTTTCTCCCGGAGTGTCTGGAGTTTTACAATAGCCACATCGTATTTGCCGTCCGTGAATAGCTGCGCTGCTTCGACCAGTTCCTCCTGGGATTCCGTCTCCTCGGAGTCCGGGTCGGAGGCCACTGAGGCGTCTCCGGCATCCATCGCCCGAATCACCTGGCTGATCCCGCGTTTTGCACCGGAATGGTCCGGGTCGATTTCCAGGCATTGCTCATAGTATTCCTGCGCCATCTCAAGTTTTTTCTGATAGCGCCGGATTTCCCCCATAAGCAGATAGAACTCAGCGCAGGTTCCCACCACGCGGATTCCCTTGCGGAGAAGGGAGTCCGCTGCCCGCATTTTCCGGTCTCCAATCAGCCAACGGGCAAGTTGACATCGAGCCTGTGTGTCATTGGGATTGGTCCGAACTACCTGCCGCATCTTCCGGACAGCGCGTTTCTTGTCGCCCGATCTCTCGTAGGCCGCCGCCAGGCGCTTGGGGATTTCCTGGTCGTTCGGCAGCATCCGCTCCAGCTTCTTGTACAAAGAAATGCTGTCTTCGTAGTTCCCCAACTCGTCATGAATTTTCGCAATGGCCACATAAGCATCCGGGAAATTAGGTTCCATGAGGAGGGCGTTTTTTAAAGCAGAGAGCGCCTCTTCGTAGTGGCCGCTCTGGAAGAGGTTCAATCCATGACGGTAGTGATACAGGAAGCTGGACGGTTGCGCCATCACGAATGCCCAATCATCCGAGGCAGCCGCGCCCGCAGGTTGGTGACGGGTCCGCGCATTCTCACTGGAATCTCCCGCGAATTCCCCCGATATCTCAACCGACGAACGCGCTGCTGGTTTCGCGTCGCCTTACCGCTTTCCAATGCGATCCAACACAAGGAATCGGAGATCCCGACCCGTACAGTACCGATATCATGACATAATTCCACTCGCTCGTCCATACGTGAACAACTCCGTTTTCAACTTCCCTGTGCGCTTTTATCCTCCCAGCAAACGATCCACCCCTTGAAGGAAGAACGCGCAGAAACGCCGGAGATATCCCCAGGACCCCGCGAAAATGCAGAAAAACAGGGCAAATGAGGCTGTCTCCAGTGCATCGGGCGGGTACAGCCACCGCAAATACCCCTCCCGGCGGATGCGCGGAACAAAATCTTGATGCCCCCATCGTCGCGCGGGAGTTCCCAGATCCCTTTCCGCCAACGCCTCGACCCACTCCGCCATTCGTTGCTCCCCCCGAAAAAGCGCTCTCGTAAGACGGTCCTCAATCCAGGTTCGGAAATCCTGAAACCGTCTCTGTTCCGCATCGCGCACGATTTCCAGCATCTCGGGCAAGAGAATTTCTCCCGCTCGCCATCGATCAAGCGCATCTTGAACCGAAATTCCGTATGCCACAAGCGGGTGATTCTGCCGTTCTCCATCCGCAGAGAACCGGGCCACTTCACTGCTCATCCCGTGCAGTCTGTCGAACTCCTTCGCTGTCTCGGCCCACAGTGCTCGCAACTGCTCCCGTTCCCTTTTCCAGTCCTCTTGTGTGCCAATCCATTTCCGAACGCATCGGTCGGGTGGAAAGGAAGGCCTGGCAAGTGCCACCTCGCCGATTGCCGAAATCGCTCGATCCATCCCTGCCAGCACTTCTTCCATTTCTTCGGATCTCATCAAGGGAAGCGTATGAATCGTATGGAGTGCCTCCCCGAGTGTATGTACATGAACACCAAATCCGGGGAAATACGGGGCAAGATGGACAATGAGAGAATCGGCACAGTCGAGAAATCTACGCGATATCTCGCACAGCCGATCCTCCAATCGTTGGGCCAACCGCCTTGCGAGACCCGCCTGCGTCGCCGCTTTTTGAGCGGCGGCAGCAAATTCCACCGAAACAAGGGGAATCTCAGAACGTACTCTCCTTTCCAGTTCTCCGAGGATCTTCATATATCGATGTCCGAGATACCTGCGCCGCACTCCCACATACCATGGATAGAGCAGCTCGCTGAGAAATCTGCCAAAAATCAACGCCAACACGGGAACCAGAAGAATCGAAATCCACAATGCGTTCTCCCAGGACAGCCGCATGATATGCAGACGGACCGAATCCGGGATGCGGATATGCAGGAATAACGCTTCATTGGCATCCATAGAGGAGAGGGCATCGGACAGGAAATACGGGACTCGATCCGGGTAGTGTTTGAATAGATACCGCATGTCGCGCTCATAAAGGCGGTACGTTTCATGGTTCAGATGATTGGGGCTGCCGGAGAAATAGCAGGCCAGTCCCTCCTCCAGCCACGGCGGCAAATTCCGATTGGGGGCAACAACGTTCAGGTACGCATGAACCAACTCATGACGAAGCACGTCATTGAATCGTTTCTCGAGCGAGCCGGGAACACGGATGGCGATCAGGCGTCCCTGGGTGAATCCGTCGATGCTTTGGGTGTTCCCGTCCGGCTGGAGACGCACCGCAAACTGCTCGTTAAAAGCCGGGCTGGAGCCATCAACCAGGAACACACGGGCATCCTCCGGTAAAGGCAGGCGGATGTACTTCCTGATCTCCGGTAGAGGAGCGATCTCCGAGTTCTTCACATCAATCGTTCGTAGAATGGGAATACCTTGGCTGAATAGTTCTCGCTCCAACGGTTCGGATCTATCCGTCTGCCAGCCGAGCGGAGAAATCTCCAATTGCAGCGGGCTGAGAAGGAGTATGAGCGAGAGTATCAAAAGCACAATCTCTTCCTGTGAGGTGGGCTTCAACCGCGCAACGACAGCCCACCTGTTTTCGTCGGGTCTCCGTGCCGAGATTTCTCCCTCCGCTCGAAATGACAGGAACGCTGTCATTCCGAACGAATGTGAGGAATCTCAGGGGCAATCCTCTGTGGTTGCCCGGTTCTCATTCATCGACCGGCGCGATTTTTTTATTGTATCGGAGTCCTCTTCGTGCTAATATGGAGGCAACTGAGGAATTGGGGGTCGACTTTCCATGCCAAATTGCGTCATTTTTATTCATTTTTGGGTTGCCATCGCTCTTCTGGTTTTGGCTTCTTTCGTTTTCTTCAGAACTGACTTGTACCGGCGTTTCGCCCGGAAATCCAGACGCATCAGAATAACCGCTATCTCACTATTCTTCTTCGTTCTGACTGTTTCACTCGTGATTGCGCTTCCCTTTGCCGCCGGCGGGGCTTTCTGCTATGCAGAGCGAATCGTCTATTGCGCAGCAATGCGAACAGGTATGACCAGGGATACGATCCAGGACATCTTTCCCGGTCGGCTCGAACTCGCCTGCCGAACGCCGGACAAGACGCGTGTGGAACTGGATCACTATCGCCTGCGATTCAATCGGGTGTACGTCTCCTATGATGAAAATGGATTGGTCGAAGACTGGGAGTGGGAATTCGACTAACTTTGCCTGATCGGTGCGAGTGAATGGAGGAACCGATGAACAAATATACTCTGTTTGCCTTCGTTTTCTCGGGAGCGCCAATCGCCCTGATGCTTTCCGTTGGGGTCTTGCTCCGAATCCTGTCACGTGGCCCTAAAGTCAGATTGATCGCGGATTTATGTCTTGTGGCGACAATCGGATTGACGACTTGCTTGCTGCCTTACATGCTGGTGTTTTGGGCAAGCTCAATTGTCCTCCTGCAATACGACGATTGTTTTCGACAAGGAATGACTTCCGAGGAATTGCAGAAAGTAGTGCAGATAAAGCCGTATTTCACACGGGGCAATCTTAAAATGGCCTCTGCAGGTGCAGTATTACAGGAGCATTATCATTTCGGAAAAGGCGTTGTTGCAGATGTCTACTATGACACGGGGGGCAGAATCATGGATTGGTTGATTTATCTGGACTAGCCTTACTTGATCGACTCGGAGGCTTTGACAGTCTCCCAATACTCCGCCCCGACGGCGGCCCCGCCTTTCTTGCTTCTGCGCGACACAAACACTGTGCCCCCCTCATCGGGAAACGTGTCTTTCGGTTTCTGCTTGTCCACCATGTCATCTCGCGCCTCGCGAACCCGCTGACGCAACTCCAGGTCGTGCAGAAATCCCTTGGCCTTCGGCTTGATCTGCCCGTGTTCGTCAAACTGGATTACACCTTCCTCGATCCAGCCATCGATATCCTGAATGGTCAACGCATCCTTCCCTTTGTATCGGACGCGGACTTTTGCAAAAGGATCTTTGAACAGGGACCGCCCAAGTTTCTCGTCCGAATAAATCCCCACCACCTCTGCAACGGTACATGCGCCGCCCAGCACGCGCAGACACTGATTGACGGCAGTCAGTAATTCCCGATCCCGCTCCTCACATGGCGCGCACAGTGCACGTTTGATGATCCCTTCGCGCAGAAGTTGCAGCTTGCGCGCATTCCGAATCACGGAAAACGGTATCCCGCAATGCCGGCACATAAAGCGGTTCGATTCGGTCAAAACGGGTGTTTGGGGTTTCTTCCCGGACGGGGAATAGACTGACTGACTCTCGCGCGTGTAATACTGAGAGTCAGCTCCTTTATTTGGATCGGACGAAGGCATAGCCCCTTCTCAGACCTCAACCTTTGAAAGATGGTTTAGCGCCGTCCCGACCATCAGCATTCGCATATTATATGCCATCCTTATCTGAAAAAGCAATAGTTTTTTTTGTGGATCGCGCATTTTTCAAGACCCGCAATATTGTAAATTTCTTATGCAATTAGTTATACTATATCACGCTAATTGTGATTGTCAATAACATTTTCGAATTATCTCATTATGAAACAGTCTCAATATGATACGTCATTTGTGGAAATGGCAGGAGCGTGTTGTGGCATTGCTGGTGGGTAAGATGGACGGTGCGGGCGTTGTGGACAGGCATTCTATGATCCGGACACTTGTCAGGCTGCGCACATCTTCCATTCGGCACTCTACCTCTTCTAAGAAATGCGTTAGTATCCTGCCGGTCATAATCTCTGAACAGGGATTGGTTTGATGTCTCGGACCATTTCAATACGCGGCAATTTCATGGTGAATCTGGTGCTGGTGATTGTGCTTCTCAGCGGCGCGATCATGGCCACGACCGGATTCTTTGCCCGGTGGACAATGGAGAAAATGACGGCAGAGATGATCTCTCAAATGCTGACCGGCACGCAACGGGAACTGGATCATTTCTTCCTTACAATGACACAGAATCTTCTCGTGGTCGAATCCTGGGGCGAAGCCGGATTGCTTCGATTGGATGAACCGGAGAATTTGAACCGGATCTTCGCGCCGGTGATTCGCCGAATTCCTGAAGTCAAGTCGATTATTCTGGCAGATCTGGATGGCCGGGAACACATGCTGCTCAACGTCGGGGATCACTGGTTGAACCGCCAGACCTGGCCGAACAAATGGGGGACGCAATCACTTCGGCTTGAGTGGACAAACCACGATGCTCATCCGATGGAGAGCTGGAGAAAACTGGACTACGATGCCAGAACAAGACCCTGGTTTCAGGGTGCGGCCCGACGGTGGGAAGAATACCGGGACGTTGTACCGCCACCCGATATCGAGAAATGGATCTGTTGGACAGAACCCTACATCTTTTTCACGACCAAAGACCCCGGTATTACGGCTTCCATCCCCTTTCGTGATCCCGAGGGAACAACTCACATTGTCGGATTCGATGTTCTGTTGAGCGACATATCTCGATACACCATGGAAATGCGCGTAAGTGAACATGCCATGGTGTTTGTCCTGACCGACGGGGACCATCGGATCATCGGCCTTCCTCGCCATGAGCGATATACAGATCCGGATGCGCGCAAAGAAGCCCTGCTGAAATCCGTGGACCAACTGAGCGAGGAGGGGCCTGGGCAGATTCTCCGGACCTGCCTGACAGCAGCGAAAGGACAGGAGGGACCCTCACGGTTTCGAGTTCTGGGACAGCTCTGGTGGGGACGTGTACAGCCGTTCGATCTGGCTCAGGGATCTCGGTTCTTGATGGGGATGGCGGTTCCGGAATCCGACGTCCTGGGTGAAATGTCGCGGATGTGGGCGTGGATTACCCTCATCACCACAGGTGTGCTGGCAGTCGCCTTATGGCGCGCAGTGGTTCTGGCCAGGAAGCTCAGCCGACCGGTTGAGGATCTGGTCGAGGAAAGCAACCGGATCAGTCTCGGAAATCTGGACCCCGGACCGGCAATTGAATCGAATGTCACCGAGGTGAGACAACTTGCCATCGCCCATGACCGGATGCGTACCGGGCTGCAAACTCTCATGAAACTCGAGGATGACCTGAAGATCGCCCACCAGATTCAACAGAACACCTTGCCGAAAAGCCTTCCTCAAATCGCCGGTTTCGATATCGCCGCGTACTGTGAACCCGCCGAGGCAACCGGCGGCGATACCTATGATGTCATCGGATATCGTCCTGCTCCGAACGGAAGAATCGTGCTGATTTCCGATGGTCCGGCAGAGCGGGCCGTGCTGTTTCTGGCTGATGCAACGGGACATGGAGTCGGCCCCGCACTTCTGGTAACCCAGGTTCGCGCCATGCTTCGGATGGCGATCCGCATGAATCCGAACCTGGAAGAGGTCGTTCGCGAGATCAACGAACAGGTCACCGCCGACCTGGAGCGCGGACGGTTTGTTACCGCATGGCTCGGCGATCTGAATGCCGAGGACAGAACTCTCACCAGCCTGAGCCTGGGGCAGGCCCCGCTGATTCGATACGACTCTGAGAACGATCGGTTCATCGTAATGGAAGCCGATGCAATGCCGTTCGGGATTCTCCCCAAACTCCAAATCAAGCCGATCTCTCCGATTCCAATGAAGCCCGGTGACCTCTTTGCGGTTCTCTCCGATGGGATGATTGATTCCTTTGATCGAGATCGAAACGAGTTCGGCCTGGACCGCACCCTGTCGCTGCTTTCTGCGAACCGACACCTTTCGGCAGCTGGCATTCTGGCCGAGCTGCGCAAAGCCGTGAATGCATTCACCGGCGAAATCCCTGCCACCGACGACAGCACCGCCATCATCATCAAGTGCACCGGACGATGAATGCCTCCAAGTCGTGGGGCAGGGGAGCGGGGCCATCTTGCCCCCGACGACAGAGCAAGCGAATGTAAATCCTCCCTCGCCCCCCGCCCGTCAAATGGCTATCCTCAAAACATCTTTTCACAAAGGCAGAATGGACAATGGAACTTCTTCGAAAATTGTGCGAAGCATCCGGCGTTGCCGGGCGCGAGGAGCGTATCCGAGAGATTGCCAGAGATCATCTTCAGCGGAATGCCGACGAAATCACGGTCGATACGCTGGGGAATCTGATTGCCCTCAAGAAAGCCAAGTCAAACGCCGCTGAACCTGCCCGCAAGGTGATGCTGGCCTGCCACATGGATGAAATCGGCTTCTATGTCAAACACATCGACGACAAGGGATTTATTCGTGTGGTGCCGCTGGGCGGATTCGACACGCGCAACCTGTTTGCCCGACGAGTCCTGATCCAGGGGAAACGGGACGTGATCGGCATCATGAATCCCTGTGGTCGCCCCATCCACATGCTCAAGGAAGAAGATAAAAAGAAAACCTACGACGTGGATGAGTTCTTTGTGGACGTATTCATGAAGCCGGATGAGATGAAAGAGATCATCCGCGTAGGGGACCCGGTCACCCTGTTTCAACCGTTTCACGACCATGGCGATGTCGTCAGCGGGAAAGCCATGGACAACCGTGTCGCGGTCTGGGTCGGACTGAATGTCATGAAAAATCTCGGATCGGACTCGGCATTCGATGTCTATATGGTCGGTGCCGTCCAGGAGGAAGTCGGAACCAGGGGGTCCGGCCCATCCTGTTTCGGACTGGACCCGGATGTCGGAATCGCCATTGACGTCACCCTGGCGTGTGACACGCCTGGAGTGGAGCCGGATCACGCTGTGACCCGGATGGGTGAAGGCGTCGCGATCAAGATCATGGACAGCTATTCCATCTCCCATCGCGGATTGGTCGATTCCTTCGTGAAAACAGCGGAATCCAACAAGATCCCGTTTCAGATGGAAATCCTGCCGCGTGGCGGTACGGATGCCGGACCCATGCAGCGCACCGGCATCGGGCGACCGGTCATCACGATCAGCGTCCCATGCCGCTATGTGCATACCGTCGTGGAAAGCGTTCAGAAGAAAGACCTTCAGGGCGCGGTCGACCTGCTGACCGCCTGGCTGAAATCCCCTCAAGAGTGGATCGGGACTTTGTGAACGGAACAGCCGTCCTCATTGTCCACAAGGTCTACTCTCTTTTTCCTTGGACCACTCCAGACCAAACGCCTTCGGAGTGCTAAACTACCCATTCTTAATTCTCTCTCGTGAAAGGTTATGAATATGAGCACATTCCGTCACCCCATCACGGGCCAGGAAGTCCCCCAGTATCTCACCGGCGTTATTGTCCCCATGTTTACGCCATGCGGTCCCGGTGGAATGATCGATTGGGATGGATTTCGCAATTTTGTTGTCTGGCTGCGTGATCACCCCAGCATCACCACGCTGTTCGTCCGGTGCGGGTTGGGCAAGATGTACACCTACACCGTATCCGATACCAAGCGCGCCATCGATATCACCATGGAGGCTCTGGAAGGCAAGAAACCCGCCATGTTCGGGACTTTCGGGGAATATTTCCGCGAGGGAGTTCCTCCTGGAGTCGATCTCACCCATTACAAGACCATCGGCAAGAATCGCCCCGATCCCGTGCAATATCTCGATCAGACTCTTGAATTGACCGAATATGCCCGTAATCGAGGCGCTGCCGCCTCTGTCTTGGTGATCCCCGCTGCGCTCCTGCCCGCTCGCGGCATGAAATTGCAGGATACGATTTTCAAGTATTATGAGACGGTCTCCAAATCCACGGAACTCCCCATTTTCGTATACAACACGCCGGGACTTCCCGGTCCCTACAATACAACCCCCCAGATGATTTCCCGTCTTTCCAAACTGAAGAACATCGTCGGGATGAAACTCTCCACAAATAACTACGAATGGCTGTTGGAATTGATGATGGCCATGGAGGGAACCGATATGGTCATGATCGCGGGGTCCGAAACCGCGATGCTTCCCGCCCTCATGTCCGGCGCGTGCGGCGCAATCGGACAGGGTTGCGATGTCAACCCGGAGATCCTCCGCGCGGTCTTCGACCGATTCGTGCAAGGTGATTACAAGGGAGCTTTGGAGGCTCAGAAAGACATCCAACGTGCCTTGCGCCTGTTTGATGGTCTCTCCGCGCCGTATTCGGGACTCGCGTACCTGAAACGAAAAGGCCTGAATGTCCCCACCTACGGCCGATTCGGGGAAGACCCCGTGGACGACAGCGTCATGGAACGCATCGCGTACGATCTCGACCGCATCCTGGCAAAATACCCGGTTGCGTAACGATAGAAAATGCCGCGTTATGTTGTAGGGGCGACGCATGCGTCGCCCCTACAATGTAATCTGATTCGCCAGCACCTCCACGCTCCTGCACGCGCTTTCCAATGTGCAGGGCAATCCGGTCGCTGTCCAATCCCCGGCCAGATAAAGACCTTTCAGCCACTGTCCCGGTTCCGGTCGAAACGGTTCCATGTTCGGATAGGGCGAGTATGTAGCCCTGCGCTGTTTGGAAACAGACGAATGGAGCACCTTCGCGATCTTCGCTCCAGGAAAGAGATCCCCCACATCCTCCAGGGCAAACCGCACCAACTCCTCTTTGGAACATTCATTGAGATCGCTCGGCCCACTGATCAGCAGGGAATAACAGCGAACAGGTATCTCCCCCAAGTTTGGGCGTTGTCCTGAGCCTGTCGAAGGGGGAGATACAGAGGGGGTTGTTCCCACATGCTTTTGATTATCGAACAACCACTGAAATC
>JAKPYU010000802.1 GCA_029568995.1 Candidatus Omnitrophota bacterium | reverse complement strand
TCTTTGTGAACCGGAGAAGGAACTCGCGATACGCCGCCGAGATGGCATGGCCCAGTCGGAACTCCATGGCGATGGAGTTGCCTTTCGCCATATCGGCCAGTTCGATCAATTCGTCATCGCGAATGGACTCCAGAATGGCGGTGTCGCCCCACGGGCCGAGGGTTTCCGTGCGAGAAAAAGGATGAGGGATGATGTCTGCCCAGGGCTTTGAGGCCGCACGACGGTGCAGCGCCAGGACCCATTCCGCCATCTGTCGGGCGGTGGAGACGCGCGGGATATACCGGTCGAACACATGATAATGGGCAGCGGCCAGCAGGATCACGTCGTAAATGTCCGCTTCCTCGTCCGGGAGAGTGACAATATCGGGGGAGAGAACCTCCGCCTCGCAGCCCACGTAAACATCGAGAGCGGTCTCGATCTCCAGAAGATCTGCACAGGTCTCCTGGAAAAGGGCGGGGTCGGTGTCAAGGTGGCGGTGGTCGGTGATGCAGACAACCTGAAAACGAAGATGCTGGAACCTGTCCAGGACGGTCTTCGGTGTGCATTCGGGTAGTCCACAGGACGAACGGAAGGTATGGACATGGGTATCCTGGGTCTCAAGAATCGTTGTTGCAGGAACCACCAGACTCACCGAAAACTCCTTCTTGCAGAGTTATTGCCCCTGGGCTACCGCCCACGGTTTGAACTTTGCCGAAATGCCTGATAAGGTTGCGTTCGGCACTTGTGAGCCGGTCGAAGGCAGCTTTTTCGACTGCTCCCCGCAAGTTTACAGATTTCAACAGGTCGGAAAAGGGAGAAGAGACCATGAGAGACTTAATCCGCCGTTTTGAGAATCCGGGGTCCGAATATCGCGGCAAGCCGTTCTGGGCCTGGAATGGCGCTCTGGAAGAACCGGAATTGCGGCGTCAGATCCGGATCATGCGCCGGATGGGACTGGGCGGGTTTTTCATGCACTCCCGCGTCGGACTCGCCACACCGTACCTGTCTCCGCAATGGTTTGACCTGGTCCGCGCCTGTATCGACGAAGCCCGCAGGTGGAAAATGGAGGCATGGCTGTACGATGAGGACCGCTGGCCCTCCGGCGCGGCGGGCGGCCTGGTTACCCAGGACCCCCGGTTCCGCCTGCGTCGCCTACGGATGTCCATCCATCGCCCCGGCAAGTTTCAGTGGACGGACGATGCCCTTTCCGCTTACACCGCCGAAGTCAAAGGCACAACCGCCGGAAACCTCACCCCGATCACACGGGACAGCAAGATTCCTTCTTCCGATATTGTGCTGTCATTCCGAAGAACCATTCAAGAACTCAGCTCCTGGTACAACGGCTATACCTACCTGGATACGCTCTCCGAGACCGCCGTTCAGAAATTCATTGAGGTCACGCACGAAAAGTACCTGGAAACCATCGGCAGCGAGTTCGGCAACATTGTCCCCGGCATTTTTACCGATGAACCCAACTACGGCGAACACCACAGACTTGAGAAAACAGAGGAAGGAGTCCTTGCGGCATGGGAATTCCCCTGGACGGATTCCCTGCCCCAGGTGTTCGAAAAGCGATACGAATATTCCATCCTGGAACATCTTCCCGAACTGTTTCTCGATGTGAGCGGTGTCGAGGTATCCCGCGCCCGCTACCATTACCATGACTGCATTACCGCCCTGTTTGTCAAAGCATTTGCCAAGGGAATCGGCGACTGGTGCGGGAGTCATCGACTGATGATGACCGGTCATGCCCTGTGCGAGGAAACGTTGTCGAGCCAGACGTATGTTGTCGGGAGCGCGATGCGGTTTTATGAGTACATGCAGGCTCCGGGGATCGACAATCTCACGGAGAACAATTACGAATTCGACACGGCGAAACAGTGCGCCTCGGTCGTGCACCAGACAGGGCGAACCTGGATGTTGTCCGAACTGTACGGTTGCACCGGCTGGGATTTTCCATTCGAAGGTCATAAAGCGGATGGAAACTGGCAGGCGGTACTCGGAGTCAACCTCCGCTGCCCGCACCTCTCCTGGTACACCATGGAGGGCGAGGCCAAACGGGACTACCCGGCGGCGATTTTTTTCCAGTCTCCCTGGTGGCAGCAATACTCTACAGTGGAAAATTACTTTGCGCGAATCAATACCATACTCAGCAACGGCAAAGCCATCCAGAATCTCCTCGTGATTCACCCGGTCGAGAGTATGTGGCTCCGATTCCGCGTCGATCCCGGAAAGCAGAAAGATATCAAGGCCCTGGATCGACAAATGCAGGATCTTCGAAACTGGCTGCTGGAATCCCATCTCGATTTTGACTATGGCGATGAGGAAATGCTTTCTCGTTGCGCCGGAGTCAGCGCCGGACCGTCCGGCGCGATCCTTGGAGTCGGGAAGGCGCAGTATCATGCTGTTGTTGTCCCGCCGCTATTAACGATTCGAGCTACAACCCTTCGATTACTTCGCCAGTTCCAGGAGAAAGGCGGCTTGGTCATTTTTGCAGGCGATCCGCCTCGGTATGTGGATGCCGTGAAGGGCCGTGATGCAGTGGAGATCGCCCAGACCTGTACCGTTGTTCCGTTTACACAGAAGGCGGTTGTCACCGCGTTGAACGAACGAGTGCGTCTCGTCTCCATTGTCGATCAGAAAGGCCGTGAAATCCCAACACTCTTCTATCAACTACGGGAAGATGAGGACGCCTGGTACTTGTTTATCGTCAATAACGACCGCAAGAGCGGCTATGATGCCACGATTCGCACCGAGCATATCGGCGCGGCAGAGGAATGGGACCCTGAAACGGGTAGACGATACGCCGCGACACAAGAGAAATCCGACCGCGTTCTTACGATTCATACGCATTTCCCACCAACCGGCAGCCGCATTTTCGTGATTCGGAAGAAGGGACGCTCATCCTTACAGTCTCGTCCCAAAGAAAAGACCGTCTCGACAATCACGCTGCGCAAGAAACGATGGGATATTCAGCTCGACGAGCCGAATGTACTGGTACTGGATCGGCCAAAGTATCGGATCAAACAGGGCGCGATCCGGGGACCGGAAGAGATTCTGCGTGTGGACCAGAAAGTGCGCAAATCCCTCGGCATCCCGATCCGGGGCGGTATGATGGTCCAGCCGTGGGCACAGACAAAACAGGAAAAGGGACCGTCCGCGCCGATCGAACTGATTTATACGATTACCGTCCATGATTTACCCGCTGGGCCGGTGGACCTTGCCGTGGAGCGACCGGGGCGCTTCGAGATTTCGTTCAACGGGTTCCCGGTAGACAGCGATTCGGAATGCGGATGGTGGGTCGATTTATCGCTGCATCGCCTGACGTTGGACCCATCCTGGTTCCAGGTGGGAGAGAATACGCTTGTTCTGAAAACCGATTACTCCTCGAAGGACGGTCTCGAAGCGATGTTCCTGTTGGGCGATTTCGGAGTAAAGGTTCGTGGAACAGAAACCAGTATTGAAGCGCCGGTTCGTCAAATAACCCTGGGAGATTGGACAAACCAGGGATTACCGTTCTACTCCGCATCGGTAGTTTATTCCACACAGGCGACGCTTCGACCGGCGAAGAATCGCCACATCGTACTTGCGGTTCCCGAATGGAAGGGATGTTGCGTTCGTGTCATCGTGAACGCCCAGGATGCCGGGATCATCGCCTGGCAGCCGCATGAGATCGACATTACGCCTTTCGCAAAATCGGGAACAAACGATATTCGCATTGAATTGATTACCAGCCGCCGGAACGCATTCGGACCGTTACACCAGGCAAATCCTGAAAACAAATGGACCGGCCCGTTCGAGTTCATCACAACCGGGGACCGCTGGGTGGAGCCGTATAACCTCAAGCCGCACGGTCTTTTCGCGCCGCCGGTAATTGAGATGAGGGAATAGCGATTCGGCGCGTTACAAAAGGCTGTGCTGGGTGCAAAGACCCTCACCCGGAGGCAATGACATTCAGTCCGGGAGGGCGAAGATCCCGCTGAGTCATGGGACCTTCGCCCCTTCCTTGGCGGGCGCAACGTCCGCCTGTCGCAAGAAATCCAGCCTGTTATTCCTGCGGCTGGATTTCCTTCGGCGGCGCGATACGTACACGCTTCGTCCAGATATCCGACACCAGGCAACGGTCATTCATGGCAACAGCGGCAAGATCCACCACCGTTGCGTTGCCGGGGTTGTCGACGACCACCATGTTGGAATCGTCCCAGCGAATAGACGACGGAATCCGAGAAGGGCCGCCGGGGCCGCCCTTTTCCTTGGACATAATCCTCTGAATCGCGCGGGAATCGCTGTCCTCATCCCACACATCGCGGTAAACCGGACGTCCATTTGGATCTTTGACAGTAAGAGGAGCCATGGGCTTCCCGCCTATGGCGAACAGGGTCATGTCGGAAGGAAAAGCATCACCCTCAATGATGGGAACAGGGACCTCCAAACCCTTCGTGATGCCTTCCGCGCCATTCAGCAGATCTGTGTGAAACCGCTCCAACATCTGCGCCGTGTTGAACTCCGAGGATATCTGAAGACAATAAAACACATTATCACGAACAAAATATGCCCCATCGCCCCAGGACACAAAGCCGGGATCGTTGGGATTCAAAGGGTCGATGGGAACCGAGGCTTGCTGATGAGT
>JAKPYU010000179.1 GCA_029568995.1 Candidatus Omnitrophota bacterium | reverse complement strand
CGCCCTTCGCAGACTCCGGGCGGCTCCTCGCGATGACGGGTCATCGCGGTTCCGTGAGGCCATGCTTTCTTGATCCCAATCACCGGCTCCGCCGGAGTGCCGCTCGCGATGACGGAACGGGCACGGCTCCCGGGAAGCGACTCATGCGTCGGCCCTACGGCAACAAACCCATCATACCCATATCCCGCTCCACGGTCACGCGACACCCGGACAAAAGGCACTTTTCGCTCATTCCGTGGAGAAATCGGGCAAAGGAACCGGAACGCCGCCCTGGGCTTTGCTGGTATCCGCCGCCTCCATGAATGCCAGCAGCTCCAGGGTTTCCTCCGGGGCTACGGGGGGAATGCCGGTCTTGAAGAACTTCACGATCTCCGCCACCAGGCTGCCGTAATCGTGCCCCTGGCTGTTGATCACGGCTTTCTCGCCGAATACCGTGCATCCGTATTGTCCGTTGCCGGAACGGGTCCCACGGAACGTTCCGACTCGCCCGTCTTTCCATCGGCCCACGACAAAATCGGTGTCCGGTGTGGAAATGCGTGTTACCGACTCGCATCCCGGCCCCATGGCTGCGTAAAGAATCTCCACGCCGTGAATGCCGTACCAGAACAGGTCCGGGTGGTGCGGTTCCAGGTGGCAGGGGGAATACGCGCTGCAGCCGACGATTTTCCCGACCGTTTCCGGGTTTACCGCCTTCCGAATGGCCTGCGCAAATCGAAGGCTGGAGGAGCTGAACCAGGGGATATTCGACTTCTTTGCGAGGCGCGCGATTTCAACCGCGTCTTTCAGACTTGCGGTCATTGGTTTGTCAATAAAGAAGGGGACTTTTTCCTCGATCACCCGTTTGGCCTGCTCCAGGTGGGGTCTTCCATCGACGCTTTCAATCAGGACGGCATCCACCATGCCGCACAGTTCGGCGATGCTGTCGACAATCTCCACCCCGAAATCCTTCTGCAGCTTCGTGGTGTATTCTTCTACGCGGCTCCAGCTGGATTCGAGATCCGGGCTGCCGCCCTTGAATCCGGCCACGACTTTCGCGCCGGGAACATGCTCCGGGTTTGCCGGGTCGTTGAGGATCTGCGTAAATGCAATCACGTGAGAGGTATCCAACCCGATCATCCCGATCCGGATGGGTTCCTCCGCCTGTCCCGCAGTCCCGGAGAGAATGGCCGGAATGCACAGGCTTAAAACGGTCAGTCGCTGCAGGGTCATGGTGTTCCTCCAAGTCTTTTGTTGATTCGTTGGAAATTACCCTGTGCGATGAGGGATGAGAAGGTTTGTGGCAGAACGCCCGGCCCCCCCATGCAGAACCCCGCACCGCCAGAACCCCCACCCCGCACCGCCAGAACCCCCACCCCTGCCCTCCCCGCGAGCGGGGAGGGAGTTCTTCCCCCCGTTCACGGGGGGATTGAGGGGGGGCATAAAAGAAGAAGGGGACATGAAACCATGTCCCCTTCGGGTATTCAACGATCACCGAAGCGATCTTATTTCATATCCCATTTGCCGACTCCGGTCGGATCTTCGCCCATCGCCCAGCGGACCATGCGACGAGTCAGGTCAACACCAGTCGGGGTCATATAATCGTACGTGACGATCCAAGTTGGAGGCAAATCGGCATCGGGGGTCGGTCGAACATTACCACCGTTGCCGAACGGAACCACCATGCGGGCGGGGGCCTTTGTTCCGTCGGCCAGATCGCCACCCGCCTCAATCACCGACAAAGCGGAAAGGGTTGGATCTGACTTCCAGACAGCCAGAACGACCGTTCCGGGGGCGGCGTCAGCGGCAACGTCCTTGATTCCGGCGGCCACAGCACCTGCATCCAGTTCCTTGGGATCCCAGATCTGGATTTCATCGGGCAATCCGGCAGTCAGCGGGTGGGTCTTGCCAGCAGCCGTCAACTGAATGGTCGTGTCACCGTTCATATCGCCATTACCGGTGCCGTAGAACATGAAGATCGTGCCGAGCTTGCCTGTGTTGGAGGCGGTGCAGCTATGCTCGCCCATGATGATCGGGACACCACCTACGCCCCTGAGCTGGGGACAAATGTTCGACCAGACGGTTCCCGTTACCCACGCCAGGCTGTAACCGTCATTCCCCAGGAATTGCGGCTGAACCATGTATTCACCGTCGTTCACATAGCCGAAATAATCCGCATCATCCCCCGGCGGGAACGGGCATTCACCACCGTTGCACATATATTGGACAACATAATCCGTCATCAACAGGGAGAAATATCCCCAGCTGTCCAGCATCTTGCTCAGAACTTCATCCGGCATGGAGAAGTGGTGCATGATGTCGAAGTCCCGGTCGTGAGTCGAGCCAGTGCTGCCCGGTGCCCAGGAGATTCGACCGATCAGGGCGATTTTCTTCGGAGCGGCATAGGCCAGCATCCCGAAGCACATTACGCAGATCAACGTCAAAAGTAACACTTTTTTCATCTAGGAGTTCCTCCGTACGTAAATTTGTGTGCAGAACTCTGCACAATTGCCTTGCCTTGTTACAACTACAATGAGCAGCACGAGACTCGCTTCTCGCTGCATCCTATTCAAGGATCACCTCCCTTTTATCAGAATCGACTTGCCTGATTTGCTGTATTCACGTCAAACACAGCCACACCACACACGTCGGAACATATTTCTAGCACAGATGTACTTTCATGTCTATGTGGTTCCGCAGTTTTTTTTCAGCCTCTTTTGTTTTTTTTGGGCTGCGGGCGGAGTGGACTCAGCGAACCACATGGACGGCGTTGACACAAAATCCACCCCAAAAGTATTACAATTCCTTCATTCGGATTTTGCGGAACCAGACTTTGCACCGATGGTCCTGCAGGCCGATCACGCCTTCCCGGATGCGGTCTTTCATTTTGGGAACATCGTCCATGCTGAAATTGTGGATTTCTTTTCCGTTCACCATGATTCGGACCAGCGGACCACGGCAGTCGATCTCGAACGCATTCCATTCCCCCGGCCCTTTCGATGCGTCTTCTTTTGGCGCAAGAACGTCATAGACCGCACCGAATGGATTTGTGGGATCGGACGTGGAATCGCCCAAGATCTGGGTTTCAAAGGCGATTCGGGAGGATCGTCCCCACAGCGGCGCACGGACAAAAATCCCGCTATTGCCGCCCTCGGAAATTTTGACCTCCAGACGCAGGATGAAGTCTTTGTACTGTCGCTGCGTCCGGAGATAGGTGTTCGGCGCGCTCCCGTCGCAGGCAATCTCCCCGTTCTGAACGGAGAAACTCTGCCAGGAATCCGACAATGTTGTCCAACCTTTCAGGGTTTTGCCGTCGAACAGAGGCACGAACCCGTCTTCCTTTTCGCCGGGTTCCAGTATGCCGGTGGCGTCTTCCGCCCGCGTCGCCTCGGCCTCTTCAGGAATCGGCCCGTGCAGCGCCAGTTGGGCCGCGCATACGGCTTTCAGAAACCAGGCGATTCCGGTTCCCGACTCAGCTGACTGCCCGCCGATATCGAACCGGGGCGAATTCCCTTCGCAGATACTCGGAAACCGGCCGATGAGATAGGTGCCTTTCATTCCCGCGATTTTTTCCGTGACGAGGTTGAGCCGAGGGTGAGGTTTGCCGGGTGTGCTTGGGTCTTCCGCCACGCACGAGACAATAAGCGGTTTCTCGATATACTCGCTTGGAATAGGTGCGGTGAGTGAGCGATCCCAGAACAGCGCATCGACTGGCTCGGTGATTGTAGCGAATTGGGGCGACCGGATGCGGATTTTGGCTGTTTCCAGGATCTGGCCCACATCCGCCCCGATCACTCCGGGGAATCCTTCTTTGCCCTGGCGAAGAAGATCGACGTATTTTTTCAGATTATTTGGGTCAGGGACGGTTCCAAGGTTCAGTGCGACGGCTCTGGTTCCTTTGAAGGTCTTTCCCAACTCGGTCAGGGCGCGCTCGCAGGCCGCCGGAGACAGCGCCGCAGCGGGATCGCCGGAGAAGACACGGATCACCGTAGGCAGCCACCGTCCTTCCGCCGTCCTCTGGATACGAAGGATTCGGTCGAACAATGCCGGATCGCCAATGGAGCCGTCCTCTGCAAACACCCCGCGTCCCGTGCCGGACGGTTGAAGAGACAACGCGATGGTCCCGATCCCGTATTTTGCGTATACATTGATTGCGCCGGTGGCCTCTTGCGCACGTTCATCCGACAGTGCCGCTGCGGAGATGTCAATGGCCCATAGCGCGAACGGCCCGTCATTGTTGGTCAGATTCTTGCCGTCCTTCCACAAACGGGCTGCATCTGTGTGGAATGAGGGGATGAGGAGAAGAAGGCAAAGGAAGAGGGGAGATCTTGGGAACTTGATAAAAATCGAGTGCATTGGGTGAACGCTCCTTTTTGATATCGGGCAGGCACGGGGGCCTGCCCCTACGGCGCGATGGTCAGATCATATGGGGCACGCCGTCATGAATTAACCGTAGGGGCAACCCCCTGTGGTCGCCCTGAAATGCTAGCACAAGATTCATCCTGTCAAATGAGACCCCATTGGAGATCAGGCGGAGCACCCGAATGGACATTCCCCCGGTTCTGTGCACAATAGGCTGCATGGAACAGACTCCCGCCGCCAAAGCAGCAGAAAGAGAGTTCGAAATGGACCGACCCGATCTCGCCAGGCAATCCCGCCGTCGGTTTCTTCAGAACACATCGGCGGCAATGCTGGGCGCAGCGGCGATGCCGGTCTGGGGCAACGGCGGGTCCAGGCGGATCAACCTGATTGTTCTGGTTACGGACGATCACCGCTGGGACTGCCTTGGATGTATGGGCCATCCCATCCTGCGGACGCCGAACCTGGACCGTCTTGCGAATGACGGGGTCCTGTTCACCAATCATTTCTGCACCACCTCAATTTGCATGACCAGCCGGGCCACGATTTTCACCGGGCTGTATTCCCGCTGCCACACCATCCACAGTTTCAACCTGTCATTGCCCGAGTCGTTGTTTCCCATGTCGTATCCGATGGCCCTGCGCAGTGCGGGGTATCGCACCGGATTCATCGGGAAATGGGGATTGGGCGGAGACCTTCCCGAAAAGGACTTCGACTATTTCAAAGGATTCCCGGGCCAGGGTAAGTATTTCCATGAGATCAATGGCCAGCGGGTTCATTTAACCCGCATCATGGCCGACCAGGCCGAGGAGTTTGTTCAAGGCTGCTCTCCCAATCAACCATTCTGCCTATCGGTGAGTTTCAAATCTCCGCATGTGCAGGATGGCGGATTTCCACCGTTCCAGTTCGACCGTGCCTTGGCGGATTTCTATGAAGACGAACAGATCCCTGTCCCGCGAACGGCCACGGAAGCGCATTTTGAGGCGCTACCCGAGTTCATACGGATCTCCGAGGGCCGGGTACGCTGGGGACATCGATTCGCTACGCCGGAGATGTACCAGGAGTCGGTGAAAGACTATCTGCGCCTCATTACCGGCGTGGATCGTGCGGTCGGACAGATTCTTGAATGCCTGAAACGAAGGGGTGCACTCGACAACACGGCGATCCTCTTTACATCCGATAACGGTTTTTTCCTGGGCGAACACGGCCTTGCGGGAAAGTGGCTGATGCATGAAGAATCCATCCGTGTTCCCATGATTTTGTGGCATCCATGTCTTCCGCAATCTCGACGGGGACAGAGTATCGACAAAATGACATTGAATATCGACATTGCGCCGACCATCTTGGACCTTGCTGGATTGGAGATTCCTCCCTGGATGCAGGGACGGAGCCTGATGCCGCTCGCGTCCGGCGATCCCGCGCCCTGGCGCGAGGAATGGTTTTACGAGCATCTGTTCAAACACCCAACGATTCCGAAGAATGAGGGTGTGCGCACGGAACGCTGGAAATACATCCGTTACATTGCGCAGGACCCAATTTGCGAAGAACTGTACGACCTGGATAACGATCCGGTAGAGGAACATAACCTGGTTGGGAGTATTTCTCATTGCCAGATTCTCGATCGGTTACGCACACGACGGAAGAAGTGGATTCAATCGTTAGAGAATTGGAGATTGGACAGTCCGGTTCCATGGCAGGAACCGGTATGATTGCCGGTACGTTGGAATGGGCGGGACAAATGGGCAACCACAGGGGATTGCCCCTACGAGCGGATTGGGACGCCGTAGGGGCAGGCCCTACGTGCCTGCCCTGATGCTCCAGAACAATTGAGTAGAGAACAAGAAAGGTGACCGTACAATGACAATATTCAGAACATTACTCCTTACAATTAGCCTTTGTGTGATGCCTGTCATTCCTGTCCCAGGGCAGGGAACCGATGACTGGGCGAAAGCCGAACAGAACGGCGAACAGGCGCGGAAAGCGCTTCTTCATTGCAGGCAATTCGTGTACGCCTGGCTGGACCATGCCGATCCGACAACCGGATTGATCCCGCGCAATCTGTCAAAG
Source organism: Candidatus Omnitrophota bacterium (assembly GCA_029568995.1). GTDB lineage: Bacteria > Hinthialibacterota > Hinthialibacteria > Hinthialibacterales > JAKPRU01 > JAKPRU01. The sequence goes on along the minus strand of JAKPYU010000179.1, from coordinate 6,512 downwards.
GATGCCTTCTGGAACGCGCGCGATTCCGCAGCCGATAATTACCCATTCATGGTGCTGACCGCAGCATTAACCGACCGGCCGCTTTTCGAGGGGCGCATGAAAGATATTCTGCGCACCGAAATCCGCTTGACCAGCCGTGTCGGCGCACTGCCGGATGATTTCCTGTTCACAACACAGGCATTTCGCACACCGGAAGTCGACATGAAACAGGTGATTTTCGGCGCGTCGGAATATGTAAAGGATGGGTTGCTTCCCCTCACGGAATGGCTGGGACCGAGTCCGTGGTTTGACCGGCTGATTTCCCTCCTGGATGGGATGCTGGAACATGCAGCCATTGAAACCGAAGTCGGAATGCTTCCAGCAAACGATCACGAAGTCTGTGGCAATCTGATGCAGAGCCTGTCGCGGGCGTACTGGTGGACCAAGGATGACAAATATCGGGAGTGGGCCTTTCGAGTAGCCGATTATTTTCTTGTGCACCACTCGCCTATACAGGCCGAGAAGTTGCGCCTGGACGACCACGGCTGCGAAGTCATCGGCGGCCTCTCGGAGGTTTATTTCCTTGCCGCGCAAACCGACCCGGAACGCCGGAATCGCTACCGCGAACCGATGCATGCCATCCTGGACCGTGTGCTGGAAGTCGGTGCGAATGCGGACGGCCTTTTGTATGAGACAGTCAATCCCGTTAGCGGCGAGATCCTCAGCCAGGCATTTACCGATAACTGGGGATATAACTACAATGCATTTCTGACCGTGGCAGAACTGGACAACGCGCAAAAGTACTGCGATGCGGTTCGTCATGTACTTCAAAACATCCTCAAGAATCTGGATTACCGTTGGGAGAACGGCATTGCGGACGGCTATGCGGATTCCATCGAAGGCGGTCTGAATCTGCTCAATCGTGTTCCGGTGGAAGATGGATTCCAGTGGGTCGATGCCTCGAGCGAGATCATGCTGAATCTTCAGAAAGACTACGGAATCGTCGCCGGGTGGCATGGGGATGGTAACTACGCCCGCACGGCGATTATGTACGCCCTCTGGAAAACCCAGGGCCTTTCCGTGGAACCGTGGAGAGGCGACCTGGTATTCGGCGCGGTTCCCGGAGAGAACGGTTCGCTGAGAATCTATATGCGCGCCGAGTGGCCCTGGAAAGGAAAACTGAAATTCGATATCCCGCGCCATAAGGAATATCTTCACCTTCCATTCGATTACCCGCGACTGAATCAATTCCCCGAATGGTTCACTGTGGAGAAGGACAAGGAATATCAACTATCCGTTGACGGGCAGGGAAGCACGCTTACGGGAGAACAGATGCATCAAGGTGCAGAAATCGAATTGAAAAAGGACACGGGGGTGAGGATTGTTGTGACGGTGAGGTAGGCGGGACTGGTGCGTATACTATTTCGGAAGGATCTGTTTGATTTGCTCCGCGACCTTCGGCAATTCATCGGCGGCAATCTGCCATACAATGTCCAGGTTGACGCCGAAATAGCGATGAATTACGCGATCACGAACCGCCGCCATATCTTTCCATGGGACATGAACATATTTCGAGCGCATTTCCGGCGATAGGTTCTTTGTGGCTTCACCGATAACCTGCAGATTTCGAATAACTGCATCTTGGGTCTTTGTATCTTTCAGGAAGATCTCATAGGACGCATCGGCTATGTAAGTGCTGATGCGATGCATGGCTTGAAGAATATCTTCCAGGAAATCTCTATCTGTTCGCTCAGACATACACGATATGCTCCTCGATGCTTTCTGCAACCCCATCAATTCGAATGGATTGCACACCGGCAGGGGTCAATACATCGACCGGCTTACCGAGTAAGGTTTCCAGATATTCGGTAAAGCCGACAAATCGAAAACCGAGGGGCCGGTCGAATTCAACAAGGATATCGATGTCGCTGGATTCTGTGGGATGACCTTGTGCGTAAGAACCGAACAGACCGAGTCGTTTGACCCCATACTCGGAAATAAGATGGGGGTATTCCCTACGCAGGATATTGATAATTTCCTGATCCGGTGACATTTTCGGCCTCCGACGGTCGGACAATGATAACCAAATTCGCTCCTGTCTCCTATTATATCCTATCTCAGTCCCCCGGTATCAAGACTCCCATTTCCTCCAGCATCCGGCAGGTCGATTTCAGGTTGCGATGCGGGATCCCGTGCATTCCCATTTCCCGCGCGCTTTGGACATTTTCTAAAATATCGTCAATGAGCACGCTCTCCCCGGCGTGAAGGTCAAATTCATCCAGAAACCTCCGGTAAATCTCCGGGTCGGGTTTCATCACGCCATATTCAAACGAAAGCCCCTGACGTGGAATCGCCTTCATGAGTCGTGGAATGCGCAGGAATTCCGTGTAATGAATTTCATTGGTATTGGACAGCAGATAGAGTTGGTAATTCTTTTTCAGCCGTTCCGCCAGGTCCAGCATCGCCTCATCCGGCCAGAAAATGTCCGCCCACGCCTCGTAAAAAGTGCGGTAATCCATCCGAATCTGGATTTGATTTCGTACGATCTGGTAGTAGCGCGGCGCCGGGATTTCTCCACGCTCGAATGCGCGATGATCCGCATTGTCGAAGAGCCTTCGGCGGATTTCCAAAACGGTCAGGGGCGATTTCTGCGCGAAACGCCGGAACATGATATCGTAATCGAAATGGACCAGGACGCTTCCGAAGTCGAAGAGGATGTTTCTGATGGGGCCGGATGGAGTACCAGGACGCGTGGGCATTCTCAATTTACCTGATTGCAGTGCGGACATATTGGATGACGCCGGCTTTTCCCTGACGATCTTCAATTTTAGCCATTCTGTGATAGCCAGTCCCGTACGGGGAGTCGGTTCGATCCTGCAGTTTTTCAAGCGTGACGGAAAAATCTTTCATTTTCAGTACCTTTGCGGCGACCCATTGGGCGAAACCCTCTCGGATCTCCTGGGATTGTTTCGGCGGGCAATTCTCTGCCTGCCAGGCATGGGCCAGCTCATGCGCCGCGGTTTCGTAGATCATGGAAATCGGCAGAGCGTACAGCAGGACAATTTCACGCTGGTCCCCACGTTCGATATAGATCCCCATTTCATTGCCGGAAATGGGACTGGCCATTTTCAGTCCCTGGCGCGCGGCAAGCGCGGAGGCGCGGCCCTCGGTATTCAGTTTGTCCAGCCGCAGCTGCCAGGGACGCTCGACGACAAGCCCCAGGCGCTCCGCAACCAGTTTCACCACCTCGTTCATGATCTCCCGTGCCTGGTCTTCGCGGAAAATGCTCTGCTTTTTGCAGGTATCGCATAAACAACGCTTATCCGGCAAGACCCAATAAACGTCCGAGACCGGAGCGCCGCAGGCGTAGCATTCGGGGCGGGACCGGATACAGTCGGCGCAGTAATCTCCGTTATACTTGTTGGAAAAATAGGCGCCCACGATGGATTTCCCGCAGGCTTTGCACTTCGGCAGTTTCGCCTCGCACGTCGGACACACGCCATCGGCTGTGAGGCTGGACCGTCTCATGGGCCGGTCGCAGGCCCGGCAGCGGGGATAGGTCCGGTAGCAGTTTTCGCAATAGATCTCACTCGTTTCGCCGCTGGTGAAGAACTTCCCGGAGACCCGGTTCCCGCACAGATTGCAGAATTTCGCCTGGGCCATGCAATCGGGGCAAAGCAGCTCTTTCCCTACCTTGGCGAGGTTCTCCCGGCTGCACGGGATCTCGCAGGCGGAACATTTCGGAGAACTCCGGTAGCAGCGGTCGCAGAACACCCGCAGGCCGCCCGGACCCTGGTGTTGCCAGTACTTGCCGGTGATTTCCTGACCGCACAGGTAGCATGTCTCGGTTCCGGCATAAGACAGCATAGCCCCGGCCAGAACCAGCCACGCCAACAAGGCACAAACAAAAAAACACCTGACCATGCTGCTCCTGATCGGCACACCGGCGAATTCCGAATGATTTTTCATTTTCTCAAAGTATATCCGAAGTGGCTCGTTTTAACCATGTTACTGTGGGAGAAACGGGCGGGGAGGGATGACAGTGACAAGAGAGGACAGGTTGACGACAGTCCTGTTATAGATTGAGTCGACCTTGCGATCTAGCGGCTGACTAGGGAGGAAGCCTTCCTGCCGGAGTATCGCGGCAATTCCTCTCGCAGAACACGCCTGAGAGTGTCTTCCAGAGAGGATTCCTGGGATTCGGTGACGCGGCGAAGAGCGCTGTTGATGAGGGTCTGATAGCTGCCGCCGCCTGCTTTGTGGACCTGCTCGCGGAACCATTCCAGGATGTCATCGTCGATACGGATGGTGATTCGGGTCTTGTTGGGCGGTGTCTTGAGCACTGCGCCACGCTTGCCTTGGCTGAAGTCATATTCGGTTTTCATGCTATTCCCTTGTACTGCCGTTGTTCCCGAGCTTCGATCAAATTCCTGAGTTTGCATGGGATTCTGCCTTTGTTCCGCCGTTGCCTTATTTCACATACTTTTCCAGGAACTCGGCACGGTCCATCTCGATCTCCTCCAAAATGGCCTTTAGCAATCCACGTCCGATCATCTTCCCCGTATGCACCGGAATGACAGCCACTCGCCCGTCCGGGTGATGATAGATACGATGGCTTCCCTTCTGACGAATGAGAGCAAAGCCTTCCTTCTCCAGGATGGAGCAGATCTGTCGGGGTGACAGCAACGGCAGCCGCATTTATGAAACCTCCACGGTCTCCACGCCGACGAACACATTCGGTTCTTCCCGATCCCTGTATTCGGGATGGACCTCAAGATAGAGATCGATGGCCTCTTTCATATTCGCAAGCAGTTCTTCCAGACTGTCGCCCTGGCTGACACACCCCCGGAGTTCCGGAACTCGCCCCACATAGATGCCGTCCTCATCCTGTTCGACAATCACATGGTACTTCATAGTTGCACCTCGCGTGCCCGATCGAGTCTTCAGAGAAATTATCGTCTTGAGAGGCGTCTTTCAATAGGGATATGGACCAGAGTCGCCGATGAGGATTTGTGTCTGTCGGACGGAGTAAATACCCGCGTGAATCCCGATCAGGCGCGGGTGTTCTTGATATGTTCCGCGACCAGCATCTTGATCAGGGATTGGCGGGGGATGCCGAGACGTTCGGCTTCTTTGTCTAGCGACTGAATCATCCAAATCGGGAAATCGACATTCACGCGCCGCTGTTCCAGGTTTAGTCGACGCGTCCCGGAGAGATCCAGATGCCCTGTGAGATCCTCACCGGCCTCGAACCTTCGGTCAAACTCTTTAGCTTTCATAGAAATCCACCTCTTCCTTCCGGGATCGACGGACGGAGATGATTCGCGTCACGTTTCCTCTGTAAGTGACTACAGCCGACCAGTGCCTCCCGGAAATCTTCCCGACAATAAGGAATCTTGGTTCGTCAATGACCTTTGCCGGAATCTCGATCAGATTGAAGTCGTCCCACAAGGATTGGGCCTCGATAAAGTCGATACCGTGCTTTTCCTTGTTGATCGCGCTTTTGTCCGGATCGAACTCAAATTGCATGGTATAGAAATTATACCGCGCAAATACCGAATATCAACCCTTTGTTGTTCATTCCGTTGCACGAGTTACCTGGTCCTGTGGGGGGATTGGAGAGGTCTCCGGGCGGTCTTTCAGCTTGCTCTTTGGCAGGGAGTGATCTCGCTGGTCAGGCGATTTCCGAGGCGGTCGGTTTCGATGTCCAGTTCATAGTCCATCTGCAAGCCGAGCCAGAACTCCGGGGACATGCCGAAATACCGCGCCAGACGAAGAGCGGTGTCGGCGGTGATCCCTCGTTTGCCGAGAACGATCTCGTTGATGCGGCGGGGTGGAACTCCGAGGTTACGGGCCACACGGGTCTGGCTGAGATTCATGGGCTTGAGAAACTCCTCAAGCAGAATCTCGCCGGGGTGAATCGGTTCGAGTTTCTTTCCAGGCATTGAGATCACCCTATCCGCTATCAGAACAAATCGGCATGCGTTCCTGTCCGTTCAAAAACTATGCGATTCTCCTCCCTTTTGTAAATCAAGAGCCAGTCGGATTCAATATGGCATTCCCGTCGCCCCTGCCAGCCTCCGAGTAAAGCGTGGTCTCGGTGAATCGGATCGAGATGTCCTGTCTCGATCAGGGCTTGGATGACCGATTTGATCCTCTCTCGATCTTTCCCGCGTTTCTGCATCCGCTTGAGGTCTCTGGCAAATTGGCGTGTGAATACCGGCGTGAGCATCAGATACCGAGTTTTCGAAACATGTCTTCCGCATTCTCACACACGACGAGATTGCGTCCGGCATCGGTGTCCGCGAACGTTCGACGGGTGGTCTCGTTAGGGATGGCGACATCGAAGGGGAGCCCATTGCGCAACTCGACCTGTTTATAGAACAGGGTAATGGCCTGGGTTGTTGTCAACCCGAGTTTTCGGAATACATCCTCTGCCTTGTCTTTCAGATCGGGTTGCACACGGGCACGTATGGTTGCGGTTCTGCTCATCAGACATCTCCATGGTACACCCAATATTGTATCCCAAATGG
>JAKPYU010000160.1 GCA_029568995.1 Candidatus Omnitrophota bacterium | reverse complement strand
ACCTCTTCCGGGAGGTCCGGTCGCTCAAGGCCATGAAGAGGAACGGACTCGTGGATTCCAATGGCCTTCTGAACGGAAGACAGGAGTTCATCCAGGTCGATGGGTTTTTCCAGGTAATTCACGGCCCCATCCTGCATGGCCCGAACCGCATCGCGAATATCGGCATAAGCCGTGACCAGCAGAACCGGCAAGGTCGGATACCGCTGTCGAGTCAACCGTAACGTGTCCAGGCCGGACATACCGGGCATCCGCACATCGGAGATAATGATGTGGATATCCTCATCCCGGTCCAGAATCTCGATGGATTCCTCCCCGGATGCCGCCGTCAGGATCGTGAATCCCTGGCCGGAAAGGAATGACGACAGCAGGCCTCGTTGTCCGCCATCGTCATCCACGATCAGGATTCGATATTTGGAACGTTCTTCCCGAGATTCATCCGTCATTCTGGTTGCCTTTGGGGAGAACCTTGAAGCCGGAGATGTGGAAAACGGCTCCACGGTCATCGGATGGAACATAGCGGATTTCCCAGCCATGAGCCAAGACAATCTGGCTCACGACAGCCAGCCCCAAGCCGGTTCCATGTTGCCGCGTGGTGAAGTAGGGTTGAAAGATCTTGCTCTGATTCTCTTCGGGGACACCGGGGCCGTTGTCCCGGATTTCGAGAAAGGGTTCCTGTCCTTTTTCCTGCCCGAATTTGACCCAAATCAGTCCTCCGTCATCCACCGCCTGAACGGCATTCAGCAGCAGGTTGAACAGGACCTGTCGGAGGAGAGATTCATCCGCCTCAATGGCCATTTCCGGGATTTCAACTTTCAGGCCGATCTTCTTGTCATCCAGGTCCGATAGCAAAGCCTGTTCGACATCGCCGACGACTGCCGCCAGATCGACGGGAGTTGGTTTCGGTTCACAGGGCTTGGAATAGTTGATGAACTCATTGAGTTGTGCGGTAACCTGATCGACCTCTTCCGTGATCTGTAACGCCTGGTTGCGGGTATCCGGGCGGGAGCCGGTATCGCGTGCAATGACCTGCGCCAGACCCCGAACAAGATTGAGTGGGTTGCGTGTCTCATGAGCCAAACCGGCGGCAGCCAGATTCATTCTGCGCAAATGGGCGTTCATTTCGTTGGCCCGTACCAGGCGCACCTGCAAATCCGACGAGTGAACCAGGCTGCGCCATGCCAGACCGAATCCCAAAAGGGCCACCAATGTCGACGCGACGATGGGGATCCGCAGCCAGATGTCTTTCTGATTTGCCAGATCGTATTGTTTTGTGAACATTTCAATTGCGAATCCATGAAGTCCCGCTTTTTCAACCAGGGATTGATATTCTTCTTCGTCCATCCCACGCGGGCGTCGAATACGCGGTCCGGGCCAGTTTCTCTCCCGGCGACCACGGTTTTCTCCGGGTGGGGTAGCCGATGCGATGCTGCCGTCGGTGAGTTCCCGGGACGGGGACAGGGATTCATTCTCCTCATAGGGACCCGGTTCCGGCGGGGGTGGCCTCATCCGGTGGAGAATCCCCCGATCATTTTCCTGCAGGATGAGAGTGGGTGTGTCCATCTCCTCCAAGGGGGATTCGACTTCCAGATCGACGAGATTGACCATCCAAACGGAGTTCTTGTCCCACCTTTCTCCGGCCTCAATTAAGCTGTCCAGATCGGAGATAGAGATATCGCCCGCCGAACACACGATTTCTCCATAAGCATTGAACAGCATGACGGACTTGAAGTCTTCGGACTGGACCAGTTCCAGCAAGGCGGCTTCCAGGCGAGGTTGAAAAACGACTCCTCCAAAGAAACGCTGGGAGCGGATCACCACGGCCAGCGTGTTGGCGATATCATGACCCCGGTTGCGCAAGGCGGTCCGGCCATCCGCGACGACTCGTCGATGCTCCAGGTACTGCCAGGCAACGACCGCCAGCCAGAAGATTGTCAACACAACAGGGATCATCCGTTTGAGAATCATCATGGTATCCTTGATCGGTTCTTGCGGCTTTTCTTCGTGTTGGATTTCCCAACGGCGTTATCATCCGAGGACGCGGATTTTGTGTCGGACTTCGGCTCATCGGATGATCTCTCAACCTGCGCTTCCGGCAAGCCGTCCATGAATTTGGTGAATTGATCTTCCGGGAACGCCTGCGGCATCAGTTCGGATTGGCTCCGCTCTTTCGCGGTGACATCGACCAGTTTCTCCGGGCCTTCCACGACATAAGGCGTAAGGAAGATCAACAATTCGGTTTTTTCGCTCTCCTTGACCTTTCGCTGGAAGAGCAGCCCCAGCCCCGGGATGTCTCCCAGTAACGGGATCTTATTTCGAGTCTCGGTCGTATTATCTTCCATCATTCCGCCGATCACAACGGTCTGGCCGTTCGGTGTGACGACGACGGTGTCTGCCGAGCGTTTGGCGAACACCGGCGAATTGATGGTATCGGAGATCGGCACCGTTTCATCCGTGATGGTGGAGATTTCGGGAGCCAGGATCATCTCCACCAGGCCCTCCTTTGTGATGAACGGTGTGACCTGCAGGATTATCCCGATGTCTTCATACTCGACCGTGTTGATTGTCTGACCGTCGGAAGTGACGCGGCTGTTGGTTATGAAAGGAACCTCCTTGCCGACCGTGATCACAGCCTCCTGATTGTTGCGTGTCAGGATGGACGGACGAGACAGGACCTCCAGTTTGCCCGCCTCCTGGATAGCCCGAAGAGTGACATTGACATCGTCCTCCAGGAGTTTGTAAAAGCCTCCGCGTGTCTCCGCCGCCAGTCCATACGCGGTCTCAAAGACGTTCGAACCCGGTCGGTTGCCGTTGATGTCAAGCATTCCTTCAACGCCGACGTCGAGGTCGTCGCGATAAGTCACCTCGGCGAAGACAACCTTAATCAGCACCTGCTGTATCGGCCGGTCGAGGCTCTCGATGATCTCTTTGATGTGTTCGTTGGAATATTCATCCGAGATCACGATAATCGACCGACTGTCTCTATCCGCTTCGATCACGGCCTCGCCGATTGTGCCCTGGTTGTAGTAAGTGCGCTGTGTTGACGAGGAGCTGAGCGAACCGGAGCTGCGAGACTGGCTTTGTCCGAAACCCGTGCCACCGGAACTCCGCTGGGCCGAAGCCTCCCAGGAAACAACCATCCAGCACGAGAACAAGAATATAAAAAGAATCAGACGCTTCATTGTTCGGCCTCTTTTCCTTGACTAATTTGAGCTTCGAATGGACTGCGAACTCGACGAATCCGTGCTCACCGTTCTGTTGCTGAGCGTATTTGCATTCGTGTCCGAAGTGGTTGATCGGTTTGAGGACGAGTACTCGTTTTCGAAGATATTCCGAAGGATCTCGGCCACATTGTCGACGTCTGCATATTCCAAGTGATATACGAATACCTTCTTCTTTCGCGCGGAATCCGAATCGAGCTGCTCGACCATCTGGGCGATCTGAACCATGGTCTCGTGGGCCGCCAATACCAAAACCGAATTCGTGCGCGCATCGGCTACGCAGCGAACCGTAGTCTGCTGCAATTTGCGCTCGCTATCCGTCGTCTGCTGCGAG
>JAKPYU010000146.1 GCA_029568995.1 Candidatus Omnitrophota bacterium | reverse complement strand
TCCGCCTGGCTTCGGCCCGATTCGATCAGGTATCCCACATGGACCCCGGCGGGACAGGCGGTCTCGCAGGCACGGCAATCCAGACAGAAATACAGTTCATTCTCCACCCCTCGCGTCAGTTCCAGCCGCCCGTCCGCCACCGCACGGATCAGCGCGATCCGGCCCCGTGGCGAGGACCGCTCGATCCGGGTCAGCGAATACGTGGGACAATGCGGAAGGCACATCCCACATCTCATGCAGTTCAGGACCTTCTCATAGTCCGGAACATCCACGCCTTGAAAATGAATGGAACGATTCAACAGAAGAACCTCTGGGAAATATTCGTATTGCGACGCAATTCCAGAATTTTATTGTACAACGCAATCCGATTTCATCGCAGGCCAGAGACCCTTCCCCCTCCCCATCCCCTCTTCTCTTCAATCCGCAATCCGCAATCTCCCCACCCCCCTCTTGCGCCCTTGACCGGAAACAGTCCGCTGGTGAAACTGAAAGTGTGGCTCAATTCACGGCCACCGCACGAAGGCGCAGAAAAGCGCCCGGATGCAGGGATTCACCATGATTGAAATGACTTTTTTCGAGTTGCGTCTGGACGAGACCGGCGCGGACCAGATCATCATCCTGAAAGAGAAAGACGGAGACCGCCTCATGCCGATCCTGATCGGTTATTACGAGGCCCAATCCATCCACCTGGCAATCAATGACGTGCAGGTCCAGCGGCCCCTCACTCACGACCTGGTCGTGAGCATCATTGACGCACTCAATGCGCGAATTGTCCGAATTTTTATCAATCAACTCCTGGAATCGACATTTTATGCGCGGATCTTCTTTGAAACATCCAACGGCCCGGTGGATGTCGATTCGCGTCCGAGCGATGCCATTGCCGTCGCCCTCCGCACCAATGTCCCGATCTTTGTCGCGGAGGAGGTGCTGGAACAGGTCGCTCGATAGGCTTATACGAGATATCATCTGTGCAGACCCCGGTCCACAGAGCATCCGAATGACATACGAGAGTTGAACCTTGCACGTCGATCAGATCAACCCATTCATTGAATCCGCAACACGCGTTCTGGAGCAGATCGCACAAATTTCCTCCAGGCGTGGGCAGCTGGGACTGCGGGATGCCGTGATCCCGAGGCACGAAGTCGCCGTGATCCTCGGTATCGTCGGACAGGTCAAGGGCCAGGTGTCCTATTCCATGAGCATGGAGACCGCCATGCGGATCGCCTCCCAAATGATGGGCGGTTTTCACCTGGAGACGTTCGATGACATGTCTCGAAGCGCAATCTCCGAACTCGGCAACATGATCACCGGAAACGCCAGCGCCCTTCTCGAAGAGAAAGGAATCCGCTGCAACATCTCTCCGCCCACCCTCGTCACCGGCGAGAACATGAGTATCTCCACCGCCAAGCTTCCGACCCTGGTTGTGCCGCTCGAAACCGATTGCGGCCCCTTCGAGATTTGCGTCGGCCTGATGGAAACGTGATCGATCCATTCTCCACCCCGGTCATTTCATCACCAGCACCCCATGCACGTGCAGGCTCGGAATCGTTGCCGTCAGCACTCCGTCTTTCCACAACCACCGGATTTTGCCGCCGTCCGGAACCCACAAGAGAGCCTTCGGCTTTTCCTCCATCCGAATCTTGACACCAATCGGTCCGACTTCGGGAATAAAGTCGATAATCCCGTACCGATCAACGTGCGGCACATTCGCCAGGTTCAAGAGATGAAGGCACAATCGTCCGTCCTGTGTCCGCCGCAAAGCAACATCAATGCACGGCGGCCCGTCAATCTCCACAGCCGGATTCGCAAACAGAGGCTCCACAATCTCCCGAACACACTCACGCAAGTATGGATGATGGCTTCGGAAGAAATCCAGCGCCAATGGCCCATAGACAGCACCGATCTTGCCTTTACCGAACTGGACGACTGTAGATGCTACCTCGCCGTCCTTCCGCGTGTCCCGTGTCGGATAGCGATACCCAACCGCCGTTGCCTTCGTAACCTGTATCTTCTGCCAAATCCCGTTCGCGTTGGCAATCCCCACAATTCCCCCCTCGCCCCCATTGCACGCCAGCTCCGTGCGAATCTCTTTCGGCTCTCCCTCAAAAGTTACCCCCAAATTCGGCTCAAACAATCGCGCAGATTTTTCACCCATTAACAGCAGGCTGCCTCCCTCCTCCACATAACGAAGCAAGGCGTTCTTGAATTCTTCCGTCAGCTTGTAGGAATCGGGAACGACTACTAATGGAAATTCCTTTAATCGCGGTTCCAATTGATGCTCCGCCAGGAGATCTACGGAATAATGCAATTCCAATAGGGCCTGAAGAGCACCCTCCAATTCGTCATAGCAGCCCCACGGCGAAAATACGTTATCGGAACGATCCCATACCGTCTCCGTCGACAGCAGTACCGCCACCTGCGGAACCGTCACACTCTTGTGGCTGACTTCCTTGCGCTCACGGCAGAAGTCCGATACCTGCCCGAGCGTCTCGATCATTGGGTCAACCAGATACCCGGCACGAGTCGGATTATTGTAGATTTGAAAACCGCCACCCTGCATCAATACCACGGCGGATTCCTGCTGCAAGTGTACCGGAGTCTTTAGACTCCAATCGAGTTTCTGTCCCTTGTCGAATCCCCACGCCATCAGATCCCACGGCATTCCTGTACTCGCAAGGTACCGCGCCTCCACTCGAGCACGATCCACGGAAAGTCCGGGAGAATAATCCCCCGAAAGGTAATCCAGCTTTGCCCGCACCGGCAACGGAGCAATCGTGGAGTACATCCAGTTACTGGTAATCTGCAAATTGGGTCGAAACTCATGAAGCGCATCCACCCAACGGCATAAATAATCCTCATAATGCCGCCGATGAAACATCTTCCACTCCAACCAATTCGCCTCGCTCCGGCTTTTCGGTGCGGTATCCAGACCGGTCTCCTTTTTCCATACCTCCATGGCGGCGGGGGAATAGTCCAGTTTCGCCGCCCAGCATTCTCCATCGACCCACAATCCGTCCAGGTCGTACCGGCCCACCACTTCTTTCAGTTGCGGGATCAGTAATTGATCGATATATGGGCCAAACACAGTGGTCGCGTTCGGATCGACTTTTCCCTCCGCATCGAACCGCGCCCATTCGGGATGATGCTCCACTGCAACACTGTCCCACACGCCGGAATAATGGATATACAGGCCGACACCATGCGCCAGCGTTACTTTCCGCCAGATCGCCAGAGAATCCTTGACTATTCCAGGGGAGGGCCAGCCGATTTCCGTCGGATATCCGGTATACCCGGCATGTCCTTTGCAGTCATATTGCACATAATCCGGCTGAACCCGAACAAGTAACCGATTGACCAGTTCCTCGGTAATGTCCGTGCCCAACACCGTGTCATTCTTGTTCGGGTGCAAATCGAAATGCAATCCGAAAAAGGCATCCCTTCTCGGAACCGGCCGCTTCTCCCCCTCGCAATCCGCAGAGATATTCAATGCGACAATCAGACAGACTGATAATAAGAATCGAGACATGACGGTCTCCTTTCATTTCTATAGTGAATGTATTCTCACGTTATCATCCTTGATCTATTTCTGCAATTCGAGCGTCATCTTCGCAATCGCCGCCCGATGATCGCGAAACATCTCCAGATCCGTCCAGGTGTGCCATAACCGACGATCCCCCTGTTTCAGAAAATCCCGGCTTTCCATGAATACCGTATTCGAGAACTCCATGATGTCGGTCTGTGCGATTCCCAACATCCTTTCCGCACGAGCGACCATCTCTCCCTTCGTCCCCCGATTCAGGTTTCGCTCAATCTCCCCCCTTAGCAGTCGTATTGCCGCAATATCCTCTAATCCGTCCCGGTCCGCCTCCCACCGCGCACTCGGAACCAATACCTCTCCGGGATAAACCAGCGCATATTCGTCATTGATAGACTCGCCCGGCAGCCATAGATCCTTCGGCGAGGAACTGTGGTTCCAATGCCCGATCCCGTCCAGTCCAAGGGTCTCCGCACGCCACGCATTCGACCGATTATATCCCAGCGGTGAAAGGCTTTTTACCTGCGAAATACACTCATAAGACCATAGAGTAGCTTTTGACTTCCGTATGCGTTCCATACGTGGATCGCCGATGAGTAATCCCGACGCGAGACGCATATTCGGGCACCAGATGTCAATGTATGGCTCAATTTGCTCTAAATCCTCCCAGCATAAAGTTCGCACCGGATCGGTATAGATCCGGAATCTCGGTTCTGCTTCGCGCAACAATTTTGCAGCATCCAATAACACGGGAACCCGCTTGCCATATTCCAAACCAGGTTCATCCACCGGATAGAAACCGTAATTCTCATAATTCCAGCCGCGTTCCCGTAATCCGTCCCTGAACAGGCGCAGGTATTCCAGTTCCATTTTCCGCTTTTCTTCTTGACTCAATTTCTTTGCAGACTGAATTGGCGGGTGTCCCGAATGAAACAGAATGATGCCTTTGCCTTTCAGCCGATTCAGCATTCCATCCACTTTCGACCAATCCAGAATCAGTTTCCCCTGCGGATCGACCTCTGCCCTCGGCATTCCGTCCGGGCGCGGAAATACATTTACCCCGTGCCGTGCCATGTCCGCTACCACTTCCCCGACATGATCGGGAAGCGTGCCGTTCGGAGTGTAATCCCATGTACAGAATGTCAGAGGGAATTCCTTTGGGAGTTCAAGATCCAATACATCAATTGTCAGGTACATCTCCAACGAAGGCACATCCTTCTCCAAAGGAAGAACAAAAATCTTTCCCTGATATTGTCCCGATTCCGTATTCCGCGCATCAACGCTCACCCAGATCTTTACCGACCGATACGATGGAATGGTAACAATTCCCCCATTCATCAACTCCGGCAGGGCATCCGCAACCCGGTCGCCGTTCACCGTTCCGACAGGGACCGCCTCACGAAGCACGATGGTTCCTCCACAGATCTTCTTGTCGTCTCGCATAGGTACCCCGCACATCACACGCGCCCGAACAGGCCGATCCAGCGTTGACGCGATAATGAACGCCCCCTGGTCAGCCTCATTCCGATACAGATTCTTTATCCTGACAGCATCCCGTTCCCCCTCTGCGTATTCCCCGGAGACCGGAAATAATCGCGTTTCATCGAAACTCCCGTATGCCGCCGTCGACCACGCACCTAACACTCCTTCCGAAGTGGCACCAGGCGTTTGAAGGCTCTTGACGTCCCGCTCGCATTGCCTATCGACAAGAATATTCCCCGTGTAATCTGCAACGGAAACTCTAACGGAGACCTTTCCACTGTCGGGAAGGTCAAGGGGAATCTCGAAAGCCGAGCGAGCAGAAACATTCCCCCGAATTCGTTTCCAACGATCCTCTCCCGTCACCGTAACATTGGTTCGAATCAATGCGCCGTTCGGATTATTTAGAATAATCGCGGGATTCTCGTAAACCGAATTCTCATCAGGAAATAGCGCCGTGACACCCCATGGCTCGCCTGGTTTCCCGTAGAGCGGCGACGGGACAGTTCCCGATAGTCGAAATGCCATCATCCCGCCTGTCGTAACCAGGATATCCGTTGCTTCGCTATTTTCATTCGGGATCGGGACTGGCGATGAATTGATTAAATATATTAAGGGCCGTTCGTCAACCTTCTCCCCATTTCCATTGAATACAAGAACGTTCGAACCGTATGTCGTTACCGCAATCTCCGGTGTTTTGTCGCCGTTGAGGTCCGCAACAAGCGGGACGCCTCTTCCTTTTGCCCTATAATAATGCGTCCACACGCGGTTCCCATTCATATCAATTGCATGCACATTCCCCCATAGCCCTGTGCATAGAATCAGCGGTGACGAATTGTTCCGTGGGTAGAATACAATAGACGTGTCAATTTCATCCCCGACAGGAACTTCCCATCGAACATCGCCATTCAAGGAAATCCCATATAGAGATCCCGAACCGGCCCCGCAGATAATCAACTGTCCGTTTTCCCATGAAATCATTTCCGCGCGAGATAGTATGTTTCCGCGCAAGTCTCGATTCCAGAATGCATTCCCTTCCGTATCCAGGCAATACAACACGGACCCCATGGAAACCAGAATGCGCATGTCGCCGTCTTTCACAGAAATGGACTGAACCGGCGCGGTACATTTCGAGTTTCCATAGTCCTTTTTCCATACCATCTTCCCATGAATATCCAAACAAGTAACTGTTCCCGAATTGTCTCCAAGACAAATCATTGTGCTTTTCTCTGTTCGAATGACCGCAGGAATCGCACGTCCCCATGTCGTTTCCGCACCCAGGGCATATTCCCACAATATCTCTAACTGTGGACTCAGCGCCAATACCAGGCCTTTCAAGCTGCAAATAACTATTTCCTTACCCCCCGGAGACTCCACAACTACCGGCGACGACGTCCAGGTGTCTTCCGGCAGTTTTAATGCGCACCCGTCTTGCCCTTCCCCGATAGCATTTCCATCCAGGCTCCATAGCATCACCTGTCCGTCCCGATTGACGGCCAATATTGCCTGGGATCCATCTCCATTCAGATCCACAAGAATTGGAGAGGCCTCACAGGGCCACCTTCCCGTCATACGGCCCCATTCAATCTTCATGGAATCCACTGTCGTGCAGCACACAGTCAGTATAATTGTTGCGATAAAGAAACGTTTGATATCGATCATGTATTTATCCTCCAGCAATCATTTCTCGACCGGATAAATCCCTCGTCGGTCGGCAGACCCGTGAAATTGCGGACTGAGAATCTGATACTTCTCACATGGCCGTGTTGTGCTCAACACATGGAGCCAGGTCAAGTCATCCCCAACTACAACCTCCAGAAGTCCATCACCGTTCAGGTCGGCAATTCCCGGCGAACCGCCTAATTTGCATTTCGCCGGATGAAATACATGTCCCGAACTCACCGGGGCATACTCCCAGATTGACTCGCCCGTCCTTCCATCCTTGCAGAGAATGATTCGCGACTCATTTCCCGGAAGGAGAACGTCGGGAACACCGTCCCCGTTAAAGTCTACGGGCGCGGCAGATAACGTCATATAGTCTCTCGCGATTTTCCTGGACAACTCAAATCGTCGAATTGTCTTGCCTTCTCCATTTACAATGTGGAGAAATCCCTCACGGTCCGCATAAAGAACATCCGGCAGTCCATCTCCGTTCATATCGCACAGAGTCGGCGTCCAGTCTCCGGACCCCATACAATCCAGCTTCCAGCGCAAGGAGCCATCTGCATTGAGGCAGGTCAATGTCCCGACTCGGTTCGGCATGGACATGAATATGATCTCTGGTTTGCCGTCTCCGTCCAGATCTCCGGCGGAGGCGCACAATTCAATCCGTCCCGGTGATTCATAGGTCCACAAGAATTTGCCCGTCGGTCCGTCCAGGGCAACAAAGGTCCCGTCATATCCACCAATCAAAACGTCAATTTTCTTATCTTGATTGATATCGATCAGAACCGGAATGCCTGGGGAGAAATCGTCTATTTTCGTTGTCCATTTCCAATCGCGCGAATACGTCCGGATCATACCATCCCACCAGCCGCAGACTACCTCCGGGCAGCCGTCACCGTCGATATCCCCTCCTGCAGGCCCATATGCCTGAGCATCGTATGCTTCCTTCCACAACACTGTCCCGTCACCCTGGAAAGCCACAAGAGTTCCGTCCTCGCTGCTCGCCACAATTTCCTGCTTACCATCTCGGTCAAGATCAATCAGGCACGGAAAATTTACCTGATCCTGGAATTCATAATTCCACAGTTCATTTCCACAGTAATCGAATACACGCAAATGCCGGTCAATCGCCTGCGTGTCGAGCACAATCTCCAACTCCGGACCGCCCATCAAATCCGCAATTGCCGGCGAGCAAAGCAGCGCCCCGTCGGTGGCTTTTTTCCATAATACACGCGACGGCCCGGACCAGACGTAAAGGCCGTCCCCCGGAATTCGTGCAAACAGGGACCTCGAATCCGCATGGTATTCCGAGTCGCACTCGACCCAACTCTTTGCCCCAGGGTCAAATCGATATAGATGAGATTTTTCTGGAATGATCGTCTGGAAAAATGTCTCGTCCCTGTTCAATGTGAGAATTCCCTTGACATCCCCGATTTGAATATCCAGATATTGCCCACATGGTCCGGGAAGACTATTCTGATTTTCCATGGATGAAATCGGCGGCAGGGCAACAAAATAATCCAATTTCCCGGATCTTTCCATCGGCCATACTTCGAGTTCGACACCGAGATCTTTTAGAGGAAGCGAAATTGAATCCTGATTTTCAAACGGAACGCTTCCGTCTATGGCGCGGGCCACGGGAATATCGAATTTCTCACTCACATTCCGCACGGGAGAATCGGAATTCCCATACGCCTCGATCCAGATGCCAACCGTTCCGTAATATTCGTTTCCCACCGTCGGCAACGCAAATACAAAACGTCCGTTTTCCCGTGTCCGCGCCTGCGCAACAGAAGTGCGATAACCGCTCTGCAATTCACAATATGCCCGCGCTACATGCACACCTGCCACATCCTCAATCTTCGCTGAAATCTCGATATCTTTCCCGGCAACGATATACGGCGGGATGTTTAGATCCATAATCACCGGTCCATTTGAATTCATCGAAATCGCCACAGGCGACTCTATCCAATTCCCGTTCTCTATCTGATTCGACACAATTCTAATTCGGCGAATTCCCTGGTAATCCTTTCGCGAAGGAATGGAAATATCGACTTTCGGCGAATCCACACGAAACGGAATAATCGAGACAGTTCCATCATCATCCGAGACAATACACTCCATGGAACTCGGAACCGAAGCCTTTGCGAATACCAGCTGTACCGGAATCTCCCGATTCCATTCCCAACGGTCCGGTATGTTCCATCGGCAGGGCTCCTTCTCTTCCACTTGATATAAGCGAAGCCATGCTTCCGCGAGACATCCAGGCATACTGCTGTTATTGTAAATATATCCGTCCAGCGACTCCCGAATCAGCCCATTGTGAAAGAACCCGTCCAGTGCAGATTGAGAATAATACCGCGCCCAATAGAGGTAATTTCTATCCTTCGTCAATTCATATAAGTCCAAAGCGTTCTCAATCGCGTATGCCACATGATGCGGCATGGTCTTTGGGGGCATGGGAACAATAGCATATTGCGCGAACAGGCGCTGTGCATGAAGCAGCAATCCGGGATCGTCGGCGACCTTTGCGGCCAGCGCCAGCGTTCGGCCCGTAAGCTCGCACCATCCCACATCACCCCACGGCTTAAGCGGTCTCAATTCTCCCGGTAGTCCGTCCTTCAACACAACAGAATCGACATATCCCCCCAGGCTTGGATCGTAGGCCCCCCGCGCCCAGCGACGCATGTAGTGAACCGCCGCCTCTTTCAACATGGGATCGGGCATATATTGATAAGCGTGTAACAAATACCAGGCTAACAGCGGGATCTGAGTACTCGTATGAGAAGTACCACGACCGAGATCCGCCGGAAGGTCCGCTACACCCTCACGCGAATCCCAGAAATTGTGGGTTATTTTCAGCGCCCACTGCTTGTACCTGTCATCTCCGCTTTTGGAGTACGCAAATGCAAATGCTATCGTGAATAGCCCCGAATGTTTGATCCATTTTCCCCGGACTGCCGGATCGTCGAATCCCCCAGTGTAATAATGTCCATGTCGATCATAATCGAACGTGTTCGGATTGTAGATATGGCATTTCATGATTCCATCGACATACCGAAGCATTGCTTCAGAATTTACATTCCAGAGCTGCTCCATGGGAGGCAACGGAATCTCCATCTCATGACGCCAATGCTCTACGCAGTCACGCAGGACGTTGTAAACCATGTGTTCTCCCCAGGCAAGCAAGCCGGTCGTTTCACTCTGTCCGTATCGCAATAAATCCGAAACCTCGGCATCCGCCGCTTCCCGGTACTTCTTGTCATCCGTAAGATCGGTGAGTGCATACAGAGCACGCAAAGTATCCGAATCGCGGTATACATTCGCTCCACGGGCCAGCCGCATATAGTCTTCGCAATTGAAATCTCGATCCCAATTGGGGTCTTTTTCCGTGATGAGACATTGCGCAGAGAGATCCAGCATGGCCAGAAAGAAATTCGTATGGGTTACACCATAAACATCCCGCCCATGTGCAATCAATGTGTCAGCAAAGGTTCTTGCCACCTCCAGGTACTTTTCCGAGTCATAGCCACCCAGGTATTGCGGCGGTTCTGGAATCATTGAATCATGGGTACGGTCCGCAAGAACAGGTAACACAGAGAGATACATCATGAGAAAGGAAGGTAACAGCCTGTGCATAAACTCATCACTCCTGAGGAATGTAGCCGTGTTCTTTCTCATCAATAATCGATGCGTGTCTGTCTCACAGTGTGTCTATCAATTACCGCCATGTTCACATTTGGTCTCTTGTGGTGTTCCTGTGGGATATGGATCAGTCCATCGGTCACCTCAATGGGCGGTGAGATGACATCTTCCAGAAACCATCGTCCGCTCGCCTCCACGTCCGTGGGATAGGTACAATTCGGCAATAGGGCCAGGTAAAGAGCATGAATGGAGGCAATTCCCAGTTCCGGCATGGTCCCCATCCAGGTGGGAATATTGCGGTCCATGCAGAGGTCATGAATTCGTTTCGCACGGCAGATTCCGCAAAGACGCTGGATTTTGATATTCACTATGCGACAGGCCTGCATATCAATGCAACACTTTACCGCATCCTCGTCATGCGCGCTTTCATCAATACAAATCGGTGTTGAAATTCGCGCCTGCAATTTCGAGAGTCCCTCCCAATTCATTTTCGCCAACGGTTGTTCGATCATCATCAGTCCCACTTTGTCAATCTCGTCGAAAACTGGAAAGTGGTCCTCGGTGTACGCGGCGTTGGCATCCACCATCAGCGGAATATCCCCGAACGCCTCACGCACTGCCTTTAGCGGCTCGATATCCCAACCCGGTTGAATTTTGATTTTCAGTCGCTTATAGCCATCAATCAGGTATCGCTTACACGCGTCAACCAGTTCGGGGATCGTCGGATAGATTCCAACCGCCAAGCCGGACTGAATCGGATGAGGATACACACCCAGGGTATCCATGAACGTCGTATTCTCTACCTGCACCATCAGATCCCACAAAGCACCTTCTAATCCGGCCCATGCGAACGGTTCCGACATTTCCGTCTCGACCATTTCCGACACGAATTCCGGTCTAAACTGCTTCTTTTCAATCAGGGCAGGAATCGCACGCTCCACCAGAAAATCCCAGGTCGACTGGGGTGTCTCACTCGAGTAGAAAGCACCCGACATCGGCGAGGCTTCCCCGAATGCCGTAATGCCGTCTCGTTCGATGACAATGAGAATGGATTCCTTTTCCTTTACCTCGCCGGAACTGATCCGAAACGGTTCGATCATTGGAATGGAAACGTGAATCAGATGAACGCGGTTCGACATTGTTTACCTTTTTGTAAAATCAAGGATGAGGAATCCCTCACCCCGACCCTCTCCCTGGGGGAGAGGGAGAAGAAGGGCGCACCGGCATCTTGCCGATGACTTTCCGTGGAGGAACCCATCGCAGAAAGAAGAACGACCAGCGTTCAGAAGAGAATCGGTTCCCGCATCATTCTCCTTCTTGCTTCAATAGAATCGGCCTGCCGTCAGAATCGGTAATCCGCAGACTACCGGCCCATTCGCCACCGGCATTTAACACCTTCATCAGAATAATATTCCTGCCTTTGACCAAATGTGTCTCGACTTTATCCTCGTCCGGCTCCCAAAGCCGCCCTCCCTCATATTCATGAACCAGCCGGCCGTTAAGCCAGCAAAATACATCATCGTTGCTTCCGATCTTAAACAAGACATCTCGTTCATGGTCGCTTTCCACTTCGCCATACAAGTAACTCCCGAATTCGCCATCGGTCTCCAGTGTTCGCTGCAAATCCACCATCCCAAGCGGATCGGTAACTGTAATCTGTTTCCAGGATACCTGCTGCCCCTTTACCTGAACCGGAGCCGCAACCTGGATCGGTTTGTCAACAGAAACCAGATCGCCCTGGAGTAATTCGGTGCGGGTTCCCACGGGTCCCAGGAGCCACCAGTGCACAACACAGCCATTCTTCAGGGCCATATCGGAAAGGACCTCGGTTGCGCCAAGCACGGTAAGTCGTTTGGCTAATGGCTGAAGTTGTGTACTGTCTGTCGTGGCATGAGCGGCGCCGGCACACAACTCAATCGCGACATCCTTCTGTTGATTCTTTTCGAGAGCCAGCGAGACCCGAACAGTTGCCTCGGCAGCGGCATTCTTGATGTCCTGATCGTCTTGCCGAAACGCTGAACGTAAAATGTCCGCACAGGACGGATCGGCGATGGATCCTAATGCCTTCAGTGCAGCAATCCTCAAGGCTTTGTTTTCGCTCTGAGCCGCTTTGCTGACTACAGGCAGGGCCTTGATATCCGCACGGCTACCCAGAATGATCACCCACACCGACTGGGCCTCCGGAGACGCCTGTTGCGCGGCCCGGATGATCGCCTGCGTGGTGTCCTCTCCAGGAATGCGCGCCAGAGCATCGGAAACGGCTTCCTTGAGAGAATTATCTTCCGTCTTGATGGCCTCGTTTTCGATGTTAATCAATAGCGGCACGGCGTCCGCGACAGCCGAATCATTCCGCGTCGCGAGAATCGACACCAGCGCCGTCTTGCTCTCTCCCCGGGCCTTTTTTAATGAATCAATGAGAACACGAGTAACCGTCTCACCCGGCATCATCGCGAGCCGGTCGCGCGCTGCGCCGCTCAGTACTTTATCGGAACTCCCCAGAGCCTCCAGCAATTCCGGCATTGCCTTCTCGCCACAGGCTTGCGCAAGACCGGACAGCGCCGCGCTCTTAACCAGCGGGCAGGATGTCTCGTTCCAGAGCCGACGGTAAGCCGATTCGGCTTTCTGTCCATTGGCCTGTTCCAAGGCGGTCTCAGCCCAGTGCAGAAGCCCATCCACAGCGGCTTTTTTCTCCGCATCGGAGCCACTCTCCCTTATCCGCCACAGGGCTTTAGCGGACCGTGAATCCCCCAGGCGGCCCGCCGCCGCTATCGCCGTTAGCCGAACATTCTCATCCTCGTCGAAGAACGCGTGCACCACAGCCGAACTTGCTGACGGGTCTTTCCGCGCCCCCAATGTCTTAATCAGGGCTGCTTTCCATTGCGGTTCTTTCGCGTTTCGCAATGCGCTAGAAATAGCCTTTGTAGCGCTCGGGTCTGGAATTCTCTCCAGCGTCCATCGCGCCATCTCGCGATCCTCCGGAACATCCAATCTCTCCGAAAGGACGCCAACCGATTCCTTCCCCCCCACCAATGAAATTAAGCGGTACGCGAAATCCTTGACCTCGGGCTTGTGCGCCCCCTGCACGGTTCCGAGAAGGAACAGCTCGCACCCCGCCTGCTCCTCCGGTGTGCCCGGTCGGGTAGACTGGTAGACGATCCGTTCGGCGGTATGTTTTGCCTGAAGACTGGCCGTCGGGTCACCGGTGTCCATCCGATCCAGATCCGACGCGAGCTGCTTCAGCAAAGCCAGAGACTTCGGTTCCTGTACCGGAGCCGTAGCGCAGGAGTACAGGAAGAAACTGAATACAAGTATTGTTGTGAATCGCGATATTTTCATGGTTTTCTCTCCTACACGTCACAAATACCACGGCGCGCGATATGGTTTGACCAGCCAACGGTCCGCTTCGGGATCATCGACAAACTGTTCCCGGTCAGGGTCCCAGTGCAGCTTTCGCCCCAGCCGTAGTGCGATATTGCTCAGGTGGGCAAGCGACACCGACCGATGCCCGATCTCGACATCGCAGATCGGACGTTTGCGAGTGCGCACACTGTTCAACCAATCGGTGTGATGGTCGGCGCTTTCATACAGATGCACATCCTTCGGACCGAGAATCTCATACATAAGGTCTTTCGGTTCGCAGTCCATCCCGCCCCGCCAGACATGCACCCAGCCATCGGTCCCATCGAAACGAGTCCCGCGCTCCGGATTTGTGGCAACCATAGTGACACCATTGGGATACTGAAGCGTCACATTGAACGTGGTATACGTTTCAAAAAGCCCCTCCGTTGGACGTTCACCCGTGCCCTCTACGGAAATGGGGCCTGTGAGATCCGTGCCGAGACCCCATTGGGCGATATCGAAATGATGTGCGCCCCAGTCGGTCATCTGCCCGCCGGAATAGTCGAAAAACCAGCGGAAATTCCAGAATGTTCGTTCCTTGTGATAGGGAACCCACGGGGCCGGGCCGAGGTACATGTTCCAGTCGAATCCTTCGGGCGGCTCATTGTTTGATGATGTGCCACCGGGAGAACCGTTCGGCAGAAATACCTTTACCGTGTGGACTTTGCCGATCCTGCCGCTTCGGACCAGTTCGCAGGCAAATCGAAAACGCCAATCCGAACGTTGCTGGCTTCCGACCTGGAAAATACGATTGTACCGGCGGACTGCTTTCACCAATGCCTTTCCTTCGCCGATAGTCAGTGTCAACGGCTTTTCACAGTAGATATCTTTCCCGGCCTCGCAGGCGGAGATCGCAATTCGGGTGTGCCAGTGGTCCGGGGTTGCAATGACTACCGCGTCAATGTCGTCCCGATCCAGCAATTCGCGGAAATCGTTGTAGAAGCCGCAATCCTGGTTCCCGTATTTTTCATTCGTTCTCAGCCGCGCCTTCTCGCGATGTTCCTGGTAAACATCGCAGACTGCGAGGACATGCACCTGCTCGGTATCCAGTAATTTGCGGAAATGGTAACTTCCCTGCCCGCCAAGCCCGATGAACCCAAGAGTAATCCGGTCATTTGGCGAAGTCGCAGCCCATGATCGTGAGGGCATCGCAAGGCAGGTGGAGGCAAGTGCGCCTGCCACTCCTTTGCCTGCCCGGTCGAGAAAGGTCCGACGTGTGATACGGTTCGGCATTCTGGTTCTCCGTTATCCGTATCGGGTTATCCCGAGACGGAGATTCATCTGTAACGATTTTGCTATCCGGTTATTCCGGCCCTTCCCCGATTTATCCACCCTTGCCCCAGAGAAAGCCGGAACCCGGGAAAGGCGGCAGCTTCGCTGCCGCACTCCAAGGCCGCACACAAACGCCCGTGCCACGATTCACCGGCAAGATGCCGGCACCACCCGAACATCCCCTCACCCCAACCCGAAGGGAGAGGGAGAAGAGACACGCTTGCGGTGTAGGGGCACGTTGCAACGTGCCCCTACACCGGTAACGCATCCCAACCTAAAACGAATCCGCCTGTGTTCCCGGCGTAAACCGATAAATATCTCCTTCGGAAACCAGCCCATTGCTGACATGATAAGCCAATACGGTGAACTGCGAAGCAATATCCTCGTGCTTGTCCGGGCCGGAGCTCACAATCAGCATGATCGAACCCCGTTCGTTGGCCTGCTTTACACCGGGTCCGCCCCAGGTCCACCCGTATTTGAGCATCGCGTCGATATTCCACGCCGGATAATAATGCCCGTGTGCCTCGGCCCGCTGGGGTGTATCGCGGATCGTAAACGGGTCCAGCGGAATCGTAGCGATATACGCCACCGGCGAGGTCAGCTTTGGATAAATAATATTCGTGTACCACAGGGTCTCCCCGAAATAGGGATAGGCGTTGTTGTCCAGGTTGTACATATCGAACGCCTGTGCCAGCGCGCGCGTATCCGAATAGCAACGGGCCACATTCGCCTTCAATCGCGCATTCATGAAATTGGGTACGGCGATTGCCGCAAGAATCCCGATGATCGCGACGACGATCAGGAGTTCAATCAGGGTGAATCCTCCTGAATGCGACTTGAGAAGGTAGTTCTTCATTCGGCCCTCGATTCCTTTTCGTCGTTCACATCGGCGGCTTGTCGAGATACTCAAAGGAATACCCGAACGTGAACACCTGGCCCGTCTTCAGCTCCACAGGCCTGGTGGTCAGTTCCAGGTTCGCCTGTTGAGAGGGTGGCGCCCACCAGAATCCGGCTTTGACAATCTGTGTTGGATCGTATTTCAACAAAATCCCGCACTTTGCTTCATTGTTAAACAGGGCATACTCGCCGGTTCCCTTCTCCAACAGGTCCGCCAACGGTCCTTTGTTCCATTGCCAATCCTTGTTGAACGGCATCCACTCGCTTGTCTTGACATACGTGGTGAAAACCGAGCTATCCTCGCTCATCGTGAAGGTACAGAAGTGCGGAATCAGCTTGAATTGATACCCCTGCGGTTCCGCCCCTTCCTGAATTACAAAGGTCTCGAAATATACTTTCTCCGGGTCATCGGATTTGAAACCGATTCGTCGAACGAGAACAGAGCCATCGGGGAAATCGTAGGTTAGCTGTACCCCGTTCGCATCGGCTGCCGCATGGAACGGTCCGGGAGACTTCCAGCCGTCGCCGGTCATTCGAATTTCCCGAATCGTTCCGATCCAGAACGGATCGCCCAAACGTCCGCCGCCTTCCCTGGGAACCAGCATGTTCCGGCCGGATGGCTTGTGGATCATCTCGACAACTTTCCCGCTGTCTTCGGGAATAATGGTCAGCTGCCAAACGGCATTCTCGATCCGCTGTGCAGCGAACTTCCGCCCAATAGCCTCCTTGATCTCCTTGAAATAGTCCGCGGCCGGACGGGTCTCGGCGGCCATGGACATGTTGTAGCGTTGGCAAAGGTCGATGTAGCGGTCCATCACATGCCGTTGAGGCTTCGGCAGGCCCACAATGTACTCGCCGTCTTTATACTCCACTGTCGCACAGGTTTCGAGTACCGCTTTGTGGGCACAGATTGAGGCTTTCTCTACCCGTGCGCGTACCGCTTTGTCCTTCGCCAGTTTGAGTGCCTGATCGAAATAGGCAAGCGACTTCAGGGAGATTTCCGGTGTCAGTCCGACTTCCGCCGTCGAGGGGAAACAGCCGGGGTGCATCCCGCAGGTATCTACATTGTCATGCAGCATTGTGAGATAATCCAATATCGGCTGAGAGGCATCCCCGTAATGTAATCGACAGAATTCCTCTACAAGATCCCAGCTGTTCAATGAGGGATCCCAGATACACCGCGAAATCACATAGTTGCGCAGGTCACACATCTCCCCGGTGGTTCCGTTCCCATTCGCCTGCATGAACAGCCCTTTGACATGATTCTGTAGAAAATACTGGACATTCGGCCCGATGCTGCGCAGATTGGGGAACGGAAGGTCGTACGAGCGGAAATTGGTGTTGTAGTTCCACACCCAGATATCGTCGCAGATCTTCCCCCATTCCTCCATATCTTTGCAGAATTCCCGGTTCCGGGAGCAATCGGGATCGTTGATCGGATGAAGCGTGCAGCATTCGATACTGCACAATTGAATCTGTACATTCTTTCGCGGCTGGATCGTATTCGGTGCTTTGCGCGTGTACCAGTAGGCCAGCGTCCCGATCTTTACATCCGGGTATTTCTTCTCGACCCGCTCGGCGACGGCGTTTACAAAGGCCAGATGGGACCCCATGGGTGTGCCTTCCCGCTTGTTGATTTCCTCGCACCGTTCGCAGCGGCAATAGGCGTCGTTGTCGTTCTGGCTGACACTGAAGTTTTTCTGGTTGGGATTCTGGTCGAGTTCCTTAATCACATTCTGCGCAACAATTTCGATCACCTCCGGATTCGTCACACAGACCTCCGGACCGCCACCGCCCATCTCCAGCACCCGCTTGCCGTCCACCAGCGCGAAATACTCCGGATGGTCCTTCCCAAATTGCTCAACCGGGAGCAGCCGATAAAGTGAATGATTGATCAGGCTTTGACGGGTATTGCCGCCGAGCTTCTCATCCGGCGTGGTGGTATTGACACGGCGTCTCGCCGCAAACTCGGGATGATCCGAATTCTCCCGGTAATAGCTCCATCGAAACGAGAACGACGGGACATACTGATAGTCTCCGCAATGAATCTCACACGTTGTCTTCTTTGGAATATAAGTATGATCGAAGGTCAGGAATCGAATATCGAGATATTTCTCCATGAATTCATACACGCCATAGAGCGTCCCGCGCGGGCGGCCGCCCGCAATCGCGATATTGTCCGGCTGGATGCGGATACGGAGACCTTCCTCACCCAGATCGTCAACCTGAAATCCCACCGGACTGGCGGTCATCTCCGCTCCGGGACCGATAAAGATGTTGCCGGTGGATTTCGGCGTGGCATTCCGAATCGGCAATTCGATCCCGACCGCCTGACGGAACAGGCATTGAAATTCCTCAGCGGCATATTGCTCGCTGGGAATCGCATCGTTCGAGACCACAATCGTCCAATCCTGCAAGCGGGTCAAATTAAGGTGCTGATGCCCTACCGCCGTTCCGCAGGTCACCAGGACAATCGAAACGATGAAGAATGTGCGCATGATTCCGGGTCCTCTCTCATCAGGTTTTCCCAAACGCTAACATACTCCCCATGGCCCGTAAAGCCGCTGCATTCGCCCTCCCGCCATTCATGTTCTCTTTTTTTCTTCTCCCCTTCCCACCGGGATGGGGATTGACCGGGTAGCCTGGCAGCTGCAGGCGAGCTATCTCAGGAGTAGCACAGGCGTTTCTTCCTGTGAGCCGGACCGCACCGTTGAATTACCTATTCTGCCAGGGCCTTCATGATTTTGGGCGGGAGAAGCCACAGCAATTCCATCTCTCCCTCGGATACCTGAACCCGCGCAACGCCTCCCTTTTTCATCCACACTCCGCCGCGATGGTGCGAACAGGCTGCAAAGGAGACAAACCGCGAAAACGCCGGATCGTGCCCCACGAGCACGACACAGTCTTTCTTTGTTTTCTGCGCCACTTCAAGAAGGTCCTGCGGGCCTGCATCCGGCCCAAGACGCTCATCCTCAATCAGTTCCTCAGCGGTGATCCCGAACGCCTCCGCGACGATCTCAGCGGTTTGCCTGGCCCGCACCAGCGGACTGCTGATCATCGCCCCCGGCTTTTCCAGAATCCGCTGCAGCCCTGTCGCGATCCTTTCCATGTCCCTGATTCCCTCGGATGTGAGTGCGCGTTCGGCATCGAACCGAACTCCCGGACTGCCGAGCGGTTCGGCGGTTCCATGACGGATCAGCACCATATCCATGGCCTACTCCTTTGCGCGTGTGGCGTCCGATGGGGTCTCTCCCATCCGTCCGAGGGCCTCTTCGGCGGCTTTGCGAACTTCTTCATAGTGATCCAGCGTGGCCTCCCGGATCATTTCGAGCGCCTTCGGATCGCCGATTTCCCCCAGCGCCTTGATCGCAGCGGCGCGGAGCGCCGATTCCCGTGGCCCGCGACGATCCGCCATCGTCAGAAGATCCCCCACCGCTTCCCCGGCTCCGAGTCTTCCCAGCATCATTGCGGCCATCATGTAATAAGAGGTCTCTTTCAGCTCCCAAATCTGATCCATGGAATGACGATTTCCCATGCGGACGATTTCCTGCAAGGGATCAATGGCGGCAAATCCGTATCCCAGAATCTTCTCCATGCGGGGAAAGACCTCACGGGATGCCGGCGGCTGGCCTTCCTGGGACCGTGCCAGGTACCAGGCGAACATCTCGTCGATTGCGTCAAACGCTTCCTTTTCCTCCGCAGAGAATTTTTCCATGTCGATCTCATTGAGCAATGGGTGCTTACAGTCCCCGTGCGATTTTTTCCAACTCTTCTTTTCATCGGTCATCGTGCACGAGATCGCCAGTATCGCCACCAGCGCGACACGCCATCCGAATGGAATTGCATCAGGAAGACTTTTCATCGGCATTGCATCCTATCTGTTCCCCTTCGGGATCTGGTATTTGGGATTGTACTTGCCCTGCTCTCGGAATCCACCGAGCGTATCCCGCATATTCGCAAACCGGGGATAACTATCGAAGATATCACCGGTTCCCAATACGCGCGGGTCCTTCTGCTCCGTCAGCAGTATGTCCAACCTCTTCCGTAGTTTCTTCTTCGGGACTTGGAAGTCGGGCAGCGCAGCGAGGTTCTTTCGGCATCCGGGATCTTTTTGGATGTTATACAGCTCTTCCGCAGGTCTCTGGCTGAAAGCGGATTCAAAGTACTTTTTGTATTCCTCGACATCCGCATGTTGAATCAGAAATGTCTTCGTCGGGGATTCGTCAATATCATGGTAGCCGGGGGGATCGCCGGCGGGCCATCGTTCGGGCACGAAATTGCGAATATACAGATACTCTCGTGTGCGAATGGCACGCGCGGGATAACCGAGATTGTCGAAACGGGCATGAGAATGTCGTTCCCGGCCCGACAGAATGACGTTGCGTGTGCGGTCTACCATTCCGGACTCGTTGGACAGAAGCACATCCAGGAAACTCCTGCCGGTCATTTCGGGCGGTGGAATCAATCCGGCGGCTTCGAGGAATGTGGGAGCGAAATCGACAAATCCGATCATGTCTCTGATTGTCCGCCCACCGTTGAACCCGGCTTTCCAGCAGACGGCAAGCGGGACATGGATTCCGTATTCGTACAGATTGGCTTTCGCGGCGGGAAATGACATTCCATTATCGCCGGTCACGACGATCAGTGTATTCTCCAGCTCGCCGTTCTTCTCCAGGCATTCCAGAATCCGGCCCAGGTGACGGTCGAACCACTCCACCTCCAGGTAATAGTCCAGAAGGTCCTTACGAATTTCGGGAGTGTCGGGCAGGAATGGGGGGACAACAACCTTGTCGAGGTCTTTGCCCGATTTCAGGCCGGAATCCACCTCATACTTTCGGTGAGGTTCATGACTTCCGTACCAGAAGCAGAACGGAGCCTCGGCGGGTTTTGCCTGAAGGAAATCCTCAAAGTTCCCCGCATAATCAACGGAGGATATCCCGGAAGTCGAAGGTTCCATCTTTCGCTGGTTGTATTCGGGACCGGCGGGATTGCGCTTCCGACCGCCTGCCTCCCAGTTTCCCGGTGACCAGGGTTTCCCTGTGTAACCGACGTGGTATCCGGCCTGTTCCAGCAGGTCGGGATAGACCGCGAACTTGCTGGGGAAGAGGCTGGAATGTGTGCCCGCCTCCTCGTTTTGCCAAATCTGCCGCCCGGTGAGAAGCGCGGCGCGGTTGGGGGAACACTGCGGTGCGGCGACGAAGGCCTGGGCGAACAGGCATCCCTCCTGCGCCACCCGGTCGAACGCGGGTGTCTGCACAAGCGGATCGCTGTATGCGCCCGCATGGGGCGAGGACCAATCGTCCGCGATTGCAACGAGGACGTTCGGGCGCTTTCTGTCCTTCTCTGCCTGTGCGGGGACAGAGAAAGGATGTATGGAAGAGGCTGTTATCAGCCCTGCTCCCGCAGCGAGCGTGTTTTTCAGGAACCGGCGTCTTCGCATTTCGTCCATCGGCGCATCTCCTTTGAGTGATAGGACGGATTCTAGGCCGTGCCCCGCCAATGTCAATAACGATGGAGAAGCGCGGTGCTTGACAGCCCCGCAGATAGAAGTTACAAGAAGAGGTCCTATCGGTGAATTGGCGATGTTACGACCCTCACCCCAACCCTCTCCCGGTGGGAGAGGGAGCCTTCCGGGTGGGTGTCGGAGTTGCCCCTACGTTTGACAGAGCAGAGAGTCCTCCGCAATGAACTCCAAGGAACGTGTACATCGTGCACTGCGACGGGAACCGGTGGATCGGATTCCCGTGTTCATGTGGTTCCACCCCATGACCGCGAGACGGTTCGCGTCGCTGCTCGAGATTCCGGTCAGCCGTCTGGCGGAGACGATGGGTGATGACATCCGGCAGACCTGGGTCAACAACAACTACGCCATGGAAGGGATTGTCCACGAGCACGACGGGGAATCGCACGTTGATGAATGGGGCGTCCGCTGGGTGAAAGACGGCCCGTTCAACCAGGCGGTTGAGTTTCCTCTGGCGAACTTGAACGCGGACGGGGTACGCGCCTATCGGTTTCCGGTGGATCGCCTGGAACACTTGCTGTCCCTCATGGACCCGGTTCTTGCCCAAAGCGAGAACTATTTCATCGGCTGCGATGTTTCCCCCTGTGTGTTTGAGATGTACTGGCGTCTGCGCGGCATGGAGCAGACCCTTCTGGGTGCTGCCCTGGAACCGGAACTCACTCGCGAGATGTTTGACCGGTGCGCCGAGTTCGCACTGCTTCTTTCCAAAGAGGCCTGCAACCGGTTCCCGCTGGATTGGCTGTGGACCGGCGACGATGTGGCCGGGCAGGAAAGCCTGATGTTCAGCCGTGACCTGTGGCGCGACATGATCATGCCCGGCCTCGCTCGGATATTCGCCATCGGCAAGGAACACCGCCTGTGGGTCGCTTACCATTGCTGCGGGGCGCTGCATCCGATTATCGGCGACCTGATCGAGATCGGCCTGGATGTCCTGAATCCGGTCCAGTGCAACTGCAAGGGAATGAACCCGCTCGACCTGAAACGGGAATTCGGCGACAGGCTGGCTTT
>JAKPYU010000142.1 GCA_029568995.1 Candidatus Omnitrophota bacterium | reverse complement strand
TCCATTCTCCGCCGGAGTTCCTGCACATCATTGCCGATGCGCTTCACCAGGGGAACAACTGTCCTTCCGCGGAACGGTCCCATGTAGAAACTGCCACCGGGAAGTTCCCGGTACGAAATAAGCTTCCCTGAAATCTTTAGTGAAAAATCACATGCGAGATATCGAAGCACCAGTATATGCACCCGTACGTCCGCAGGGACGGCCGATTCCTGCAGGAAAAGCTCCAGGGTGCCTGTCTCCAGGGCGACAGCTTCCCCGAATGCGGTGAATACAAGCATGTTCCCCTGTTCCTCGTAATCGATACCGAGGACGCTGCAGCGGGTACGGATATCCGCTCCCTGTAATTCATCCCGAACAGCCCGAAGCGCCGTGTCATACCCTTTTTCGCGCGTCGTTATATCGTCCATAAAAGAACCGTTTGTTATTTATTTTCCATTCTTTTTTTCCATCCGTTTCATCACCGAGGGGAAACGGCTGAAATCGGTATGGGGGATAAAAAGCGCCGCAGTGTAGCGGTCCATGTACTCTGGTTCATCGCTGAGGTTGATATAGGTCATACTGTCCGCAAGCTTCTGCTGCCGTTCCCAGTGCTCCCTTGAAAGGAGGGACATTGTTGACCCTTCCAGTGAGGCATTGCCGATATATACAAATTTCTCAAGGGGGAGATCGGGAAGGAGGCCGATAGCAATAGCATTATTCAGATTGAGATACTGGCCGAATCCCCCGGCGACATATACAGCGCCGAGATCGGGAAAATCCATACCTGCGTGTCCCAGAAGAAGCTGCGATGCAGAGTAGATTGCCGCTTTTGCCCGCATCACGTTGTCAATATCTGTTTCCGTGATAAAAAGCGATGAGCCGAATGCGCTCAGGTCCGGTCCCGCCATTTCATAGAGTCCCCGGCGCCTTTCCCTGCTTATGGCCGGAGAGCCTTTATCGTCCCGAAACTTTCCTGAAGGGTCAAGGAAGCCTTTCAGGAACAGTTCCGCCATGAGGTCTATGACCCCCGAACCGCAGATCCCCTCCGGCTTCACGCCCTCAATCACCGTTACCGAAGGGGCACCTGTTACCGGATCAACGCTCACTCCGTTCACCGCACCCCGTGTCGCCCGCATGCCGCAGCCGATGCCGCCGCCCTCGAATGCCGGCCCCGCGGAACAGGCACAGGTGAGAAGAAAATCGCTGTTCCCGATCACCAGCTCCCCGTTGGTGCCGATATCGATGAACATGTTCACCCCGCCGCTGCGGTCAATTCCCGCGGCTAACACTCCCGCAGTAATGTCGCCGCCGACATAGCTTCCCACGGCCGGAGAAAAGTATACCATTCCTCCGGGATTCATTACAATACCGGCGTCCTGTGCCCTCATCGGTGGAATTTTCATTACGGCAGGGGTGTACGGCGCAAGGCGGAGATATTCCGCTTTTATTCCAAGAAAGAGATGCACCATGACAGTATTTCCCGACACCACGGCGCTGTATATGTCGTCCGGACTGATACCACATGACGCGATGATCTCCCCGGTAAGGCGCCGTATCGTTTCCACGGCCCGTGACCTGAGATCATCAAGGCGTTCCCGGTTTTTGCCGTATTGGATTCTGCTGATCACATCAAGGCCGCATGCCACCTGGGTATTATACCCGCTCATGGTACTGAGTACCGTTCCCGTATTGAGATCAACGCAACGCACCGATACGGAGGTTGTACCCAGGTCTATCGCGAGACCGTACTGCACCGCCTTTTTGCCGGGAATCACCTCCGCGACGTAAAGACGGTTTCCCTCGCTGCAGTACGCTGCTGTTATGTTCATATTATCTTCCCGAATGACATCGGGAAGCTTCCGCATGGTGTCAGGCATCACATCCGCATCGCCGGGACATTCCGGGATGTTCTTTTTCAATTCACGAAGAACCCGTTCGAGATCGGCAATTCCGTCATCCATTCCCGGTTCCGGCAGCGTGAGTGATATAGTTTCAGAAAGAGGTTTCCGTGAAGGTGATTGGAGGACTGCAGTGAGGGCAGAAGAAATCTCCTGTTCCTCAGAGCGGTCATCGGCGGCAAGGCGGTGCTCCGGAACCTCTACAATGATATCGTCAGTTCCCACAGATGTACGGCATGCAAGGAATTCACCTTCCCGGAGGCCGGCAGTTTTGGCCCCCTCCTGACGCACAACGGGGGTGCCGCTGATGATACGAACCGCACATTTCCCGCAGGTCCCCTTTCCTCCGCAGGGAGCATTGATACTGACACCGGCGGCAGCAGCGGCATCCAGGAGCCCGGTGCCTTCCGGAACATCAACCTTTATTCCCGCAGGATAGAATTCAACTACGGGCATTTCATTATCCCGCGAGCCTCGTTTTGATAAATCCTTCCAGATCCGATGCTTCCTGCGGCCCCACAAGGATGTTCCAGCCAGGAAGGTTGTCTTCCAGCTCGCCGCTTATCTGCGACACGTACCCCGGAATTACAAGTGTCCGTGATGCAATGCGGGACTCCAGTCCGTCCTGTTTGATAAACTTCGCGACTGAATCCGCACTGAATTTCCCCGCCGCCCACGCGGTGAGGACGCTCATGCCTTCACATTCAGGGACCACAAGCCAGGCGCTTTTCCCGCTGTTTTCAATCTCACCGGACACCACAAAGAATGTCAGCGAAAAATTCGTGGTGAGAAACACAGGAGAATTTGTATCGGGCTCACCGACAGGATACACCTTCGGTTCCACCTGTATGGGCTTCTGGGGATCGGTGAAG